>NZ_JWMC01000003.1:0-99744 GCF_000812405.1 Pseudomonas sp. PI1
TCAGGTGCTGGCAGAAAAGGCAATCGACGCTCGCATCTTAGATGTCGCAGTACCAGCCAATGCACGATTGATGGCTCAGTTCGGTTCCACGATGCAGGCACCCGCGCTGGCTGAGCGCGACCTCGCACTTCATGAGGTGGACATGGTTGTCGAGTATCTGGAGGAGCGCTACCCGCATCCGGCGCTCTTACCCAGCACCACCGTTGCCCGCGCCCATACCCGCATGCTGGCTCGCCGTATCCACCGGGAACTCTATCCGCTCTTGGACAAAACCCAAGATGGTTGTTCCGATTCGCGCAAGGAACTGGCAAGCACTCTGCTGGCGCTGGCACCGCTCTTTGAGCAGAAGAAATACTTCATGAGCGACGAACTTTCGGTCGCTGATTGCACCCTCGCCCCTCTCCTTTGGCGGGTAAAGTCCCTTGGGATAAACCTGACAAAGGTTCGCGGAATCTCCGAATATTGCCAGCGCATATTCAACCGCCCTAGCTTCATCGCCAGCCTTTCCGAGCAAGAGCAAAAGCTGGCTTAAGTCCTATGCGGCCTCTCTGAGGCCGCACTACTGGTGCCGCCATGAAAATCTGCAAGAAGCTACACCTTGCTCTCGACAATGCAGCTCACGCCGTTGCTGTAGCCCCCGAAGTCCATAGCCACTACAAAGACCCGCCACCGACCTCGTGTGACAACATTCGCTACTGGATTTTGGCTTTCATTGACGGTCTGATCGGCGATCTGCCGCTGCACATCCTTCGATGCAAATTCTCGGCACTGAAGCAAAAGGCGGCTGCCCACCTCCGCGCCCTTCTACACCAGTTCAATCAAAAGTGACCAAGCGGGTTCAATGAGTCGGCTTGTGTGAGGTTGAACCAATTCTCGACTCCGCGATGCTTTCCTGGCGGCTCCCGTGCCATTCCGGTCCCTGCTTTGGGGGCCTGAATTTGAACCTGCCGTTCACTTCCCCATTTGGGACTAGAACATCCCCCGCTCTGCTCACGTGCAATCTTCAACCGCCTGCCTCGGTAGACAGGGGTTGGAAAACGGGCCATTACAGTGCTTCTGGCACACTCAACCGGCGGGGAAGATGGTTCCAATTACACACCACGGGGAACCTGAAGATGAACGTACCTGCACCTATCACCGAGAAGGAAGCGGACATGATCGGCCTGTCCAGCATGCAGGCCACCTACGCAGCCTTGGAAGCAATCTGCGGCGACCATTTCCACGACAGCTATGAGAAAGCGCGCATCGTCTTCAACAAAGACGGTCGGTTTACTACGGTCATGCGGGATGGCCAGTGCGTTGCGCACATGGCAGGCCGATTTTCGAAGCAGGAGCTTCGTGACGCACTCAAGGGGAACATCAAGGATCATGGGCGCTATGTTGCCGGCAAGATCAAATCGATCCTGGAACAGAAGCTTGTCCTGCCTGATACCTACCTGTTCCGAATGGACATCGAGGACGACCTCCGCTGGGTAGATTCGATCCGGAGTCGCCAATTCTCCGCCTGGGTGGTTCCAAAGGTTCCGGACAATGACGATCCCAAGCAAGTGCGAGCTGAGTTCCGATTCTGGATCGCCGAAGCTCGCGCAATCATCTTCGCCGACAAGGGCAAGGCCTGGGCCTGGCAACACAAGGCCATCGTTACAGACGGCCTGCAGCATCCGAAGGCAGACACGCACGAGGAGCTGGCCCACCTGGTCGCGGATACTTTCAACAAGGCCGTGGAGCACGCCGGCTGGGACTAACTCTGGCGTGTTGACATGCATTTGGGCAGCAAGCGCGTGCTGTTGCCCCCTGCATTTTCCCCTCCCCTAATGGCCGGGTTCTGCACCAAACCTGGCCAACTCTCCTCAATCACACCCTTGATATTCATCGGGATGAGGGCCGCCTTGAATTTCAGCACCCTCACTTCACTTGAATCCCTTCCCACAATCGGAACACTGGCCACCGCCAGTACGTACTGTTATCCGGAGCTTCAATGCCTTCCACACAACTCGAAGCCTATGTGGCACAGCATGGTTCATCCCTGGACTTCGCCGGCGAACGCATCCAGGTTCGAAATTTCATCCAGCGCACGGCCGAGTCCGTTACCGCCGAGTTCCTGGGTAGCCGAAACCTCTACCTAGGTCGTTGCGACAGGCTGGATGACGATGCCAGTAGCTCGAGTCATTCCGAAGTTTGGGAGCTAATCCGGATTTCCGGTCGAGGTAACGTCGCCGGAAGGCTCAAGGTGGAGAACCAGACGATCACTCAACTTTGAGTCCCCCCGGCTCAGCCGCCTGGGGTTCTGGCACGCCCTGACGCGCTTGAAGATGTCTCCAATCCAATAAGGGAGCATCTCCATGTCCACCAGCAACCAGGCGTTTGAATACTACACGCGGTGCATAGACCTTCATGACGGCGAGTCCGCACGATCAAAAGGACAAGCCATCAGCGACTTGGTCGAGGCTGCGCGCAAGATCACCTTCAAATCGCTGGCGAAGCACGTCACCGGCCTTGAGGAACTTGAGCAACAGCTCGGTTACGGGCGTGGACTGCGTCTGCGGGACGATTACCACGTCACCTACTGGAAGGGCGTTTACCGCGGGGAGCCTGTTTACTTCCTGATCCACTCCGCCATTGAGCACGTATTCATCCGCCCTTCGTCCAGGGTGGCGATCCGAGACGTGATCCGAGCCGAAACCGATCTTCAGAACGCATTGTTGCAGCGCCTCGCTGCTTGACACTCTCCAGAGGAGGCATGATGACCACTACGCCAATCACGCTCGTCTTCAACACTGATGACGGCCTCGATGATGCCGTCATGGCTGAAGCCTATGTGCTGACTCCCGATGGCCCTGCCCAGGTCCTGGTCGATACCCAGAAGCTGCGGGGCGCAGCCGCAATTCAGTTTTTCTACCGCTACCCCAATGCCAAGAAGTATGGGCTCAGCCAATGCGCCTGCCATGCCGGGGCTGCAAGCTTCGCTGCGGCGCATGGCTTCGTCACGACCAATATGTCGCTGAAGACCGAGGACTCACTCGACGATAGCGGCGATCACATCGAGATCACCGTAAACGCCCCCAATGACTCATTCGTGGGAGGCGGCGAAGAAGCACTTCAAGAGTGGGTTGGCTTGCACTATCAGTCTCACTTCCCAAGCCTCGATTCCACCCGCAAGCAGGCTTACCTGCAGCGCTACGTAGAAATTCACCACCAGCACCTCTGATCAAGTAGCAAGGACCACTCGCAATGAATGCAACGCAGTCGAATTTGGCCCTTGAGGTGCTTCAAGGTCTGGTGGATGCGATGAACCAAGACGAGGATGGCGATTTCCTTCTGTTCGGTTCGAACCTTCCACTGATCAATCAGGCTTTCGCGGTTTGCGGATATGCCCCTGCAGCCGTGATGGACAAAACCGCCCGGAACATCGACATCCTCACTCCAGGTTTCCGCAGAGAGGATTGCCCGCCCGGGGAAGCCTATCCTGACTGGTTGAACGCTCAGCTACTCGCAGCCCACTCGGAGATCACTGCATCTCTTGCAAGTGATCAAGGTCCAAGAACAATCCTTGTCTCGCGGCCGCTGCTCGAGGTAGCTCTGGCCAACCTGGCATCCACCAGTCCCAAGGTCGCAGAGGTTCATTCAGCGCTGTACCTCCACCTCCGGGCCACCCGGAAGTACGAGCCAACGTACGTCAAGACCTGCATCCCTCTACTCGACGAGATTTGGGAGCATCTGCCGAAAGACAGCTTTGCAGAACAGCGGGTGGCTGATGCGATTGGGGGCCTGATTGAGAAGGAACCCTGTCTTCAGGACTGACCCTCCATAGACAAGGTTTTCAAGACCCTTGCTCTCCAACCAACAACTGAGACTAGCCCGATGCCTGCACCAACAATTCAAGTCACGCGCCTATCCTGCCTGCACCTGGACAAGGAAACTTTCGACGTGCTTGCCAAGCACGGCGACGACAATGATTGGCTGGTATGTGCGGTGTACCAGGACGGAATGTTCCTCTACATCGAAGACCTGCCTGAGACCGTCCCGCAAGCTCTGCGCGACATCCGCCACTGGCTCAATACGCATAATCGTCTCGGATGGGTGCGCCTGGACGAGCAGTTCGATACCGTGGAAGGACTCGCCGTTTACGACCAGAGCTAAGTTCAGCCTGGATTACAGCTCAGATGTTTGGCGGGCACTCCGCCAGCTCGACCGGCACAATGCGTACCACGGCCACCCTTGGCCGTGGTACCACAGAAGTAGGAGTATGGACGAAGCGATGAAGAACAAGGACAGCAACTCCCGTACCGCCCCCAAAGTCATGGTCCGCCTCAACAGCCAGTGCCATGAAGGCCTCACCGACCTCGCCCAACAGCATGGGAGGAGCATGAATGCAGAATGCGTCATGGGCCTCATCTCTTGGCTTGACCACCAGAAACGCTGCGCAGTGATCCGCAAGATGCTGATTTCTCAACTTGATGAAGCGGACGTCGCGGTGCTTCTGGCAAAACTGCCTGTCGTCACCGAAGAGCCCGGCCTGGCTTCGGACAAGATTTCGACCATGCTGCGCTACACCCCTTACATTCGGGACCGAATGGCAGAGCAAGCCAAATCCCATGAGGTGAGTGTCCACAGCATGCTGCTCACAGCCTTGGCGTGGTGGGTGAATGTCTCGCGCCAGGTGAACGCATTGCTTGAAGCGATTATTGACCAAGGAGGAGCACTCCAAGCTCAACTGCTCGATCAACCAGCTCGATCCGCTGCCTAGGTTCTGCCACGCCTGACCTCATGGGGTAATGGCTCCAGTCACTCACTGGAGCCACCTCATGTCATCCTCCCGCTCTATCTGCCCCCGCACTCAAAGCGCCGCTCTTGCCCTCCGTCGAAACTTCGTTGTTGGCCCTTCCTATGACCAGCCAATTGTCGAGATCAACACGATCCCAGCGCGGGTAATCGATATCGCTGCACGGCAGAAATCCTCCGGTTTCGTTTGGATGGACTACGGCCAAGAGGTGCTTCAGGTCGCAACCTATGACGGCAACGGATTGGTTTGCTTGGGCAATGATATCGCTGGACCGAAAGCATCACCGGAGTCGCTGCTGGTCTACGCAGAAAGCATCTACCCAACAATGCGCGTAACGAGCACTCCTGCAGTGCCTGTAGCCGGCATCGCTTCGTTCTACCGACCTGACCCTGCTTTTCGAGGTCCGATAGTTCCTCTTGAGGTGAGCGATGACCGAATGGAAGCGCTGCTGCTCAGCAACAAGATGATTTTCTCCTATCAAAACTCTGACCACTTGTCGTCCAGCGAACTCGTTGTCCAAACGTTGCACCTCCTCAAAACCAAGCCAGAGGGATGTGGCGGGTGGGAAGCCCGGGTGGCGGCTCGAATCCAGGCGCTAGGCGATGCATTGAGCTTCTACGAAGGGGCGGTCAGGCAGGCGGTGAAAAATGATGACGAGAGTGCTCCTGGCACACCGGCAGCGGCTTGAGAATTTCGATAAATCTTACAGAGGTACTACCCCATGATTCTGCGCGTTCTCGCTGTCATCGCCTTTGTCCTACTCGCTTCCGGCCTTCAATTCTTCGTTGTGGAGTACGGACACTGGGCAGAGTCCAACATTATCGTCGGCATCTCCATTGCTGCCCTGATCTGCGCGTTCTTCGCCGGTGGACTGTCAGCCTTGAATGATCAGGCCGCCCGCAAGCGTAAAGAAGGGTAAGCGGGCATGTTCTTGTGGGGCGTGAGCCCCACACTCCCCTAATCGTTCAAGCAGGCATGACCGGGTGATTTTGGTGCTGTTGCACAAAGTCGTGATAGTCCCCCTCTCCCCCACCTAACAAGAACGTATCGTAGGCCCGGCTCATGGCAATCCGCGAGCGGTACATTCGGATCAGTGCAGCCTCAATTCCTGGGCAGCCGACTTCCTGTGCCAGCCAACCCGCACGAACCACTCCTGACCGATAAGCCGAGGTGAAGGAGCAAGCATTCTGGGCACAGAAGGAGTGTGGGTGGAGCCTCACTCTGTAGTCAGCATCCACTACTGGCAGCCGCCCTCCCGCTAGGTGCAAAAATGCGATGCTCGCAACTACGTCTTCAGCAATCGCCGCTGGATAGAGCCTGATCCAGTTCCTGGGAGCCGCACAAATGACGCTGCCATAAAAATCCAACAGTGAGCCCAGCTCCAGCGTTGGGGACTGAAAGCGCTTCACCTCCTCCCCTCCTCGGACATACACAGTCCTTAGAGCGACAGCAGGGGTTACTTTCAAAGCCGAGATCACGGCCTCGACGAACCCATCCGATACATCATCATCTGCGTCCATCTGAACAACGTGACTTCCTGACGCAGCTACAAGTGCTCTTGTGCGCGCCGCGGCCGGCCCGGTTCTAAATGCTGGCGGACAATGTACAAGACGAGGATCGCTAGGCAGCCTGGTACGTAGGTCGACACCATCATCAGACGCGAGAACGACCTCGATTTCGTTGGCGTGATCCTGGCCCAGGAGTTTGCTGATAAGCCCTGGTAGCCACTCCTCCGCCTCACATGCAGCGATCAGATAAGAAAGGCGTCGAAACACAGTATTCCCCATTCAGTTCCCGGCTTAGGCCGGCAACGGAAGTGTCCACAAACTACCTAGTTGCTACACGCCAAGTAGGTGTGCTGTTTTCCAACCTATTCGCGGTCCCGGTGTACCACTCTTCGCTTCTGCCACTCCCCTAACCCCCTGATCATGGCTAGACCAAATAGGAGCCATGACATGCAGCAAATCAGCCTCACCCTCCCCAGGGATTTGAAATCCTCCGGCGTTGTCCCAGCACTTGAATGTCCAGTCCAGCCTATGGACCACGTGATCTTCACACCTCATGACAAGTCCATGCTGAAACCGACAATTCGTGGACGAGTAATGAACACTCTGCGCACCGCCGCGGGAAACTGGCGATGCGCAATCGTCCTCCAGGGCGAGCCATTCCCCAACGGCAACAGCGTGAACGTTTACTCCCATGAAGGATGCTTTGATGTAGTCGAGGGGCACTTCAATGGTTAAGAGGACCCCAGCTCCAGGCTCCGCAGCTGAACTGATTGCACAGCAGGGTATCGAGGCGCTCCGCGGCCGGCCCCTGAAAGATGGCAACACAATCGTGTACATCGCCAACACAGAGGTTGATCGGCTCCAGGCGGAGGAGAAGGAAGATCAGGAGAGCGGCGAATTCCTTTTCCCGGCCTGGAGGAAGCGAGTCTACGGTGGGGAATCTCCCGACGCTCAGATGGTGCGCTGGGTGAACCTGAATACCGTTTTGCCGACCCAGGATCTGATCGAAGAGGACCATCATGGTTGATCGAAAAGCGCTGCACCTGATGGCACGGAATCCCAGGCTTCACGCCCAGTATGTTCGGACAGGACGTGTACCTGAGTTCAAGAAGCCGGAAAGCCCTCTCATCACGCTACTGGAGTCGATCAATCCACGTGACAGACTGGCCATCACAGCCGTGGTGATCGGCCCGGCATTGGGCTATAGCGGGCGGCGTTGTTTTCAGAATGCCGCCCAGGCCCTGAACTGGCTCAAACCCCAGTACACGGCAGCAAGCTACCCGAGCGAGTCCTGGCGGATCAAACGATTCGCCCAACGTCTCGGAATCGACGATCTTGCTGAGTGTGCTCAGGTTCCGGAAGGGATCATCAAAGAGTGGAACCGGAGGCATCACCCGGGCCGCTGATCGGCGGCCCTACCTTCTGAGTTCGATTTCCCAGGTGCCCACATCCTTGCTGCCGCCTTCCTGCTCGCACCAGTCTCCGTCCATGAGGTTCCCCTCTGGTGCGCATAGGGTGGCCTCCCCAACAAATCCATCTGCTTCTGGCCAGTACCGCAAAGAGTAGATGCCGTCCTTCAGGTGTCCCCGATATGTGGAGGGTTGCCCCTTGCGGGTGTATTCGATTACCACCTCTTCGTCGCGAAAAATAACGACGCATGGCTCAGATTGCCCGCCGGCGCAGCCGTTGAAATAGGTTGTCATGAGGGAATTCGGGTAGCGCATATTTGCAGCCTCAAAACCATACGAATCCTGATCATAACCGGCTGGTGGCACACTCAGGGCGAGTCACCATTTGCATGAATTCTGCTCATGGAGCTCAACATGCAAGACGCCGCCTTCACCCCGCCAAGCTGGATGACCCCCTACAAGGAGGGAAGCCGAGTCGGGTACTCCCAGGCTGTTATGGCCTATGCCGACTACTACAACCTCGATGGCAGTGCTGATCTGGAACCGGAATGTGAGGAGCGGCTGCCCGTACATCGCCGCGAGATGGTCTCCTACGCAAGCAGAACTGGTACCAAGCAGAATCTTGCCGCCATGCGTGAGGCTGGCTGGCGACTGCTGGTGAGTCCAACTGGAGTATTACGGACGGAAGATTTCCGGTACTGCCTGGACAACGGCGCTTGGACAGCATTTCAGCAAGGACGTCCATTTGATGAGCGCGCATTTGGGCGAGCAATCGACCTGCTCGGCGAGGGAAGCGACTTTTTCATCCTGCCTGACATTGTGGCCGGTGGGATGAGATCACTGGAGTTCAGCCTCAAATGGAAGGAACGACTTTCAGGGATTCCCACCCTGACTTTGCTGGCGGTGCAAGATGGCATGGAGCCCGACGATGTACGAGAGTATCTCAACCCGGCATGCGGAATCTTCCTTGGTGGGTCGACGGAGTGGAAGTTGGCAACGGCCAACGCATGGGGTGTCCTGGCAAGACGAAGGAACTGCTACTACCACATTGGCCGGGTGAACAGCGCGAAACGAATCCACCTCTGCGCAGCCGCGGGCGCGCATTCGTTCGATGGCACCAGTGCTACCCGTTTCTCCAAAACGTTGCCCAGACTTGATGCCGCCCTGGATCATGCAGAACGGCAGGTGGATTTCTTTTCACCTCAGGCGAAGCCAATGGGTGAGACAGATTTCGACTGCGGGTGGCCCTTCAAGCTAACCCGTTAGACGCTCTGGTTGTGCTGAGGACCCTGGCACACAACCGTCACCCTCAGGATTACTCCATCCAACAAGGCCTTCATCTGAGGTAGATAATGCAACCGATTCAACGAGACCAAACCCAAGACCAAAGCTGGACACCGTTTTATTCGAAGTGGCGTCATGGAGGCTGGTACGTATCCAATCTTCGTTACCCAAGCGGGGCTTGCGGCTGCGTCAGCAACAACTATCCGGACGGTAAGTGGCGTATTGTCTGTGACCGCCGCCGCACCGACTTGGGCAAGGAAGGCGACTTCATCTTTGAGACTCGAGATGGAGCAGCACGCGCCGAGTTCGACCTGGTGCAGAACATAATCGCCGAGCAAGCTCTGCAAGCTGCGCTGCAGGATGGATACCTAACCTGGGGTGGATCGCCTGTCACAGGTCCTCACCTTCCACACGGGCTCAGTGAAGCGAGCCAAGTCGAAGTGATCTTCCGCAACGGCCAGCGGCACACCGGCAGTGCACAGGCCTTCGGTTGGAACCACAGTGGTTACAACCCACACGCTCAAATCGTGGCCTACCGTGTGGTGGATACTACGGCCCACTCTCACTTTGCTGGCTGATTCCAGGACTCTCAATCCATGAGCACTCAATCCGTAAACGAACCGTACTCGAGCATTATCCAGCAAGCGTTGACCAAACGAGGCCACGATGCGGACGACTTTTCGCGCCATCCCCAGTACAGCGCGCCAAACTACGTGGTGAGGATGTGCACCAGCCTGACCGAAGCGGTCCACAAAGCGGGTAACCAGGCAGTCACTCTGGAGCAACTCATTCGACTTGAGAGTACCTGCACCGGGACCGATTACCAGCACAAGCTGGCATTGCGCTGCAATCGCCTGGCGCAAGGAATCGGCTGCTGAGGGGTATTGCAAGGGGCTGCTTCTGGCACACCTTGCCTACCATCAACATGGAGCTCCATCTCAAGGAGCTCCAGCATGAACAAACTGCTCAAACCCTTCAGCGTCCTCGTAATGCTCGCTTGCCTGGCCGGCTGTGCGACCAACCCCATGACCGGTGAGCGTGAAATTAACCGGACCGCCGTCGGGGCCGTAGTAGGGACTGTTGCAGGCGGCCTAATTGGCGCGGCGATCGGCGATAGTCGTGCAGCCCTCATTGGTGCGGCAATTGGTGCTGGTATCGGCGGTGGCACCGGGTTCATCCTCGACCGTAAGCATGGCGAGCTAGAGGCAAAGCTGAAAGGGACAGGCCTCACCGTTGAAAAGCAGGTGGATGATGCGAACACCACCCAGGCACTCGTGGTGAGCGCGCCCGCGGACATTACGTTCAGCACTGGATCGGCAGATCTGCAAAGTCAGGCTTTCCCGTCCCTAGCGCGACTGGCCGAATCGCTGCGGAACCAAGGTAACCTTCGCATTGAAATCACCGGCCATACGGACAACACCGGTCCGTTCCAAAATAACCTTCGTCTCAGCTACAACCGAGCGCAGGCGGTTGGACAGTTCCTTTACGCAGGTGGAATTCAGGCTGACCGGATTGCAATTCGCGGGGTGGCCGATTCGATGCCGGTCGCAGGAAATGAAACACCCGCCGGTCGCCAAGCCAATCGCCGGGTGGAGTTGCGAATAAGCGCGATCTAGGGCGGCTGCTGAAGGTCAAGCGAGCATTTCAAGTTCTGGCCAATCAGGCGCAAGGTTGGCCAGCCACTGAGCATCGGTCGAAGGATCGAGTAGCTCCACAATCCAGTATTCTGGCTCCAGGACGGTCGATTCGGCCACGCGCCAGGTTCGAACCTTGCCGACGTCGACATGGATGAATCCCTTCGTGGGATAGAAGCCCACACCTCCGACGCCAATAGCCTGGGCCAGCTTTCCCAGGTTGTCGACGGACAAGCCTGGTATGCGAATATCCGCGGCCATCGCCTTGATATGAAGTGATTGCTTGGCTGCGCCCTCCAATTTGGAGTTGTGCTGTGGGGTGCGGTACCCACTGTTCACAAGGATCTTGTAGGGCAATCGGTTGATCCTCAACCAGACCTGGATGAGGTAAAGCAGATCAAGTAGCTTCGGGCTCATGCGAACGGTTGATTTGAATTTCACGTCTCGCAGAATGCTGCAGGCTTTCTGGTATCCACCAACGTCCCAGCCCTTCCCTCCGCGAAAGTAGCAGAAAGATGCCTTCTCACCGCTATCAGGCCTTTCAAGATCAAGCCAACGATCTCGGTTTAGCGCTACCACACGCCAATCGTATTTACGTCCTGAGGGGACACTGCCGAGGGCTTGGCTCAATGTGAGTGCGGCTGGCGCGGCGAGAAATGCTGCAAGCAGTTGCCGTCGGGTAATGGTCGATGGTTTCAACGCCTGTATCCGATGAACTCCGAAAGTCGGAGCCCACGATAGCTGGCGCATCGCGTCATTCAACTCAAAACGACCGTGGCTTTTCCCGAGCTGGTGGCACACTTGGTTAATGCCAAGATCGGTGCTCCCAAACAGATGATAGGTACCTCGATGCACCAACTTAATGAAGCGATGCGGAAGCGTGTCGCGGCCGCTATGGAGAAATCAGGCTGGCAGATGGACCCAGAAACCCCAGCCATTTCTGCGGTTCGATGCTGGTTTTACTCTGTGAACATCCACCGCGGTCCCCGGGTGGCCGCAATGGTTTCCCAGGATCTCTACCGCTCCGTAGTGAGTGGTGATGGGATCATCGCGGAACTGCTTCGACGAGATCCGAAACACAAGCCGTTCGAGCAGTATCTCGGCACAGTAGCCGAATTCGACTCGCTTCCGGAGGCATCTCAGCGAGATCTAGGCAAGAAAAATACAGTAATCGCTTGCCTGGCCGGTTTCGCGCGGACTACACAGACCTGGGGCCTTGCTCCTCCGCTCAACGAAGTTCCAGGGCTTCATTTTGTCGCGATCGATTGGAAGGCAAAGAATGGTGCACACGTACTTCGTTCTGGCTTGGCGATTGGCGACGCGCCCCTGACGAAAGAGGACCTGGCCGAGATCGTTTCGATTCAACTCGGCTTGCATCTGGCGCGCTGCCCCCAAGAATCACCGATCGACTTCTGAATGTCAGGCCCTTCGGGGCCTGATTTTTATCAGCTGGTGGCACAGATCCTCGAGCATCACGATGGGCGTACTCAAACTGGAATCCCATCACATGAAACGTCTCCGAGAACTACAGAAAGCACATCCTCTCTGGGAAATCTCCATCACCCGGGGAACACACTTACGTTTCAGCCGGCCAGGCTGCCCTCCGGTGTTCGCCTCGTACACGCCAAGCGATTGGCGAGCGGACAAGGATCTAGCACGCAAGCTGCGCCTGGCAGAGCGCTCCTGCCCAACCAGCACCATTGCCACAGCTGCCTGAGGAGACCACAGTGCCAATATACCTGGAAGGCCCAAGCTGCGATCCGCGTGGCCCTGATGGCGACGGAAGGAATCGCTTACGCATCGATTCGATTGACCCTCAACCCCGCTGCGCACTCCGGCCGCGGACATTTGCAGGGCTTCGGGAATCGATGAATACGGCCATTGCTCAGTGGGGTAGTCATTTCGATGTGTGCTCCGGCGGCGGTGAATGCTCGGCTTGCTTCCGATTCACTCGTCGACACAACATCCAATCACCGCCAGACGCACTGATAGTCCGGCTTCATCCCGATGGATCGCTCCATTACACCAGCGACGTTAAGGCAGGGTGGAATGCCAGTCTGACCCCGATCGCCTGGGATGACCTGGCTTCGCTTGAGGAAGGATGGAGCCTCGGCCGGGTACTGAGAGACGAACACTCGCAGTACATACCTCTAAACCGGGCTCGACCGCGTTAGAGTAAGAAAATAGGCCTCAGTTTGACTTGCGATGGGTAGGGCGTGGTGATACAAAAAACATGCTTCCTGCTTGAGTCCTTGGACTTTAAGCACCAGATGTACGCGCTAGAACTCTAGGGTGTTCATCTGGCCCCGGCTGAGACCTGAGTTTCAGTTTTCAATCGGGGAGTCACCGCTGGCTCCAACCACTGCACATTCGTGCACACCGAGTGACTCGACTACAGTCGACTTACTCAAATCCTCGAAGTGAGACTTGTCGGGCAACTCTCAAGCTGCTCGCCTGATGACGTGCGCCTTTCCGGCCGGCCATGTCGTGAAGTCAATCTGTGGATGAAGACAACCTGGTTGGCCAGGAGCAGCACACCGCGCATAGCGTGGTTCGAGCGCCCTGGCATCCGCCGGCGCGTCCTCTAACCCAACCTGGGGCACATCATGCCCTGGGCTTGAGTGCTCCCTTGGAGTTCTCATGGATAAAGACCTTCGAAATCGCTTCATCGAGCAGGCAAGGGCGGTCCGCCAAACCTTCGGGGATGGCGAAGACCTCCATGCCGATCAAGCTGGTCTATCGCCTTCGGTCCGCCAAATGCTCCGGGAAAGTATGGAGCGGCACGAAGCCCTGACCGCCTTGTACAACGAACTGGATCGGGTTGGCGTAGGGTTGATCCTCAAACATTGGTCCGGGAACCAATGGGCGCTGGTTCTTCCTGATGCCTCAGAACCCGGTAAATTCCGCTACCAGGCTTTCGGTCTGCACGGCTGGATTACCCATCACACCTGCACAACTCTGGACGAAGTCGTATCAGACGCCTTCTGCGCCGGTTTTCGTATGGTGGCATCTCCAGATACCCTCGATCGGGTTGCATCTACGGTCGAGTGGAAGAAAGGGTGCGAGCGCCTGGAGTTCATCACGCGGCACAATTGCGGCGAGATCAGCTACCGGGAAATGCTGGATCAGTTCCAAAACATCGACGCCAAGTACGCATCCGCTGCTTGATTGTCACCAGCTGGCCTTTCGGTTTGCTGGATTTCAAAGTTGGAGCCAACAAAAACCCCGCTACCTTCACAGGTGCGGGGTTTTCTTTTCTTGGCTGATCGACCAGATCAGTTCATGCCGAACTTAGCGACGTCCACGCCCATGCAGTAATTCAACGCTCGAGCCCGTGCGGAATCTTTGTGGGTGCTAGCCAGGTGGTCGACGATGTAATTGCAGTCATCGAATGCCAACGAACGGGCTTGGCTTGCAGTCAAGGGAGTGGGCTGCGCGGATACCTGGCCATTCAAGGACGTGGGAGTTTCCGACGTAGCGTGGGAGCTGCAACCGGCAGCGATGGTAAGGGTTGCCATTACGGCAATTCGACGTATCAAGGGGGCCTCTCTTTGCCAGGATCTGGCGTCACCAGTGATGCGTCCAAGGTACAGAAGCGTTTGAGCGATGCACGTCAAGTTGACCCTGTGAAATTCTGACAGCGGTTCTGGCACAGCCCTTCCCTGCTGATACTGGGCCTATCCCAGACAGAGGACCTCCCCATGCAATACGCTCAATCCAACCTGCTTTCCTTCCTGGCCCATGCTCCGGTTGCGGTTACTACCAACCTGGATCACGGAACCGAGACACCCTCAGGGCACATTTTGATGAATGCAGCTCGCCCACTACTGGGCCAGACCACGTTCCAAGGTGACTTTCTCCGCGGCCGCTTCTACGCCACGCTAGACCCGGAAGACAGCATCTCTGAGGTTTTTGCAAGGGAGAACCTGAAGCTTGATGGCAAGGTCGTCTTCGTAGTCGACCGCGCGACCGCGACTGAACTCATCCTGGATGGATGCCGCTATCGCAGCCAGTACATGGCCATGGAGGAAGAAGAACGCTGGTCGATTCTGCGCGATCGAATTTCCGATCTGCAGGACATGCCCCTGGCTGGTTTCATGGACAAACTGGCCAAAGTCAAGGGCAGTGCCACTGAGAACCAAACCCAAGCAGCATGATGAAACGGGGCTACCTTGAGTGGCCGTTTTTGAAGGGGCGACCATGCACCAATGCTGTATGTTCGTCCCTGTGGAGATCAGAAACACGGAGCCAGTTCTTGAATCGAATTGCACATCCTCTGGAGTTGCACGGCACCTTCTATGGACTCATTACCGATAGCGTAATGGTTCGTATCGTCGCCAAAGAAATATCAGCGGCGCACGCCAGCACTTCTCGAGAGCAGAAGAGCGAAGAAAACACGCCGCCGCCTACTCCTCGCAGAGAGCCCCTACGCACCGATCCTGAGAGCGCCAGCCACTCTCCACTAGACTGAGACAGTCTCACATCACGAAAATGTAGGGACCGCCCAAAGGGCGGCCCCTTTCGCACTCCGATCTACTTAACGGCCGCCTCTTTCGCCGGAATCTTTGCCGGCGGCGGGACGCACTTCGCCCGAGATTGATAGCCCGACATATCCATGATGGCGTTGAGGACCGTTACGCATTCGGCCTGGCTTTGGTACGGGGTAACGGAAACGATGGGGTACTGCACTCCTGCTGGAGTGCCATAACCACCTTGTAGAAAGGTGACAACTACCAAGGTCCACTTCAAAGTCTGATCTCTCCTTCGCGATTACAGTTCGCCTTAAGGAAGTTAACGACCTGAATTCCAGAAAAAAGAACACCTTGTGTCATTCCATAAGGGGGTTCTGGCACAGCCCCGCAGGCGTGAGGATTACTCCACGTTCCCAGAAGGAGAATCCCATGTTCCATACCAACCAGCTCCAAGCCCTATTCGATCAACTGGAAGCTCTCCAACAGTTCGACCTGGAGATTCTGCCCGCCGACCTGAAGGCCGTGCTCGTGAAGGTCAACGAGGAAAGGCAGAAGCTCATCACCCTGGATCAGCGACTGATGATCGGTGTCCGCGATACCCGTCATTCCACCGACTACTACCCGGTGCTCGTTCCGCGCTCTCGTAGCTACGGCGACGAGGACTTCAAGGGCACTTTTGACACCTCCGCCGATACCAGTGAGGACTACACCTACGTAGTCGATTGCGCCGGCACGAAGGTCGATATCATTTCGCGGGAGGGTGAGGCGTGAAAGATCTGCCATATGAAGAGGTCAAGACCTCTCTGACCTCCGGCGAGTCGATTCCTGCAGCAGTAGTGCAGGCGTTCCGGATAGCTCTTGCGGGCCTTCGCCCGCACCTGGCTGCGCAGGTGTATATGAACCTTAGCCAGGCTGGTTGTATGGACATCGAGATCGCAGCGATCGCAGGCCGATCATTGCGGCATGTGAAAACCTTACTTGAGTTTTCCAAAGCACCGACTGGGCTGGTGGAAATGGTGGCCAACCGAAAAGCGTCCATTGCCTCAGCACACAAGGCAATGCGTGTTGCTGAGGCCACAGGCCAGGACGTTATGGCTGTGATTCAGGAAGCGGCTCAGGAGGAAGACAGACAGAGGAAGCCCCGCAAGGATCGCCCTGTCGCCGCGGCAAAAGCAGTAGTCCGTACGCTGCTCAAAGCGAAAGTACCGAGCCAACTCCGCGCCGGCATTGCCGGTGGCGCAGAGGTGGTTCAGATCCGCACGAATGATGCGCAGCGATTGCTGAACGCCCTCGAACAACTATCTCCGACGACAAAACGCCGGGCCTAATACACGGGAGAGGCAGCATGCCTTGGATCAGCGTACTCATCGCGCCAGCGGCCACAAACACCGATCACTACACGACCCGATCTGAAGCACTTCAGGGGCTATTCAAGGATGGAACCCAGGCAGTCGTCAGGTGGTATCCCCCAGATGAAGATGAGTGCTCCGGCCGATGGAAAACCACCTGCTCGTCAGCTTGGGATGTGACCGAGCAGATCACTCACTGGCGAGACCTCTTTCCACCGAGCTTTGAAAGCATGAAGGGGTTCTTTCTCGAAGGTGAGCAGCTCCGCTGCCTTCAATCCATCATGCAGGGCCTATACGGCGATGGTCGAATTGTCACTTCTGATGCGCGTCGTGACCTGGCTAATCGCCTTCACCAACTGATTGGCGTTATCCAGGCGCAAACCATTGAGATAGACGTGTAGCCTCGGCATCTCGCTCCACTTTAAGGAGAATGCTTGCCCGCCATCGTTCCTTTGGTGAGCCTCAGTGTCCGAAATTCCGGACCGACAAATGGCATTGAATCCCCCTCGATGTTTGCGAACATATCGAACTTCGGATGGCCCTACCCAATATGGGTGGGGCCAATGGATAAGGAACATTGCCAGTGCCCCTCTCTGCCTCCCCTGCCCCTATACCTTCTACGTCCGCTGATACCCTCCGCCTGACCGCCCCTCGCCTTATGCGACAACGCCGCTGGCGAGATGACAAACGGTTCCAGATGCGTCGGATCGTGATTCTGAAGAACCAGGACGGCGAGATTGTTGGATATAGGCCAACGATCCAGCAAGGCACGAAGGAGCATCGTCGAGACTATTACCAGACCTTCAAGATCACCCCCGAGGTCTCCCTCAGCGAAGCTCTACGCGCAGCTATGGATTGGCGTGATTTGACAGAGAAGAAGCTAGGCATCGATCCAGGCAGCCATAGCGCCGCGTGTTCTTCCAAACCAATCGCAAGTATTTCCTTGATCGTTTCCCAGTCACCACCCTATCGCGCGCACTGGGCAACCAATCAAACCGCCGACGGCGCCCCTAAAATCAGGGTCAGCATTGGCGTTCGAAACTACCAAGATGCTTACGAGGAAACGGTGCTTCGTCTGGCCCAGCGCGAGGGAATTCCGCCCCCGGAGCAAATACCCCTTGCTCCCCCTCCCCGACGTGACCAGTACCGCAGGATGGTGAAAGCAGGCCTACAGGACATTCCGAAGCCGCTACCCGCACGATCGCGTCAGAAATGTAGGCCCTGAATTTCCGGGATACATTTTCACTGGAATGGCCGGGGGAACCCGTTAGCTTTTTGTAGAAACCCTATTCTCGGAAAGCAAAGATGCCCTCCATGCAATCTCTTATACGAATAGCCTTGGTGATGTCCCTCACACTGATCGCCGGCTGCGACAACTCAATTGTCGGTGCCTACAAGGCAACGATGGAATCCGAAGGAGGCCAGGCCAGGACGGTTGGTATTGCGGTGATCCAAGAAGGGAATATCAGCGCCGATGGTCAGGACGTAAAGGTGTCCAGCTGGAGCAGAGAATCTGGATCAATTACCGCCCTCGATCAAGAAGGCAACCGCATCGTTCGCTTCGAAATCCTGGAGAATGGAGACCTCACCCAAGACACTCCGGCAGGAAAGCTGACCTTCAAACGGTTCGACCTGTAGTGCGCCAGATGAAGATCAGAAACTTGGCCGGGAAGGCTCTTGGCGCAGCCTTTAGTCTCGGTCTGATGTTCAGTCCTGCTACCGCTGGCGCATCGATCAAAGTGCTCCAAAGCACATATCCTGATGGAACCGCCGCGCCCGCAGAACTGTACCTTTCAGGCGAAATAACCACCTCGACCAAACAGGAGATGCTGGCCGCCCTCGACCAGATAGGCAGGAAGGTGCCGATGCTCTACCTGGACTCTGCAGGTGGGGACCTGGTCGCAGGAATGGAGCTGGGTGAAGCGATCCGGCGCAGAGGCATCAACACTTCGATCGGAAAAAGCAGTGGTAACTATGGCAAGCCTCTGCCCGGGATCTGCTACAGCGCTTGCGTCCTTACATTCAGTGGAGGCCACTTCCGGTTTGCAGACCAGAACGCCCGTATTGGCATCCACAGGTTTTATCGCCGGACCACCTCGACGTCAGACCTGGATGTCGGGCAGGTAGTCAGCGCTGCCATCACCAGCTACCTGATCCGTATGGGGGTCAGCCCTTTGCTGTTCGAAAAGATGGCCCAGGTCGGTGGCGGCAAGATGCAGCTTTTACCAATTTCTGAAGCCTCTGGCCTGTCATTGGTGAACAACGGGATTCTATCGCCCCAGTGGGGGATCGAAGGCAAGCAAGGAACTGTGTACCTCAAGGGGGAACAGGAAACCTGGAACGGTACCGGCAAGCTGATCGTCACCTGCGCGAGTCACAACGGCGTCAAGATTTCCGCTCTATACGATGCAGGCACCAACAACCAAGAGATTTTGCGGAATGCGCGGAATTACACCCTGAGGGTGAACAGCCAGTTTCTCCCCATCCCTCATCTGCAATCCGCTCCCAAGATCAGTGGTGATTATCTGACGGCGACCTTCACCCCTGACTCCAGCATGATTTGGGATATGCAGTCCGCTGAACAACTTGGATTTGGCTTTCACCCCGCAGGCTCTGACTCATTCTACGGCTTCCTGATTGACGCCAGGTCCGAACGGGATCTGATCAGAAGTTTTGTGCAGCACTGCCAGAGTAGGGACTGATAACACTGCAGGTTCTGGCACACCGTTCAACAGCAGAGGATCACCTCACCCTTCAAGGCAATTCAGAGGTGATCCCATGCTCATACCCTACGACCAGCTACAGCCTGAAACGCTTCACAACCTCATGGCCGATTTCGTGAGTAGGGACGGGACTGATGGGGGTGACGACACTCCTGAGGCCGTGAAGATCGAACGAGTGATGAGGGCGCTGAAAATCGGCGAGGCGGTCATTCTTTACGATGTGGCCTACCAGCAATGTATCTTGACTCTCCGCTCCGAGGTTCCGGCCGAGACGCTTAAGGCCTGGACCTGACGATCTACAACAGTTCCTCGCATGGGCTTCTGGCACACCCCTACCTGCCAGATTATGTGCGCATCCACTTTTTCCTGGTCGCTCAACAACTGGAGATCGCCATGTCCTCTCTCTCCCTACCTGCTCCAATCCTTGCTGGGAACCAGCGCTCGTATTCTATAAGCGCACTGTGGGAGGGGACCCCGGCCCGCACTAACGTTGATCAGGAGCGTCAGCTTTTGAACCTGGTGCTTCCGCCGTGGCAGCGTCCGCCCAGCTGGAACCTCGACCAACAGGTCCAATTTATTGAGGGGATTTTCTTGGGCCTTGGTACCGGGTACTACGTTATCAATGGGCGCGACTATGACGACCAGGGCCATGACAAGCCCATGTCTGGGTGGTTGATTGATGGTCAACAGCGAATCACTGCGATCGCCCGCTTCTTTCACGGGGAGATCAGCATCTTCGGGGGGATCTTCTTCCAGGACTTGAGCCTGGCTGACAAGCGCCGCCGCTTCAACAACCTGATCTTCCCCTGCATCGAGATGGACTACACCGATGACGAGAAGGTCCTGAAGGAGCTGTATCGCCGACTGAACTTCAGTGGAACCCCGCACACCGAGGCTGACCTCGAATTGCTCAACGCTTAACGTCCACCGAGCTTCAGATACTTCCCGTTATGGTTTAGAGCCGGGCCCGAAAATGCGGGCCTGGCTTTCGGTTGGGCCTCTCTGCTGATTCTGTAATCCTTGCCAGCCTATGGTTAGGAGCCCTTCTGCATGAGACGCTTGAGCATCCCCACCACCTTCCTGTTAACGCTCATCGCATCTGGCTGTACCTCCCAAGTCACACGGGAGGGAAACCCCTTCGACGAGCCTCTTGCGCGAGAACCACTCCAAGCACCCGCCGCGGAACCTGGTCGCATCCTCAAAGCATCACCGCGGCAAGTCCCTGCCGATTTGCCCGTCGCTCAGATCAGGCAGACGGCTGACATCGAACCCGACGTTCAGGTCTACCCTGCTGGTGCAGTTCCGACCCCGATTTCCTCTACGCCGAACGTTCCAGTTGCAGTAACACCGGCACCCGACTCCGGCCGTGAGGCGCTGGCCGAGGCGGAAAAGGTAGCTACCACCGGTGACACGACGGCAATGATCGAACTGCTGGAGCAAAGCGCCTTCAGGGGGAACATGGATGCCCTGTACCGGCTGGCCAAGGTCTACCAGAACGGAGAAGGAGTGCCAGCTAACCCTGAGCTCGCAGTGGCTTATCTAACCACTGCATCCGGACTTGGCCATGTCGAGTCTACCCGGGTGCTGGCCTGGGACTATCTACTTGGGAAAGGGGTAACCAAGGACATCCCATATGGGACCGCTCTGATGGAGAAAGCTGCAGAGACCAGCGTCAGGGCCAAACGGGAATTCGCCTTGCTGCTCAATAACACTTACCAACCCAACCTCAACGATCCATCCCGAGCAAAAGATCTCTTGAGTCAAGCCGCAGCCGCCGGAGACTCTGAATCGGCTAGAGCTCTCAGCATGTTGAATTCTGGCCTCAGCGTACCGCGCACGCTCGGCGCGTCAGCTTCCCTGGTGGTGCAGCCTCGTACGGAGGGAGACCCCGCGGATGTACGAGCGGAGTCTCTCAAGCAGAAGGCGTACAACGGCGACATAGAGGCGATGTATCGGTTTGCCCTGGGGCTAAGCCTGGGGAAATACCCTTCAATTGATGGCCAGTTCGAGGCGTATTGCTGGTATGCCGTAGCTGCAAATCATGGACACGCAGAGGCAGCAGCTGAGCTATCCGCGCTGGCCGGAGTGAAGACCCTTTCGGAGCGAAAAAGCCCGGGCAAGCTGGATCAGTGCATCCAGGAAACGAACGAAGCTGTCGACCAGGGCTAATCATCCCGGCTGCTGGCACAGAACAGATGGGCGGATGATGACCCTGTTCCACGAGCAGTCTCGACTGCAACACATCCACTCAAACAAGGATCTGCTGATGAAAAAGTCAGAAATCGGAAAAGGTCGGTTCTACAGCGATGGCAAGGTTGGACTGCGGGAAGTGCTTGATGAGGGGCCTCAATACAAGCTCTACGCCGGCGTCGAAGATGAAGACTGCCTGCGCTTTCGCTGCCTGAACGCCAAGTCCTCCACCGACATCGGACAGGAGAGCAACAGCACCCGTACCTCTTTTGCCGCCTGGGCGAAACTGGAAATCCCTGCAGACCAGGTCCATACGCACCTGATCGGGCTTCGCGCTGACAAAATTGCGGGAAAGCTCACTGAGCCTCAGCTGCGGTTCGTGCGGTCCTTTGATAACGACCTGACTGAAACGGAATCAGTGGAGTGCGATCGAGAAGAGCATCGCGTTGCGCTCTCCTGCATGAAGAAGGGCATCGTCGCTGAGATGCCGGACCGGCTCGACTCTGATGATCGTTGTTTCGACGTCAAGCTCACTGCACTGGGCCTGGCAGTTATCGCGAATGTCCTGAGCTCTTCGAACCAGTAGAGGGGCTCTCCGACTGGGGCACCTTATGCAAAGGCGCCCCCCAGTCACGCCAGAATTCGTGCAGTGATCGGGAGCTTCGAAGCCCGTGCCTGCTCGGCTCCGGATTCTGTAAGTGCGAACCGGGAGACACTTTCGTCACTCCGCCGGCGCTCCAGCAGCCCCATCCCCTCCAATCGCTTGATTAATCGGCCCCCCAGCAACCTTTGATTTCTTGCTGAAGCGACTTTGGTCGAAACCAGCGTGCCTAACATACCGGCGTCCGTGATCTCACCACCTAGGTTCTGGATGACGGCAAGAGCGTTTCGATCCACCTCGGTGAGGGTTGCGGGGGCCTTGAACAGGCCACGTTCGATCTTGATCTGAGTGAGAGGAGTCATTCTGAAGGCACTTTGCTACGGACACCCCCGACTTTATCGAAGAAAGTTACTGATTCAACTCGAAATGCTGGTCTGCTTTCCAAGTGGTTCTGGCACAGCTCTCGGAACGTTCAAATAGCCCCGAAATTTCCTGGCTGACGAGGCTATTTGATGAATCGCAATCACACCCCCCAACTTTCGGACACCGTAGAAGGTGTGCTCTATGGCTGGAAGCACCAGGCTGGCCAGAGTCCCAGTTCCAGTACCTTCGCAAGGATCTGTCCCGGCCCGACGTTCACAATTCTGTCCGACGGAAAGATGCACAAGGTTGTCGACACGATCTCGACAGTTGAAGCCACGCCCCATGATGAGCAAGACCTGCGAGATGCGATATCTGCAGGCCAAGTGGAGATTTACCGCTTGGTGCGCGGGGCAAAGCGAAAGGTGCTAATGCATGCTGCCACTGGAAACCCGCTGAAATCCGGAGGCGAGGCGTGAGCAAGGCCGTTCAAGGGTGGTACCGAAGCCGGCCAGGCATCTATCAGCACGAGACAGGAGCGCGGATCTGGAGCCATACCGCGCCTTCCAAAGCCGGTAATCAGGCCCTGCAGTGGGAAGTACGTCTTTCCGATGGCTCGCGGCAATCGGGCTTCAAATCGATGAGTGACGCCATGCGTCTTGCTCAGGAATTCGATCCGGAAATACGGCGTTTCTGATGCGGTGAAAAGTAGCAAACTGACTTCACTGGATTATCAGCAACAGACCGGCGAACATTCGTCGGTCTTGCCATTGATGGCACGTAATCCCGAGGACCCCTATGAGTAATCTATCCCCCTTGCGAGTCATGCTTGTCGATGACTCCCGAACTATCCGAAAAACGGGCGAAGTCATGCTCGCTAAGGCAGGATGCGAGGTGCTTTGCGTTGTCGACGGGTTCGAATGTCTCGGCCGAGCTCTGGACTTTAAACCAGACCTCATTTTCATCGACGTCCTCATGCCGCGGCTCAACGGTTACCAGACCTGCCAACTGATTCGTAGCCGGGACAGTTTCAAGTCAGTTCCTGTGGTGATGCTTTCGTCGAAGGATGGCCTGTTTGACATCGCCTTGGGCAAAAAACACGGCGCAACAGACTACATCACCAAACCGTTTACCCAGGACGATCTACTCTCCGCGGTAAGGAAACACTGCCCGCAATTTGAACCTGAGGTTTGACACCACTCAGCTGGTGGCACCCCCTAACGCATTCAAGAATGGCTCCATTGTTCATCAATAAGGAGCCAAAACAGAATGTCGAGCAACTCGCGTTTATATCCCTACCACCCGATCTCGGGTGATCGTCTGGCCGGCACTTTTGAAGTGATCCCAGCTTGGGTTCCCCGTGAAATCCACAAGACAGGCGACACCATTACTCTTGAGGACGGTAGCGAAACCCTAGTGAACTGGAATGGCCAAGAGCTCCTGCAGATCAACAACCAGTTGGTCCTGGTGACTGAAGGTGGAGATACCTGCCTGAAGAGTGAGGCCATCTGGAGTGAGCAGGACACACAGCACATCGAGGTCTCCCTGCCTGGCCCGGCGTCCTCCTACCCCACTAACAACACGCTCATGCATGCATACGTGGATCTTCATGTTGCGGCATCGTGTGCACTCCATAATCTGCAGCAAGGTGACATCGAGGGCGCTTTGAAACAGCTGCAAGGGCAGTTGAACGCGATACTCGACGTGGACCGGCTAACTCCATAGTCACAGTGACCCCGCTTCGGCGGGGTTCGTATTTTCAGGCTGCACCTTGAAACAAGACTCACCCTGGTTATACCTCTGCTCATGCCGGACAGGTTGGCCCGGCGAAAGCCCAAATCAGTAATGTCGGTTTAGCGAAGGAGCTACCACATGATCACCGAGTCTTTCCTCCGCGTTGCATTCATGGCCATGACCCTGTTTGTCGTGGCCTGCGCTCTCACCACCACGCTCATGTTCGGTGAGGGCACCACCCTCAATCCGATCGCATGGTTCTGCATCGGCAGTCTTTGGATGGCGTTCACCCTTTTCGCGCTCCTGGTCGCCTGGGCCACTCATCTCCACCGCGCCCACCGTAAAGGCCACCCGGCTCCGGATCTGGCCCCAGCGGTGTAATTCCCCTCCATCTCCGGCTGAGTGCACCAGGGCCCTCCTGGGGATACTCAGCCGGGAGTCTCCATTCCAAGCCGAGCTTCTGGCACCTCACTGAACGAAGGATCATCACTCCCATGCAACGGGAGCCCGCATGAGCCTGAATCAAACCCACAACTACCTTTGTCAGCAAGGTAGCTCCAATAAGTTCTACACCTTGATGCTCAATTCCACCTCGGGTGGTTGGGTGGTCCTCTCGCATTATGGCCGTACTGGGACAGCCGGAACTCAACGGGTTGTGAAGTCCCAGAGCTCCTACTTCGCGGCTCTTGAGGCATTCGAGGCAGCTTGCAAAAAAAGGCTTGCACGCGGTTACGTGCTCGTGGGTACCGCTACGGACGCCCCAGCAGAAAAAATGCAACTCAAGTCCGAAATGACTGCTGAGGATCAAGCAGCAAGGCAACAACGACTTGACCAGCTCAAGGCCTTGCCAGTTCGGGCCGTTGAAATCGATCCAATGCGTCTTTGGTTGTAGTTGGGCTTCGCATCTGCGCGCCCCACTGCTTTCGCTACTACCGCAGCATTTCGGCTGATAGCCTTGGCGTATCGTGAATGAGAGATACACCATGACCAACAGAGGCTCGACCCTCAATGAGCGCATCGATCAGCATCTGAATGCGCTACGCAACACCCCTCACGGCCACACCTCAGGCCGCTTCCTATCATTCGTGGATGTTCCCGGCGACAGTGAAGGCAATGTGGAGGGTCCTGATCACATCCTCCGCATCCTGATGAATGACGTCGGGAACACCGTCGGTGAAGACTTCCTCAGTAATGTCGACTCGGTCCCTTTGGAGCAGTTTTGCCTCATGTCCGTAATTCGTAATGAGGGCACCGGCGGGATGCTGCGCTCCTTGCTCGACAGCTTCATGTCCGCATATGCCAATCCCGCTACCTCTGATGAGGCAATCGCCATCCTGAAGCGCCTCGAAGAGCTCAAAACTGTGCCAGTTCCAGCCTCCAACTAACAGGTTCTGGCACACCTCTTAGGACCACATCCTGCTCCTACAACTCGGGAGCGGGACACTCAAGCTGGCTCCTATGGATCTCAGCCCCGCGAGTCAATCAACTGCAGACAAGCATGAAGCCATGAACGAAATCTTCGAGTGGGTGGGTACGATTTGCGGAATCACCGGGGCGGCGTTGATCGCTAGTAACGTTCGCTTATCCCCTTGGGGATGGTGGTTGTTTTTGATCTCAAGCCTGGCCTTGTGCAGCTACGGCCTAATCGTAGGCGCTTACGGGATTCTCCTACTCAACCTTTGCTTCGTCTTGACGAACCTGCTTGGCATTGTGCGTGTCTGGCTGCCGTATATGCGTTCGCGTGGTCGGATCACAACCGTCCACTCCGAAATCCACCTCTGATCGAATGACACTCCCTGGGCGGCGTACCAAGAATTCGTAGATTTTTGAGGCACGCCGCTTCTGCCACTCGAAACCTGCACTTCCAATGGAGCCATCTTCAGAGGAGTGCACCAGCATGAAAAACACACGCTCTATTGTCCGGGCCCCACAGATGGCCCTGGATTTCAGCTTTCAGCTACCTACTCACGTTTCCATCAACAGCAGATCTCCAGCGCTGGTTCGCGCTGAAGAGGACGACCAGGTCCAAGCGCCAAGTAAACGCAGCGCCGGCGCAGAACTTGGTGACATGGTGGTTGACGACCGCGTGCTCTCCCAGGGGATCACGACCTGGCGAAGTCTGATCGATTTCGCAATCCGTACCGGACACACTGAACTCTATGAAAGCGAGGATGGACGACAAGGTCTCCGTCGGCCGGGTTTCCGCTATGCCCCAATTTCCCGGCTGCCGGAACGCGCCCCGGAGTATGTGAAAGACGTACTCACGGGCCGGCTCGCATCCTACTTGGAGCAGAAGAAGCTGCATCTGACATCGGCAAGGGTTGCCGCGGACGATACCTTCAAGGCCCAGGTGGTGTTGGATGGCTCAACCTTCCAGATCTCGATCTTCGAAGGACGAAAGCTTGATTCGACCTGGTCGTTCAAGCTTATGGATCTGCCGAGAACACCAGGACTGAAGGCCGACGATGAGGAAGCACAGCAGGCATTCGTCGCCAAAAGGATCAAGCGCATCCAGCGAGAGGGCCGTATCGCTGGCGGAGACGCTCGACTGATCAGCAAAGCAGTCATTCGAGCTGTGGAGTCGATCCTCAAGAACTTCGAGGTATCGAAATGACCACATCCACTGTCAATCACCAGGTGATCCAGCATCTCTTGGGGAGTGGTCACCCAGATCTGAAGTATGGCGGAGTAACCGCCGGTCTGGTCGCGATCGCGGCCGAGGAGGTTGCAGGTCAACTCCTTGATTTCGGATTCCGTCTCCATTCGGCTTTTCAAGATGGGTTGGCTGTAGTCCAGAACTACTACGAGCCACGTTCCGGCGCTTACATTCCAGACGTTGGGCTCTCAATCGGAATATTTGAATGCAAGGGATCTCCAACCCTGAAGGTGATGCTCAGGGTAGCCCCACCCTCTGCTGATATGCCTCCCGGGCCGGATGGTCTATTCGATCCAGCAATACGAGTACGGCGGGTTTGGTTCATGCCGCTGAATGATGCTGCAAGACCTTCAGACCTGGTTGAGTACCTACGCAAGTTCCCTGGCCAGAGCTTGAGGGCTGCAGCATGAGCACTCCGAGTCGCCCGTTAGTAACGCCTATAGACCTGGCTGCACTCCGTGAGGCGTTTCGGCTGAGCCAGCAACAGGTAGCCGAGATTCTGGGGGTTCATCGAACCACCGTAATCGACTGGGAGAAAGGGAACCAACCCAACTGGCTACACCTGGCCTGCCTGGGGATTCCTACAACCCTGGTGCTTCGCAGCGCAGTGTCGGCGCTCACTGCCGAGGACCTCATTTCAGCCCGCGGTTACTTGAACCTCGAGCAGGCCGAGCTGGCATGTCACCTAGGTGTTCACGTCCGAACGGTCCGAACCTGGGAGAGCAAAACTCCTCCCACCTGGTTACCGATTGCGCTCATCGGCCTTTCGCTGCAGTTACAGGCCCCCTTCTGGCACGCCCGCATCGCGACAAAATGAGCACAACCCAAAGGCACTCCGCCAGCGGTACAGCGAATAGGAATTCAAGAGCATGATCACCCTCAGCACCCCAAATGGCCCAACCGTTCAATACGCCAGCACCGATATTGCAGTGGCCATGATGGACTTCGCGCGGACACACATGACTGGCTACCTGGTCCAGGCGATCGAAGACCCAGAGGCCAAGTTCGGCATGCGCTTCGAAGCAATCCAAATCAACAACGAACTTACCTCCACCTCCACCACCATCACCGTGCACTGAAGGACACCGAGATGACACTGGCAAAAACCACCAGTTCGACGTTTACGGTTGACGTCCTGGGGGACCAAAAGGTGCCTGGTGACCTGATTCACCATGCCTTGATGCAATTTCTGGCTGACTTTTCCATCAAGGTCAACGAAGTCAGTACCCGGGAACTGGGTGTCGCTGAGACCTTGCTCAGCTGCGCTGAGCACGGCAGTGATCCGTCCTTCTTTGGTCTGCAGGTCGATGCCGACCGGCTGGACGAGACGATCCATACCCAGCTCGAGCGGTCGGTAACTAGCTCCCTCAATGAGGGGGTGTTGAGCCAGATCAGTTGGGTGCTGACCCATCGGGGCCCCGACGCTGCGCTGGACATTCTCGGTGAGCTCGAGATGGCCACGAATCATGCAGTAAGCAGTTTCGGCAAAGCGATGATTCGCGAGGTCTCTCTTTGGGTAATGCTCGAGGACAATCGACCTCTGTCGTTGATCTGGAGCCAGGCCACCATTGATGAGTATCAGAAAGCTCAGTTGGCGACACGAAATGATTATGTCGACATCGATAGCCTTTTGACTGATGTGATCCTGGGCCTGGTCGGTCAGACCGGAGCCACTATCTGCAACCGTACGGTATTCGAGCGGGTGCAGTGGCTGTCACAGGCCATCGGCCCGCAAGCCGCAAATGGTGTACTCGCTGACTTGACCCTTCTTACCTGACCGGGAGTTCACATGGCTCGCATCACTTTCATGACTGATCGAGTGATCAATGGAAAGAAAAGCTACCACGTGACAAAGGATGGCCCGTGTGTAGCCACCATCTACTACGTCGACAAGGCTGCTCTCAAGGAAAATGGCGGCGGGCTTAACCGACCTCATTGGGTCCTGAAGCATTTATCAGGAAGAGTCGATCGGCACCCCTCCCTTGCAGAAGCGAAACTCGACGCGGCCAAAATTTAGCCTGTCGATGGCTACGTGGCGGCACTGATGAGAATTCCAGCCACGTTGGTTGAGTTGAACTGATCAGTGCCATCGTTACTCTGGCTGCCTCCCCTGATAATGAGGCAACCCCATGTGGTTTAAGCATCTGCTTGCGTACTCCCTTACCCAGGACCTGCAACTCACCGCGGAGGTTCTCGAACAGGCATTGAAAGGCAAGCCTGCTCGCCCCTGTGAGAATCAGGAACTCACTACCTACGGCTTTACCGCCCCTCTGGGAAAAGGGCCTGATGCGCCGCTCGTGCACGCGAGTCAGGGCTTTTTCCTGGTAGCGGCGAAGAAGGAAGAACGCATCCTTCCCGGCAGCGTGGTAAACGATGCGGTCAAAGAGAAGGTCGAGGAAATCGAGACTGCGCAGTGCCGGAAGGTCTACAAGAAGGAACGTGATCAGCTGAAGGACGACATCATCCAGGCTTTCTTGCCACGCGCGTTTGTGCGCCGCTCCACCACGTTCGCGGCAATTGCTCCAAGTCTGGGGCTGATCCTGGTTGATACCTCCAGCGCAAAAAAGGCGGAGGACCTCCTTTCCACACTCCGCGAGGTCCTCGGGTCCCTCCCGGTGCGCCCGGTCAGCGTCAAGGTCGCCCCAAGCGCTACCCTCACTGACTGGGTTAAAACTCAGAAGGCAGCCGGTGACTTCCATGTCCTGAGTGACTGCGAGCTTCGAGATACCCATGAAGACGGTGGCTCGGTCAAATGCAAAGCTCAGGATTTGACCAGCGAGGAAATCCAACTTCACCTGTCCGCGGGAAAGTTGGTCACCCAGCTGGCGCTGGCCTGGTCGGATAAGCTGTCTTTCATCCTTGACGACAAGATGGCTATCAAGCGTCTCCGGTTTGAAGATCTCCTGCAGGATCAAGCAGAACAAGACGGCGGCGAGGATGCCTTAGCCCAATTTGATGCCAGCTTCACCTTGATGATGCTGACTTTCGCCGAGTTCCTACCAGCACTCTTCGAGGCACTAGGCGGTATCGAGGTTCCGCAAGGCGTCTAACCTAGAATGCCCATCGATCGATGGGCATTTTTCCAGGAGCACTGAATGTTCAGCCCCAAGCAGTTCGCAATGAACCATCTCGGTACCGACGAGCTACCTGACACCCTAGCGATGGAGCAGGTACTGGACCTTCTGCTAGCTGCCCATACCGCAGCAGGTGATCAGCGTTCTGACCTCGACGAGTCTCGCATCAGGGATCTGCGTAAGGCACTGGCTGACATCGAAAGCGCTACCAAGGACCCGGTCTCTGCTCTAGTGGCAAAGCGGGCCCTTACCAACGATGAGGATTAAGAGTCCATGACTCAAGACGTCACCAGAAACCTGTGCGCTCGGCCTGCGCTTGAGATCATTTCCAAAGGTCGCACGGAAATCATCGCCTGGAACCAGGTGGTTCAAGGACTGAAGGTCTTATTCAATTTCACCGGTATCGATGTCACCGAGTGGAAAGAGGCAGAACCGGACATGCTCGAACTGAGGCTTGAGCGTGGTAATCAATCCTCGATTATTTGGTTCAAACCTCTGGCAAGGGGTGTCACCGACATGCCGGTTTTTCCTGTGATGGTGGGTGCCAAATTCATGGCATGCAAACCGTCCGCCACGCCGCACGACGACTGTGAGATCACCTACTTCTACTTGCCTTGGGACTGCACGGCACAGGATCTGATCGATATCGCTTTCGGCGAGGTCACCTACCCGTGGATCGAGACAGTCCAGAACTTCTCAGCTGCCTACGCTATGTCAGCTCCCATCGAGCGCTTCCCTCGGTGTGCCCTCGTCATGCTGATGGATAGCAGCACGAAGGACGATCAGCGTGGCTCGGTCTACTTCAAGCTCTGGCATCAAACCGAAAACTCAGTAGAACTCCTGGAGCTGGAGCATACCAACAGTCCATTTTCAGCTGCTGAGCAAGCGAAGCAGCTTGGCTATTCCCCAACCGTCTACCGCTGCCACAGCGGTTGCATCGTCCCATTTCTACCCACCAGCGGATTCGATTTCCTATGAACATGCGCGCGGCCTTTGCCGCACTTTTGACTCTTAGTCCCATGGCAGCCGGCGCGGCGGATCTGCTTGAGTTCAAGAACCCGGTTTCTTCGGAACTGCGTGTAGAGGCTATTCTCTGCAAATCTCCGGAGTCGCTTTTCCTGCTTTACGAAGGGAGCACGCTTGCGATGAAGGGTGGCGGACAGAATGCGTTCCAGTCCTACTTCCAAGCCTCCGCCACGGCCCTGGAGAAAGCTGGCGAATGTGTTCTGGAAAAGGAACCACAGAAGGTCAAGGTGACGGCTATGGCCACACTGACCAACCCACTCAAAATGCCCGCCGGCGGCAAAGTCTACGGTCGGTTCAACATGAAGGGGCTTAACCGTGATGTGTATGCAATGTCGGAGGACCTGCCAGGGCTGACCGCCTACATCAACAAGGCGGTGAATACTGCCGACAAATAGCAACTTAAAATCGATGCGTACTTGATCATTTTGACGGGTCCGCACATTTACTGTCGCGCCTCCTATCCGCGCGGCTGCGAGGGGAAATTGAAAGTCTCTGCACTCCTTCATCGCTATAACGATAGCGTTGAGCGCCGTCAGTCACATGCACTTCAGCTCGACACCCAGATTCGACGGTTGGAATCATCCACCCGTCGTTCAGGTGGTCGGCTGGAAACCCGGCTAAGCCTTGCTCGTCATCGAAGGGACAACCTTGATCGAGAGCATCGTGCTGCAGCTGACTGGAAAACGACAGTCGCGGTACCGCTATTCAACATCCTGTCAAAGCAACTGGGTCGGTATTACCGCGGAACCATCCTTGCCGGGGACACAGCAGATTCGTTGCGAATCAGCTTTCGCCTGGCCCCTGATACTGATCAGATGGTTGGCCCCCGAGCACTCACAATCACGATGCAGCCGGAGGGTGCGCCGCTTAGGCTCTCGATCATTCGGGCCGTATGTGATGAGCATGGCCGGTGGCACGAGGAACACCTCTCCTCAGATACCCGTATCGCTGATTTGGCGTCTTGCATGATGGAAAAAGCCCGGCAGTGAGCCGGGCTTTTTTGTCGTATTTCTTCAATTTGGTGAGGGCTCAGATTCCACCCACTGCCTTACGGCTGGGATGCCATAGGCGTCTTGTTCGATCAAGTAGACGTTGGTAATCAGCTCACCCGGCTGCTCTACACACCCTTTTTCCGATGTGCATATCTTGGGGGCCTTCTTCACGTATGGCGTTTCCTGGCGGCACTCTATCGCTGACCACTTCGCCTTGCAGACGAACCCCTCTAATTTGAGGTCCTCGACCAGGTTACGTGTGGTTGAGCTCGGGCTCTGAATCCAACCCGCGGCGCACCCAGACACCAGAGCTGCCCAGATGATGAGAGAAGAACGCATCAGATTACCGAGCAACATTTTCTTCCTGGATACGCTGATAGATCTCTTCGCGATGGACTGGCACATCTTTCGGGGCATTGATCCCCAAGCGAATGTGACCTTGATTGTTAGCCACCACGGTTACAGTGATGTCATCACCGATGTTGATGGTCTCGCCGACGGTACGGGTCAGGATGAGCATAGGGCACCTTCTTTGGTGGTTGATCCATGACTCACCTTAACGACTGAATAGTCCTGGTACCAGCAAAGAGGGGGGGCGGATTTCAGGACTGCGTTTTGACTTGGAATCATCCGCCCACTGGTTAATCTCGGCCAGTCATCATTTGCCGGATCAGCATGTGAAGCAGGTAATCCCCCACAAACGACTGATACTCATCGTGAGTTTCGCAGCCTCTATCGCGGCTACGATTGGTGCGATTCAGTACAGCCACACAACGCCAGGCGCGTTGCCGGTAACCACCTCCACAGAGTCGAGCGATGAGATCGTGAAGGCTTCAATTCAGGAGGATTTTCTGAAGGCCCCCGCCAAGTTCGACATCTCCACGGCGGCGAAAAGGCTGTCGGACGTCACCATCGAAGGGGGCTATCACATTTGCTCTCCTAAGGACGAGATAACGGCGGATCAGTACATCGACATCTCGCGCATGCTGGACACACAGCGCTCCCATGCTGTCGAGTTCAAAAAAGCGGTTGATCTCGCATTAAGTGCACCGGAAGGCGTATCAGATTGCACCTTCAGGGTGCTGACGCTGATCGATCGAGCAACGCCGTGAAGGGAAATGAAAAAGGGGCCTCAATTGGCCCCTCGGTCACTGGCAGCTTACTGTGCCCAGCCCTTGACAGTATCGGCGCCCCACTTCTCCTTCCACTCCTTCAGGGTTTTGTGGTTACCACCTTTGGTTTCAACCACTTCCCCGGTGTGAGGATTCTTGAAGCGCTTCAGCGTGCGAGCACGACGAGCACCTTTGCGATCGACTTTCTCTGGCGCTCGCCGGTCTGGATCAAGAATGGCGATGACGTCCTTCAAGCCTTTTCCGTAGGAGCCAAGGAGCTCATTCAGCTTGCCGTTGAACTCGGCCTCGGATTGGTATCCAGGGCTGTTGATGATCTCTTCTCGTTGCTTTTGAAGATCCTGGATCTGAGCTTCAATCGCTGCAACCTGCTGGACTTTCGAAACCATTTTGTACCCCTTCCTGTTGTAGTAAATGGCATGCCGCTATGGATGTAATCGAATCACAGAACGACTTGCTCACAGGCCTCGATTGTAATTCGCAATCCCTCTCGAGGAAAGAAACGGGAGTCGTAGCCCGTTTGAATAGCATCAGAAGCAAAGCTACTGGAAAAAGAATCCAGGAGCCTGCGGCATCATCAACCCTGCCCTTGTTCTCGGCATACCAGATCACTCTTGATGATAACGATCTGGGAAATCTGGTGAGCATTTACGATGCGCTTCCACGGTTCGCATGGTCTGGGAAGACTGTACGTTCAGTCGCCGAAATGACTATTGTTAAGGAAGGTACGATTAACGGGGAGCCGTTTCGTGTAATTCTTAAAGCCGTTCCAATGCAGAAACGGCTCAAGGTGGATGGCAAGCTATCTAAGCAAGTAGAAGATGTTGGTGTTTTCCCCGGCGCTCGTGAGGAGTTCGTTGAAGAGGCACTTCGCAAATTTTCAACTCAAGGCAATGCCAAATTTAACGAGGCTGAGTGCTCTGTTCAATTTACTCTTTATGAACTACAGAAAGAGCTTCAGTCGCAGAAGCATACTTATACGTACGCAGAGCTCCGGGAAGCCTTAGAAATCCTCAGCGAAGCTCCTCTTACTATCCAGACTCGGACGGCGGATGGCGAGGTGATTGACATTAAATCGACCTACCTTCCTTTCCTAGCTATTCGTAGTAGAAATAAAAGAAGCTCCGCATACGTGCAGCCCTCTCCGGATGACGACCCTGAGAGTTCAGTGCTTTGCAAAGCTGTTCTTCACCCGCTTATTTCAAGAAGCATCGCAAATGGTGATTACCGGCTTTATCAATACACAACATCCATGGGGCTTACGAATGGCATTGCTCGTGTCCTATACAGGATGCTTTCCTTCAAATGGCGAAACGCATCTCCAAGCCATCCGTATACTTTTTCACTGGTAGATTTCTTATCTAACACTGCCCGAGGACTTTCAAACCGCATGCCGGAAGACTTTCGCGCAATGAACATTGCGTTGGAGCAGTTAGTTAAAGAGAAGGCTATCCAGCGTTACGAACACACCAAAATTGCCAAATCAAAAGGGAAAGGAGCAAAAGACTATACCTACAAACTCTGGCCTACTAATGAGTTTGTTTCCACTATCATCAAAGGGCACCAAGCGGAAGCTCGTCGAGAAATCCAGTTGATGGCAAAGCGGGCGCGTTGACCTGTCGTCTGCCGGCAGCTCACCTGCCGGCACCTCCGCTGGACCTTCCACTACTCAGGTTTAGTCCACGTTTCTTCCCCTGGGAACGACCTTCTGGCACCAATTCTTCTCTTAGACAATCTGCCTATCGCTCAGGAGGTAAGTAGATGTCGGCCGCGCCATCCCCCGCACAAACAATTGCTAGTGCTCGTGAATGTGGGGCACTAGCACCTTTAAACCGCAAGAAGATTCGCGCTCAGTTTGGATTGGTGGACGAGGTCACTGCAGACCATGTCCGTAGGGCGACAGCCCTACTGATCGAGCGTATTCAGGACTACTACACAGTTGTCCAGTACACCGGACCAGGCTACGTATATGGCCGCGTGGACAGTGAATGGCCGTCCGCCCTCTACGCAACACCACAGTTCAATTCCATGGAAGGGGAATGGAGCCATAAGGAAATGTCTCCTACTCATCCGACTTGTACCTCAGAGCGGCTGTTCAATGAAGCGGGATGGCTTTGCCTCGACACTGCTTGTCGGGTTGCGGTGTATGAAATGTGCCTAGAGGTCCCTGAGGCCAAGATGGTCTTGGAGCAGGCCCGATATGCAATCCTGAGCATGTGCAATGATCGCGCATTATCAGAGACGGACTGGAGAAGCTCACGACGCAGGATCGGTACCCGAGGCATACGCAAATTGCTCGAGCGATTGGGCTCGGTACTTCACCTCGTCAACATTGGGATAGGGTCAGTCAGACCGGTTGTTATGGCTCCAGGTTCGACGCTTGCCGGTCTCAAACACATTACCGACTGGTCGATGGGTTCTGAGCCAGGTCGAATGACTGGCCACGTTAGTTGGTAGCCAAACCTTAGTGCATCCCTATTGAGGTTTGGAACATGATTCCTCCTTTCTCCCACTCCTGGTTTTGATCCACCATCACTTCCGGACTCATCGAGCACTGAGGTTTAGTCCACGATTGATGTTTGGTCAGCCTTACGGGCCAGCCCCGGGACACACTGAGGTTCACCCCACGATATTGGCCTGGACCCGCGCCAGGCCAACGTCGCACACGAAGGCTCCGTCCATGATTCTGGCCCCGGCCCGCAACCAGCCCCCGGCGTACACCGCGGCTTCGTCCACGATCTGGACCATGACCTGTATCTCGGCCGCCGCCAGCACCGAGGCTTCGCCCATGATCTGGATCTGGGCCCGCGGCCCGGCCAACGGTGCGCACGAAGCTTCCGTCCATGATTCAGGTCCCGGTCAGCCTCCGGCATACACTCAGCCTTCGTCCACGATTTGAGTCATGCCCTTTACCCCTTCCGCCGGCGGCGCCGAGGCTTACCCCACGGTCCAGTACCGGGTATGTAGCTCGATACCCTGCGCTAATGAAGGCTCCTACTACTCAGGTTTCGCCCACGATTCCCCTTCTTTCTCGGCAGCATCACGTATGCAGTAACCAACCGGATAAATTTCCCAGCGTGGGGGCCCACCGAAAGATACTGAGGTTTACTCCACGATCCCCACTGCTCCAGCGATCGATTCCTGATCCGCTCAACCGGGATAATCCGTCCTAACCGGTTTATCCAGTAGTCAGGTTCACTCCACGGTTGTACTGAGGTTTGCTCCACTCAGGGGTTTTATGGGGTACTTATCTACAGGGCTAGGGTCGATAAAGCCGCTCGGCTACTCAGGTTTCCTCCACGTTTCGGGATGGCATAGTCAGGTCTGCTCCACGATTCGATTCTATACAGTGAAGGTTTGGTCCACGATTCTCTTGAGGCCGACCAAACATAGTGAGGATTGGCTCATGATTCTAGGCAGGTTTGCCTCACGATTCTTCGCTCAACCCCTTGTTTCTAAAGGGATTTACGAGTCTCTCCTATATTCTTCCTTTTTCCTTATATTTCCTTTGTCTTGAGGGTTCTGGCACAAGCAGCATCATGAGGGAATCCACCTACCAATTCAGGAGGTGAACCACATGCCCAACAACAGCCAGAACTCCCTCACCAGCCGGGCAAAGACCTGGCTTTCTGCTCCACGAACTCTCGAGGAAATCCAGGACGCTCATTTGAGGCTGGTCAAGAAAACCCAGAAGGATAAGTCGATCGACCCGCAGGACGGTCGAACAGCTCTCGAGGCACTGATTGAAGGGTACGTGGACGCTGGCGGTGAAATGTTCGATCTGTACCAAGCACCGGAAGAGCACCAGGGTGCCCAAACCGACAAAGCGGCCGTGACGACGGCCTCGGTGATAGATCTGTCCCCGCTTTGTCCTGACGTTCAACCAACTCCACCTTTGACCATGGAGGAGAAAGCCAAGGCAATTCAGAACATCCGAGCAATGCTTGCCCGGCCCAGCCAGGTGTCGCCCCAATGAACGCTCTAGGTCAAGCTCAGCAATGGCTGCAGAGTGAGATGCCATCGCCAGATGAAATCAGGCAATCCATCGACAACCTCTGTCATCAACTCGCAGGTTGCCAAAGTCTCGAAGGACAGAAGGACTTACATGCCGCGATACAATTGCTGATGAAGCAATTCGGGGAGAGTCCTCCAGAGGTGTCACTCCCTGACGTTCCCGCGCCTACAGCTCAGCTCGATATAGGAAATCTCATACCCAATGAAGATGGGGAGGAGGCTTCACTGACCCCTGAAGAACGTCGAGCTCGCTTCAACGCGCTCAAGGATGAGTTGGCAAGACCGTTTTAGGGTACGGCCTGCTTTCGCCCTTTGAGTGGCTCCGCCGGCAAAGCAGGCACCACCTCCGCATCGACGTAAATGTCTGCGTCGAAGAACGCGACGACTTCCTTTAGCTCAGGTGACCGAAGGAGATCCGCTAACCCAGGATGGTTACTCGTGATCGTCTTCCAAGCGTCCTTCCTACGGTTATCGGGTAGTCCTGTAAGGCGCACATACTTCTCTCCAGCTTGCACCGTGGGCACAGAAATCGTCGTGAGCCAGGCCATTTCTTGCGGAGTGCTCATGTCCCCTCCTCTACGGAAAACTCCGACTCTGACAGCCCGTCAGCCGCATTCAAGCCAATCAGCAAGCCTGGATTTCAAGCCCGCGTTTTGGCGTGAATCCATATGCTGGATCGTTAAAATCGTTCTGGTTTCGGAAACCAACAATCCAGGAGCGGGCAATTCCGCCCTGGCACTCGAAAAGGACCACTATGCGAATCATCACGCTCGTTCCTCTCGCTGCTCTGGCCGTAGCCTTGTCGGGTTGCGCTAACAAGGAGTTGCAAGAGACCTCCTACAGTTACGAATCGAAGGCTCACTCCGGGACTGTCCAGGTTGTCGAGCGTACTGATGGTCCTTCGGATCAGTGCCCCAAATTTTGGCGGGATGGGGAGCCGTATCAACCGACCGGGCTGAAGCAAATGACTGGCTTCCGGCTGAAAGTGAATCTCCATAGCGGCTCGGATTCGAGCCACGGTCAGGACCTGGACTTCGTTCTGCCTTCGAACAATGGGCATCAGGTAGTCATGAAAGACTTTCAGAAGGAGCGGTCTTGGCTGCTGGGTGTCGACACAAATGGGCTGGTGAAAACAGGCGAACTTTTCCATTACCCCGAAGGATTCTTCATCCGTGCTGCAAGCCCTCAGATCTCGGACAACACGATCAGCTTCTGCCTCGGGGTGGATCGGATGTACGTACCGCAGGCTGACCTGAACAGCAGCACCAATCCACTGATCCGGTTGGATCGCTTGAATATTCGGTTTGCCGGCGAGAGTGGTGAGGTCGTTCGGTATGACTTCGGGACAGTTGATCCGATTCGGGTGACTGTGTCTGCGGAGGCCCTATGACCCAACTCGCTGCGGCGACAAAGTCGGTTCTGCAATTTGAAGGTAAAGCACTGGCTTGCCCGTTCAGCAAACTGACTGCCAATGAGCTTCTGGAGTACATCCTGGGCTACTACGAGAGTTTGCACCCAAGCTTCATCCGCATCGAGTACCCGGTAGGCAAGGAGGAATTCCTCTACAACATCCTGAAGGATGGCTATGGGTTGGCACCAATTACCAGCTGGGGACCTGCCCAGGTGGAAGTATTGGTGGTCTCAGCCGAAGACCTGAAAGCAACCCCCAAAGACCAGCTGGACCATGACTCGTTCATGGAACAAGCGGCCTGGCGTCTCATCACCCGCACCTTTGCTGAAAAACTGTGAGGACCTCAGTGATCAAGCGACTTCTCCCCTTGCTTCTTGTAATTGCTGGCAGTGCCGAGGCAAGCCAAGCTCAAGTCTCTGTCATCGTGGGTACCAATGAGCCGGAGGTGTTCATTGTGCCGTTCGACGGCCAAGCTCACGAGCTGGACATCCGTGATTCTCATCGCTACCACGCTGCATTTGTCGACCCGGCGACGAAGCGCGAAATCTGCCGTGATGGTGAATACAAGACGGGACTGGTGCTGAAGCTGCGTTCGCTTCCGATCGAAGGAACTGAACAGCCGATCGAGGTGTTGGGGATGGTTTCCGCTCTCAGCGCCATCAATGACGGCGCAAAACTCAAGTGCGGGACCAATCAGGAGGTCAAGCTGACGAACACCGCCTTGTCTGACACTGTTCGGCTGCAGCCCAACAAGACCAAGCCAATGGTCATAGACGGCAAATGGACCGTCTTGCTCAAAATGCAGCGCTGACCTAAACGGGAGGGAATCGAGATGACTTGGAGCTATTTGCGTAGAGACTTCCTCCCTCCCCTGGCCATTTGCACTTTTTGTCGTCGGCCATTGCACAGTGAAAAGGGCATCGTCATCACCGATGAGGTCGGTACCGAAGCTTTCGCTGGCCCCAGCTGCGCTAAGAAGCATCTGGGGCAGCCGGAAGAGCGGCTGCTTGATGTATCGCGCCTGGCCCTACTGGTTGTGGCTGACGAACCAGCGCAGCACAACGAATCGGCCCCAACACCGGCAAGTCCAGCTCCAGAGATAGGGGCTGGAAGTTCACCAACCTCTAGCCCACAACGCCCTCCTCTCCCGCCCATAGACGAGGTAGTGCAATACGTTCGCCTCCGATGTGAAGCAATGAACGGCTTCAAGTTCGCTGTATCGAAGGTGTTGAAGCTGGCTCACGACGAGTACAAACAAAGCGGAGAGATCGAAGATGATCTCCGCAAGCAGATCGGCGGCGCTATGCGTAACGCGGCGGCCAACAAATCGGTCCTGAGCCCAATCAACGTCAAACGCTGCATTGGCCTCAACCACTGGCTTGTGGAGGCGGTTCAGCACACGAATAAGGATCGACGCGAGTTCCTGGAGCAGATGCAAACGCACCTCCACCGTTTCTGGATGCTCACTCCAAAGCAGATGGCCGCGATAAATCGTTGGGGCGAGCACATCCGGAAGCGAATAGACGATTTCCCGCTCCTCGATGAGGAAGCGTTCTCAGGCGTCACCCTTCCCGAGTTCATGCAACGGAATCCATCCAGCCGCCGATAAGTTCAACCCTCCATATCGGTTTGGAAGCGGGGACATCAAAGCCCAAGCCGCTAGGCCCTGCCCTGCGGAAAATAATTGCGGCCCGGTTCTGCCACACACCGATACCCCTGAAAGTTTGCCCATCGCAAACACACAGAGGCACTCACCATGACCGCCGTGATTCAGCACATCCCCACCCAAGACGCAGCCTCCGCAGAACAGGCCGATATGCAGCATGTAGCTGTTGCCCGCATTCGCCGCAACCCTACAGTCGATCCCCGTAAGGGCCGGAACACCGCTCTCTACTCTCAGATCAAAGAGAGCATCCGTCAGCATGGGGTACAGCAGCCGATCATCATCCGCCCGGTTGATGAGCCCGAGTTCGACTATGAGGTAGTCGCAGGCAACACCCGCTGGCAGGCTTCCGTCGATCTGGAACTCCTGACAATCCCAGCGATCATCCGTGACCTCACTGAGGCTCAAGCACGGATCATCGCGGCCATCGAGAACATGCAACGTGCGGATTTGACCCCGATTGAAGAAGCACAGCATGCCGTTGTTGTTCTGGCTGACTGTGGCAACGATCACGCGGAGGTGATGAAGCTGCTTGGCTGGTCCCGTACCCGCCTCGATAGTCGGATCATGCTTTCCCGCGCCTGCCCGGAAGTCCGCGATGCTCTGCTGCAAGGTCAAATTAAGATCGGCCACGCTGAATTGCTGTGCCGTCTGGTGGAAAGCGAGCAGGCGCCCATCCTGGCCAAGATCATCGATCAAAACCTGACGGTTAAAGACACCCAGGACCGTCTCTTTACGATTGCCCGCGATATCTCGTCCGCTCGCTTCGATACCAAGGACTGCGCGTCATGCCGCCACAACTCGGCTGCTTACGTGGACCTGTTCGATACCTCAGTAGCCGGTGCCAAATGCCAGAACGCCACCTGCTGGAATCAGAAAGCTAGCCAACTGATCGAGGTCAAACTCATCGAGGCCCGTGACGAGTTCGGGGTAGTGCATACCGACCTGACACTGCCAAAGGACGGCTATGTCCAACTGGAAGCGAAAGGGCCGAATGGCGTTGGTGATAGCCAGATCACGGCCTGCCTGTCCTGCTCCAACTATGGGGCCGTCGTGAGTACCACAGCGGGTCACGAAGGGACCGTTGCAGGAGGCTACTGCTTCGACCGTAACTGCAACAAGGACATGCGTGAAGCCTACAAGGCCGCACTCGCAGAAGCGGCTGGGCAGCAAAACACCCATGAGCCGGCTAACAATCGCTCGACTGAACCGCTGTCCAAAACTGCCTCGGCCACCACTCCGGCATCGAAACAAGCTGCGGGCAAGAGCAAGGACAAGCCTGCACAACCGCAGGCGTTGAAAAAGTCCATTCGCCGTGAGGCATTCAACCTCTATGGCCAAATGGGTTCCAAGGCAGTTCAAGGCAATCGCAGGCTCGCCTTGGCCATCGCCGTCGTCAGCATGTACCTGGAGATGCGCAGCAGCTTGCCTCACGAGCTGGCCAACCGGATCAAGAAGAAGCTGGGCATGCCTGAAGCCATGCTGGACAGCAGCCGCTGCAATGTGGAGGTAGAACTGGCCAAGCTGGAGGAATCAGAGCTGCTGGAGCTGCTGACCAATCTCGCCTCCTGCACCACCTTCCGTAACGATAGCGCCGACTCTTTCGAGAAGTCGCTGCCGGGTAGTCAGTCGATTGCCTACATCAAACATGAAGGCATGCAGCCGGTTGAACATTTCCAGATGAGCGAGAACTACCTCAAATCTCTGGTGAAAGCGGGAATTATCGCGGACTGCAAGCGCTCGGGATTCGAGGCGAAGTACAACGAGGTCCACGGCGACAAGGCTTTCGTCAAGCTCTCGACCGAGAAAACAGACACCCTGATCAAAGCGGTACTGGAATTCAAAGAATTCTCTTGGGCCGGGTATCTCCCCGAAGCATTTGAGATTTCTGTTCAGGCCGGTTCTGGCACACGTCGCTCGGCCTAACAATAACCTCATCGAAACCAAGGAGCCGCTCAAATGAACACCTTCTTCACCGCTATCAGCCAGGCGCTGACCGACAGCAACAAACGCATCAACATCGACGTCTCCGGCCTCGAAGGAGGCCGTGTGAAAGTGGTGCTGAGTGCAAACATCGGCCCCACCCCTGCAAAGGCTTCCGAAGCCGAGATCAAACTGCGCGCAGCCATCGCCAAGCCGATGATGCTGTCGGGCACCCCGGAAGAAGTGGAAACCGCGCTGTTCGAGCGTGTCCGCAGTCATGCGGAAGTAGTGAACCACGGCATGTCCGCCCTGGACGAAATCCGCAAGCTGAGCGAGGCGGCAGTGCAAGCATCGAAGCCTGCTCCTAGCGCACCCACCGCCGCGAAAGGGAACAGCGCTGCAGCAGAGGACGATAGCGACGATTCCGATCTGGAAAGTGGCTCTGAGCCGGCAACCAAGCCGTCCGCCTCCCCAGCTCCGTCCCAAGCGGCGGCTCCCGCCCCCTTCGCCAATCTCGCTGAACGATTCTGAGGAGCGACACGATGAGCATCGCAATCGTCACCCTGGACCGAGTGTTCCGTTATGCCGGGCGCGACTTGGACGATCCCGATCCGAGCATGGAGCCGAGCGACGTGCTGAAGCACTACAGCCGCCAGTTCCCACGACTGGTAGGCGCCAAGATTGTTGAACCTATCTCTGAGGGCGACCGCTATGTCTATGAATTCCGTGAAGCCAGCTTCGGAGACAAGGGTTAAGGACGCCCTCTCCACCCTCATGGCGTGGGCGGACGGAGATTCCTCCGCCCGCTCCGTCCCGACCAACCCCGACCACGATCTATCCAACGAACAGTTGAGGCGGCTATGGGCGCTCTTGAACTCTCCAGCTTCTCCCGGAACTATCAATTCCCAAGTTCCGCGCTGAGCCCTCTGGCTCTCCCGCAGGTCACCACGGCCATGCGGGAGGCCCATAGCCGCGCTTTTGGCGAATACAGCCACCTTGTAGATCGCAAGAGCCATGCTGCCTTCTGTCTTGATGCGCATGAAGGCGGCCTGATCAGTGACAAGGAGTTGGATTGGCTCAACGCCTATCCAAACGACTATGGCTTGCACCTGGTCACCAACGAGGTGATCGGGGCCATTGAATCCCGAATTGGGTTCTCAAAGGTCGGGCTGATTCCTGGAGTCAAGCGACGTACCAAGCTCATTGGAACCCCAGCGTACGAACTCCAACCCGCAGCGCAAACCACGCTGGCGTGCATCGAAGCAGGACTCTTCACTGCTGAGTCGGTAGAGGACTTGGTCGCCCTCGGCCCCAACTGTGCCTACCACCTCATACAGAAGGTCGAGCAAAGCCTTGTTGATCTGGCTACTGCCGATTGCCCGGATGTAAAGGATTGGCTCTACCTCGGCGTTCAGGGGGCGAAGTTCATCATCAGTGCCAAGTATTTCAACCGGTACGAGTTGACCTTGCCAGCAGAGGACTGCGAGGAATTCCGTGAGGTAGCAGTCTTCCTTTTCAAAGCACTGGACGCCATGTCCACGTACCTTGTTCATTTCCACACGCCATCCAGCTTCATGGGCGTTTACAGCTACGACAATCATGGGTTGGCGGACGCATATGGTGCGATCAAAGAACGCATTCAGAACTCCTCCCCTGAAGAATTGACCGCTTACCTGCTGGAGACACCAGAGGATCAATTCCCCTTTGAAGCATGGCCCATGGGGATCGAAGGTGACGACCGCGATGAAGACTACATCGAGGGGGTCGCGTATCAGTTGAAAGAATTGGACAACCTGACTCGACGCACCCATTTCACCTTGACGCATGAGCAGGACTCCAACCACCCAGTCGAAATTCAAGAGTTGATTGAACAGGTTCAGGATTCGATCAACGCAGGCAGCCCGTTCAAGCCTGTTCTGGAAGTGATCAAGGAAGCATTTGAGCTTTGCCATCGGTACGCAGTAGAGGGCAGTCGAGCAATCAGTGAGCACGACCTTCAGGGTTCAGCGGAGGAAGGGGTAGGTGTGTTCGAGACGCTGGTTGTGACGATTCATGGTGAGTACAGCTCGCTCGAAGATGAAGCCTGCAACGGATTCGATGACCGGGTGAGCGGTGTGGGCGATCTGCATTTGGCGCTTCCACTGGATGGAGAGCTTCTGGCACAGCAGACCGTGACGATACTGGACAAAACCAAGCAGTGCGTATCGCTGCTTAGCCGCCTCACCCAAGCTCTCTAAGGAACGAACATGCTCAGTGAAAAAGTCGAATGCCGCGCCATGCTCATCCATCGCCACGTCGAGACCCATCGACTGGATATCACCAGCCATGAGGTCCTGCCACTGGAGGGGGGGAAAACCTTCACCCTTGGTGCTGGCCGAGCCTTTTCGAGCCTGGACAAGGAGGTGCTGATCGACCTCCTTCGTGAAGAAGAACCCAGCATCGAGTTCCTGCCTGAGAACCTGCTGGTGCGGGGCCGCAACAAATTGGTGTGGTACACCGCTCCCCAGGTGCTGGAAATCCCGTTCCGTGGCGAGATTATCAAAGCACCAATCCCCGGCCTCATTTACTTGGCTGGCGGCGTGCTGCGCTGCTATGCCTACAAAGGCAAGAGCCGTCCGACGCCGGAAACTGAACTGCACTTCGCTCCGCTGGGCAACACCTATAACAACGGTACATTCTGCTCAGGTAACGTCAATCTGCCGCGAGAAATCCTGATCGAGAACATCCCCATCTGGCAGCGTTTTGTCTTGGAGAGCACGAATACCCACGGCGGAGGGGTTATCCCCCTAAAGGGTATCAAGGACTTCAAAGAGTTGGTGCAGTTCTACCGCGACCTTTCAGCCAAGCAAGCGAAGAAGTTCCCTGACCGTTGCCTCAAGCTCTCGGAAGTCAAAGGTAAGCCTCTGACCCTAAAAGCAGCAATCAATGGGGAGGGTTGAGTCATGGGGGCCGTTCAGAATTTGATCCCGGAAACCATCAGCTTCAAGACTCCAGACTCATGGCTGTCGAGCGCGCCACGAATTGTCGTCATCGGGGCTGGTGGGAACGGCAGCGAAGTAGTGGATTGCCTCGCCCAGTTCCATCACGCCATGATTTCGCTCGGGCACAAGCATGGCCTGCATGTCACCATCATCGACGACTCCGTTGTACGCGAACCGAATCTTGTACGTCAGCGTTTCTGGCCTTGCGACCTCGGCCAGTACAAAGCAATCAGTCTGGCCAATCGATACAACCTGATGCTGGGGATGAAATGGGAGGGACTCCCCTATCGCTTCCCCTCTCGCGCAACTGATGACGCTATCGGCAATGCTGATCTCATCATTTCAGCAGTAGACCTACCCTCGGCCCGTGTGGCCATCGGCGCCTGCGAAGCGGTCAAACATAACTGCATGTGGCTCGACCTCGGGAATGGACACCGTCATGGTCAGGTGGTTTTCGGTGGTATCAACAAAGTCATGCGCGACCGATTCCCGAATGTCCTCGACGCCTACCCGGAAATTCCATCGTTGGAAGATGACCACACCAAATCTTGCTCAGCAGCCGAGTCCATTCGTACTCAGGACTGCCTTGTGAACCGTGCGGTGACCACGGCAGGGATGGGCATCGTGTGGGAGTTACTGCGTACTGGTGAAACGTCCAAGCATTGGCTTGTGCTGAACTTGGGCACAGGAGAGCAGATGAGTTACCCCTTCCCTCCTCCTGCGCCAAAACAGACGAAGGCAACAGGCAAGAAAGGGAAGGTATCGAAACTCAGAAAAGTGTGAGCTGGTTGTGGGAGACATACATGGCCTCCAGCGCAGCCTGTGGTGATACGTCGGCAGGCTGATCCGGGAGCGCGGCAAGTACCCGCTCCCGATATCCTGAGCGCAAATACGCCGTAGTACAGCGAGGGCAGATTGTGAACGTGTGAAGGTGGGGTAGGTCGCCAGTGTCCACATAGGCAATCTCAGGGGAACCCTCCAGTTCATCCCCGCAGATTGCAACTGAATTCGCCGCAAGCACATCCGCCTGCACCGAGGCAATATGCACTCGGCCATCCAGGCAAACCAGGGCAATGGAACCGCCACCATTCAACTCGTGCCACCTCTTTAACTAACTCCTCCCGAGTATATCGAGCAGATTCCAGCATTCCAGCGAAGGCCTTGGTCGGAGCTTCTACTCGATGATGAACCATGGCAGCCAGTTCAGGGGCACCTGGTCCCCACTATTAGGGCGAACCAGGTGAAGAACTCATGCCAACCATACACTTCTACGACACAGTCACTGCCGGGCGCTCTCCAACCGAGGGCCAGGTTATTCGCTTTGACTCGGCGGTCTATCCAGCCCGAGGATCGGTAGACCTCTCAACTACCAACATCAAGCTCCGAGACGACGTATACCTCGATCCTGATGTTGTGATGAATAGTGACTTGGCCCTACTGGCGTTCGACCAGGGTTGCAGCGAAGTAGAGTGGGCCAGGAGGGTCTTCGCGGATTTCACCCGACCAAACACTCTCCATATAGCCTTTGGATCAACGACAAGGCACGATCCATTCATTCGAGCATCCTTTTACCGGAATCTGCTCCCGTACCCCTGCCTGGGCGTACCTGACACTGCCCACTTCCTCGATCTGGATGTACTACTTCGAGCAATTCTCCTGATCCGTCCAGGAGAATGCCCTTGGGATGTTGAGACGCTTACTGGTGGAGCAGCCGGCCTCTACCAGTTCCTCATGTGGGACGCGGGACTCGGCACTGAGAACCGGGCACTTCGGGTCAAAGAGGTTCTTTCCAAAATCTCGGAAGCGAGCCCGAAGCTTCTCCACCATGCCGTCACAGTCAGCTCTCCTTCCCAGATCAAGGCACTCTTGGGCCTTGATGGGGGTGAAGTCTGGGACCTGCGGAGTGTGAAGCCTGTGGTGATGGTCCACCCCTCGCTCCCCGACAATCGTGGCGCAATCCTCGCTATGCCAGTGGCAGCTGACGTGAGTTATCCCGACCTGATCTGCATGGTGGACTTAGAGGCTGACCTTTCAAGCTTATGCTCAGACTCCACGGAGTCACTCCAGCATTTGTCTAGGGCAAACAAAGGGGACCGCTCCGCGCCGCTTTTCCACATCAGTATGTCCCGAATTCCCTTCGTGGCCCCGCTGAGCGCAATTCGACCGGATGATGCTAAGCGCCTGGGCATCAATGTCTCCGCAGTGAAGGCGAACATCCAGCGCCTGACATCAGCGAAACACCTGGTGGCCAGATTGCGGGATGAACCAGTGCTGCAGCTAAACGCACAGCCCGCAGACGTTGACCACCGAATGTGGGCGGGTGATTTCCCTTCAACTGACCTCGACCTAATGCGCCAGCTGCATTCTTCGGGGTTCAATTCCTGGCAGGACCTCCTCTTAACTGGCACTGACCGCCGACTTCGGGATCTCGGTAACCGGATGCTTGGTAGGTACCAGCCTGATGCCCTATCGCCTAGCGACCGAGGAGTATGGCTGCGGCATGTGGATCAGAGAGTCCGGGGAGATTTCAGCGGTTCGTTTCGGCTGGAACAGCTCATGGAACGAGCGGAGGATATGTGTCAGCAGTACCCGACGGCAGCAGGTGTCCAGGGCTTTCGGGAACGACTTCATCGTTTGAAGGGGATGGTCAATGATGGATTTTGAAACACCGCCAATCTTCGACCCATACGAGCACAGACCGTTTCAAGGTTATATGTGCAGCGAAGGCCGGCAAGTGGAGACCTATCTCTCTCTCATGCACTTCATTGAGGCTGAGAAATTCCGCGGTTTGGACGAGGGCTACCGTCGGTACATTCTGAGTATCGAGGACCGCGATGACTTCATCCTCGAAACAGCAGGAATCACCCAGGGTGTCCGCCGACCGGACTGGGATGAGATCAAAGCACCAATGGTCCGCGCAGGGCTCTGGATGCAACTGGTACAGCACAAAGATGCAATGGTGCCGCTCATAACACATCCAGGATGTGAGTGCCCTGTGGGTCTGGTCAATGAGGCGATTCAAGAGATATACGAGCGGCTTCATTCTGGCGATCCATTGCGAAAAGTCTTGCTCGCCGGGGACGATTCGCCTAATGCCTTGAGGAGTTCGTCTTTTGATGAGGTCCTCGATCACATCTTCAACGTCCGGCAGCCTGACGAAGTAATCGTCTCGGCTGATGGCGGGGTATCCATGCGATCTGCTGCTTATGCGGCACGACGCTACATTCCGCTGCGGTTTCTTCCTCGGGTTCAAAGCGCAGGAGAGTTTGCGAAGAACGCGATCAGCCAGGCCACCCATGTCTTTCTTTTGGGCACCAATGGCCAAGCTTCCTTTGCTCAAGCAGCATACGATTTAGCATGCGAAACCGGTCTTGTTGCCCACCAGGTCGAGCTGCCAGCGTGAAGGCCTGGAATCTGGGAGTCATACTGTTCCCCATACTCATGGGAGGGTGCGCGGTTGAACAACCTCGCTGGGTAACGGATAGGCCCGCTGCGTACTGTTACAAAACTGCTGACAAGGTATGTCTTGCGGACCTGATTTCGGCCCACCTACAGAAAGCTCCTGGCGGTACGATTCGTGATGACGCTATGTGGAGAGCCGCCGCTGCGGTTCGAATTGCAGGAGCTCAGTTCCCAGAGACTCTGAAATCGCTTCAGTCCTCAGTAGAGGCGTTTTCCTGCACTGCCAAAAGGTTCTACTGGGACGAAGCCTCCGCAGCAGTCCAAGAAGCTCAGCAGGGACGATTTCGGAATGCACTATCCGCCGCCCAACAGATCGATGGGAAGGACGCCCGTACCTATGCCCTTTCGCTGATCGTGCAGATCTCTTCCGAGGCCAAGGATGACAAAGCCCTTGGTAAAGCCCTGGATGTATTAAGCAAAGACGATGAGCGAGCTTACATGGATGCCTTGCTTCTTCGGCTGCAGGTGTTACTCGCTCAGGGAGATCTGGAGCGATCCTCGGCTCTCCAGAACCACCTTCTTGCTTTTTTCGCCAAAGACCCAGAGACAGGGGTTGAACCAGCTACAGAAATGGCAATCACCTATCTGTCGCAGGGGTTAAAGCTCGATGCTCGGGATTTCCTGGTCAGGGCCGCTGATGGGATTCCAGGGGTGAGGTCTGCGGACAACCTGAAGCTGTTCAATCTTGTCGGCCAGGTCATCGATGGGTACCGCCCCATACCCGATGACTTCTACCAGTTCAGCTCTGATTCGGCACGTTTGCGGGCTTATCTGGTGGTGGCGCGGTACTACCGAAACACCGGGAATCGGGCAATGGTCACTTCTATGCTGGCCGACGCATCTCGCTTCACCCAAAAGGCAAGTTTCAAAGCCAATCGCACCGAGGTCGCAAGCCGGTTAGCTGACTTCCTCCGCGATTCGCACTAGACCTTTTTCCCCAGGAATTGTGCATAACTCGGCGGATAACTCTCTGTATTCCAGTCCGTAGCTGGCCTCTACACGTATGGGCGTTTTTCAGCCAGAAAGGACATGCTGTACTGGTTCTGGCACAGCCGCGCATCGACGTAAATGGGAGCATCTTTCAGAAGGAGACTCCCATGAAGTTCACTGTCCAGGCTGCACCTTTAGCTGCCATTCTCAAACAGTGCGGTCGTGTCGCATCTAAGAAGGCCGGGGATATCAACGGCAATTTCCTGATCGATGTTCAGGATGGCCACCTCAATGTAACGGCGAACAATGGCCACCAGCAGATGAGCCTTCACCTGCAGGACCCAACCCTGATCGTTCGTGAAGCTGGCTCCGTCTGCATCTCGGCATCCAAATTCGAACAAATCGTTTCCTCTCTTCCCGTAGATCGTGATGTGACTGTATCCGTGGGCGAGGAGAAAGCCACTGTCACCTGTGGACGCTCACGATTCAGCATCGCCACCCTACCTGCGTCTTCTTTCCCCAAGGCTTTGCATTCCGATGGCCAGGTCCAAACGGCACTGACTATCGAGTCGCATGCCTTGAGGGACGGCATCCGTGGTATCGCATTTTGCGTTGCCCGGAACGATGTGCGTCAGTACCTGAACGGGATGCTGTTCGAGGCCTCGGAAGGGAAGCTGACGCTCGTGGGCACCGACGGACACAGAATGGGCATGGTAGAACTCCAGATCGAGAAAAGCTCATCCATGAAGTTCATTCTGCCTGTTGCATGCCTTGAGGACGTTGCCAGTTTTGCCAGCCACGGCTACGTCACCATCACCCACTCTGGCAATCTGGTCAGTTTTACCGCAGTCAATGGGACCATGACCTCCCGCCTTGTCGACGGGGCCTTCCCTAACTACTGCGCTCTCATTGAGCGTGCAGAGACTGGTCAACAGATCAACTTGAACCGTGATGCGATTACGAGCGCTGTTGCTCGTGTCAGTCTCCTCTCGGATGGTAAGTCCCAGGCAGTCCGCCTCAAGTTTTGCCAACAAACGGTCGAGGTCGTCTCTGTGTCGAATGATGCCCTTTCAGAAGCCGAAGACCTGCTGCCGTGTGACTTCGATGCGGCCCCTTTCGATGTTGGGTTCAACAGTCGCTACGCACAGGAAGCTTTCAAAGCTGTATCCAGCACCGACCTGCAACTTTTTTATTCCGGCCCTGCTTCTGGCACGCTCATTAAGGCCAAAGACTGCCCCCATCAGAAATTCGTACTCATGCCGGTTCGCCTGTAAGGCGGACCTCTGAAGGGGCAAGAAATGAGCCACACCGACCGCTCTAACCTGACTGAAGGCACCAACACTAAGCTCGATTGCCGCATAGTCAACCAGGAGGCCCGTAAGGGCTTCCTGTTGCCTAACTCACTCCCGGCCCTGCCTTCTTTGGAAGGCCCAAAGGCTTTGCTTTCTCTGAACCAGGAACAGTCCCTGGGCTACCGCATCATTCTTGGCCAACTCAGCCTGCTGAAAGCAATTTCGAGCGACACCAGCATTCTCCAAGGGCTGGTGACCGACATTTGGAACTCCATTGGCGAGAACGATAGCGTCGATAAGGCCGCCGCACTGATCTTCCAGGACGGAGCATGGGTTCGCGCGGGCTCAATTCCTGACAGTGAGTTTGCATCCATTCTTCGCAAGAAACTGAACACCATCCAGACCCTGATTGCGGAACTGAAAGCGTTCGCTCTTCCCGGCTTCGAGGACAATCTGTTCGTGGCAGCTGTCCGAGACGAAATCCAGAAGAAGGTTCTGGAGATCCTGCCCTACGACCTCATCCTCAACCGCGCGGCCGGAGAATTCCGAACCAAGTGCAAGGAGCTGTCCAGCCTCTGCAAAGGCCTGGTGAAGTACATCTCAGAGGAGGTTCGCCTTCCTCGTTCCAAGGTCGCAAGAATCATCAATGGGAAATGGACGTCACCCAAGCTGATGCCTGGTCTGATGCTCTCTGGGGGCTACGAGTTGAAACTATATCCTCAGAAAGAGTTGCGCCGGCTGCGCCAAGAGATCGTTGAAAAGCAGCGGGACATCCTTTCTGCGGCGTCGACTGCAGATATGCCGGCCGAGCAGCTGCTGGCCGCCTTGGAGGGATTCAACTCTGCCGAGCGGGTTGTTCACGAGACCGTAGGGTTCTTTGCCAATGCGAATATGCGCCTGGTTGACCAGATCGTCTCTGGGTATCGCTTTGCCACAGACCTCGAGCAAGTCCGTTCGGCAGCTCAACTTGGCCTCGTGAGAAGCATCTACCGGTACGCACCGGAGATGGGCTTCAAATTTTCGACACTGGGCATGACTTGGATTCGTCAAACGATCCTGCGTGACCTCACCCAACAGGAGCTGATCCGTTTGCCCGAAGGATCACATGGAGCCTTGAGCAAGCTTACAGCTGCTCTGAAGGAGCAACCGAATGCATCCAAAAAGCACCTGAGCAAGGTTTGTGGACTCTCGATGGATGACGTCGAGAATCTCCTCTACTTCGTGGGTGTAGGAAAGCCCATGTCTATTGACTCCACCTTCCAGGAGAGTGGCAGTTCAGAGGCGGAGGGGATGCACGATCTGCTCGCGGACTCGAACAACAGCTTTGTTGAGGAGGTGATGGAGGAGGATGCCGCCGGCTACATAACTGAGGTGCTCGGGGACGTTCTCAACCAGCGGGAACTGCAGGTAGTGGTTGCACGCTATGGTATTGGAGGAGCGGAAGCCCAGACTCTTGCGACCCTCTCCGAGATCATGGGTGTTTCGAAGGAGCGGGTACGTCAGATCGAATGTGAGGCGCTGAAAAAGCTGAGAGAAAGTGAGCACGCAGAATGCCTGCTGGAGATTTTGGAATGAGTAATTTGAGCCTGCCTCTGTACGGTGCTGAGATCGAGGCTTTTGGAGTTCTTGGCACCTTCATCGGCGCCGACTTGATGGATGATGGCGATGTCCACTTCACTCTGAAAATGCCGGAATCAAATGTGCGATTGGCCCACAGTTACGCGGTGGCCGAAGATCAGTTCTGCCTAGTCGTGGGAGCAAGTCTGATCCAGGTGTCGAAGACGAACTGCGTATGGCGCAGCTCACCAGGCTTTGATGTGACGGATGATGAAGGATTCATTGCGTTTCGAGTTGATCGGCATGTACGAGCGGCAGTAACGGTGATGAAATTTCAACGAGCCATCTCTCGTCTCAATAGGATCTGAGCTCGATCGCGTTGCCTTACCGATGCGGTATCCATCTCAAGGACGAGCTTGGCGTACTCGGCCACACCTTCGAAGTCACCGACAACCAGTAGCTGGTCTGCTAGCTGGAGGTTCATAGCTGCATCATCACAATCCACCTCGGGCCTGGTGACGAGTACGGGCTCTTCCACACGTACTTCCGCTTTCGCCAGTTCGATCACCCGTTCAGGCTCTGTAGGTGAAGTCTGAATCGGCGTAGCAGATACATGGGGAACCATGTTGATTTTCGGCTTTGCTGGAAGTGTTTCCTCCAGATGGTGGTTACTGCTATGCGCTTCTTCGCCAGCTGAAGCCTTCCCCGCGGCACTATTCAGTCGTCCGATCCATAGGGCGGCTATGGCACCGAGAAGAAGCACTGATCCGATGACGCCCAAAATCTGAGATTCCACGTTTCTATCCTCATTTTCCTTGTCCTAATAGTGTCTCGAGGGTGCCTCTTTTTCGGTCACGCTGGTGGCACACCTGAACATCTCCAAAATGCGCATCATCAGCCACAGGAGTAGTTCTATGCGTGACAACGACGATGCGTTTCAGACAATCGAGGCACCGGTAAACCTCAACGGAACGGTGAAGGTGCGTGTGCCCAGTCACTGCCACCCAGAAGAAGTGGAAAAGCTGGCGCTGGAGCAGTTCAAAGCTCGACTCAACCAGCCCGTGACTTTTGGTGAGTCTGGCTACTGCTCCTATGAATTCCGCGGAGAGGCATGGAGCACCAAAGGCCAGGCCCGGGTAGGGAGCCTTGAATTTGAGGTTCGCCATGACATGGCCTTGAACGTCTCTGGGGCCATGGTTGCTCTAGCACCTGCGGCAGGACAATTCGGGGCTGACAGGCTCCGAGCTCGACTCACAGCCTACGTATCCCGGGAAGCGGTCTACATCACGGGTCGTAAACCTGGTACCGACCTAGAGCATGTAATGGTGATGGTCGACATCCAGGACGGAGAACCGACGGTGAACGTGATGTCGCCAGACGGCGATGACCAGTTTGACGCTGACGGTAGCATGCCGATGGTCAGTGTGGGCTTCCCGGGTATGTGCTGGAACCTCAACTGAGGGGCACTCCCAACCCACTATTAGACCAAACCCTTGTTCTGTAGGTGAGTGAATTGGAAGTCTCCCGTCGACGCTTCGTGAAGATGTCGGCTGCAGCCAGCGCTGCAGCCGCCATTGGGTTTGGGGTGAAAACTCAGGAAGCAGCCGCGATGAGTGCCAGCATCGCCACTCTTCTTTTTATCGACCCCATCACCCTCGAGTACAAAATTTTCGGGCCATGCTGCCATTTCTGCCCAGACCATCTGATCGTCTCTCATTACCAGCCAGTAGCGTTGGTGGAAGTGATCAAAGGGGGTGGAGATACGGTACTCGGCCAACCCATTGGTGGCCCACTCAGTGTGGGCACGGACAACAACGATTACACATCGATGGCAGTCCGTATCTGGCAATTGCCGGACTGGGCGATCGACATCGCAATGGGCTATCAGTCGTGCAAGCTTTGTGGTGTTGATGCTGCTCGCACTACTAACTTTTCCCTGACCTCTAAATTCGACATGTGCGGTGCAGTGGCCAACCCTATCGTGTCAAAGGGCGTCAGTGCGTTCAATTCAGCCCTGCCGAACTGCTTCCCGAAGCTGCTCTACAGCACCGAGTTCGACCCGACTTGGAACACCGGATGTCGGGACATAGCAGCAGCAGAAGCCATTGCGGGAGTGATTTGCAATCCGCTCACTGGCTCATTCTCCATCCCTGGAATGGAGATCTGCATTGGACAATGGGGTGGTCTATATCCCCGGCAAATGGCTTCCCATAACGACAACGCGGCGATCGCTGCCGGAATTGCCGCATACCGAGCAATCCACCTCAGCGGCTTCACAATCGGCACCTTTCCCTTCAGCGCGGCCCTCTCTGTTGGGAAGCTGCAGCAAACTCAACCCTGGCCAACCGTCGGTTTCAAGGCCGGTAGCGCTCTCCTGGACACAGCCATGAGGCTATACCCCGTCTCCCTTGAGGAGCTGTATGCCTTCGTTTGGTGGACTCCTGTGGTCTGCTGCAAGGAGTACGAAGAGATCATGGGGGTTTGCTCCCCAACAATCTGCGGTTGAGCCGCTTCTGCCACATCCAGATATCCATAGATTGGTCTCAAGTGCCACATGAGGACCAATCTATGGACAGCTTCCAAATCACCACCTCTCCCCTTCTTCGCCAGTTCGCAACACGCCTCGACCCACGGACCATCCAGGTAACGACCAAGCTGGGCGTGGCAACGATTATTCGCGCTGATTTCGATCCAGTGTCCTTCCCAGCAGATGAAGATCTGCAGGAGGACTTTTTGCGCGATCTGATCAACCGGGCAAACCCTGGAGCTCTTGAGTTGCTCAATCAATCACTCGGCAAATGCCTTGGTGATCAAGCCAAGGCAATTCGACAAGTCTTGGGTTCTGGCACATCTGAAACCGGCCGAAATTGATCTCACGCATCCCGCGTCCACAGAACGGAGAAATTCCATGAATGAGCAACGGAACAAGGCCCTTCAGGCGGCACTGGGCCAGATCGAAAAACAATTCGGCAAGGGCGCTGTAATGCGCATGGGCGACCACGAGCGCCAGACCATTCCGGCAATCCCAACCGGCTCCATGGGGTTGGATATCGCCTTGGGCATCGGGGGCCTGCCGAAAGGTCGGATCGTAGAAATCTACGGCCCAGAATCCTCGGGCAAGACCACCCTGACCCTGTCGGTCATCGCCGAAGCCCAGCGGCAGGGCGCCACCTGCGCCTTCGTCGACGCCGAGCACGCGCTAGACCCGGATTACGCCGGCAAGCTGGGCGTCAACGTTGACGACCTGCTGGTCTCGCAGCCGGACACTGGCGAGCAGGCTCTGGAAATCACAGACATGCTGGTGCGCTCCAACGCGGTGGACGTGATCATCGTCGACTCCGTGGCGGCGCTGGTGCCCAAGGCCGAGATCGAAGGCGAGATGGGCGATGCCCACGTCGGCCTGCAGGCCCGCCTGATGTCCCAGGCGCTGCGCAAGATCACCGGCAACATCAAGAACGCCAACTGCCTGGTCATCTTCATCAACCAGATCCGCATGAAGATCGGCGTGATGTTTGGCAGCCCGGAAACCACCACCGGGGGTAACGCCCTGAAGTTCTACGCCTCTGTGCGCCTGGACATTCGTCGTACCGGATCGGTGAAAGATGGCGATGAGCAGATCGGGAACGAAACCCGGGTGAAGGTGGTGAAGAACAAAGTTTCTCCACCATTCCGCCAGGCTGAATTCCAAATCCTCTATGGGAAGGGTATCAACAAGCTCGGTGAGATTGTTGATCTTGGGGTAGCTGGTGGCTTGATCGAGAAGTCGGGGGCTTGGTACAGCTACGCAGGTCAGAAGATCGGCCAAGGCAAGGCGAATGCCTGCCAGTATCTGCAGGAGAATCCCGCGGTCAGCGATGAGATCGAGGCGAAGCTCCGCAGCCAGAAAATCACCGGTGTTGCGGTGATCACCGACTCTCCTGGTGATGACGATCAAGAGGTTGCATAAACCAACTGAAAAGGCCGCCAATTTGGGCGGCCTTCTGTTTTGTGATCAGTGATTCCCGATGCCGTACATCCGGTACATATGTCGGGCAAGCTCGGCCGGTTTACCCGAGAAGGATACAGCCCCAGTTTCCCTAGCAGCATCAGGCATCGAACGGGCCTGGCTGGACTCCGCATCCTGGGCCATAACGATCTTCGCCTTTCCTTTCAGATCACGAATTCCCGAGGCACCGTCATCCCCCATCCCGGTGAGGATGATCACTCCAAGCTTCCCTGCAATCGAACTGAACACAGACCGAATCACGCTGTTAATCGACGGGCTGTAGGTGTTTGGCTTGACCGGCCGGAGTTGGATCACCCCGCTTCGTACTTCAACTGTGGTGTCACGGGGGACAACGAAGATGGTACCGGCCTTAAGCTTGGCGCCATGCTCGGCCGCGACCACCTCCCACCGCGAGGTACATTCGCGTACCCGCTGGACATAGGTGTTGAATGCAGCTTCGGTGAGGTGCTGGACCAGGAAAATACTGACTGGCAACGTGGGTAACTCGCCAAGAAAATCACGGATAGCTTGAGGCCCGCCAGAGCTACAGCCGATCACCCAGGTGTCGTTCGCGTTTCGGGATTCAATCTCGGCTTTCCTCGCATCTAGGCTTTCTGCGAGGTCGGGGATGCTTCGCTTAAGCTCATCGACAAGCTTGTTGCACCAGGCCTGACGTTCTGCAGCGCTCATCGAATACAACTCACGTTCGTTGAGCACACAGACAGGCTCATCTCGTCCCAACATTTCGAGGACATCTTCTGAGTTGAGAATCGCCTCGTCGCTGAAGTCGACGATCAGTGCGTGAACGCCAGTCGCTGACAGGTCTCCATTCTCCACGTGGCTCATGTCATAGACCGTGAGTTCTCCGACAACTGGCGAGAGAACCTCTTGGATGAGAGCCACTTGGACGTTGCTAGTTGAAATGATACCGACTCTCATGCAGCGGACCCTTGCAATGCTTGTTCTGGGCGAACTTCTGCAATCGCGTTATCGAGCGCGATGCTGTCGCACGGCTTGTTCAGATAAACGTTTACGCCAGCTCGCAGGGCCTCGTCCTCGAGATTTGTGCGAGTGGTGAGCATGATGATTGGTACCTCATTGAATTCAGCCCGGGCTCGCAGTGCCTTTGTGAGTTCCAAGCCAGTCATTCGAGGCATTTCCATGTCCACCATGACGATTTCGGGGAGTCTCTCGAGAGGGAGCATGTCCATTGCGTCCTGACCGTCGCGGGCAGTAATGACCGTATACCCACGAGCCTCGAAGTGCTTCTGCAACAGCTTGCGATAACTCGTAGCGTCGTCAACGACGAGGCAGACCGGTTTTAGATCTCGTTTCACAGACTTGACACGGTTTTGCCGAACCTTGAAGCCGGTGTCTGTCCGCTTGAGGTTGAGCCTCACCAGCTCCATGACATCGATGACGAAGACCGGCGAACCGTCTTGCATCTCTGTCTCGCCAATGATCCCGCGCACTTTGGAAAGGATGCCGTCCAGCTTCCTGATGTGGATCTCGGGCATTGAATCAGTGCTGTCGACCTCAATACCAATAGCCATTTCGCCTTGTTGACACAGAATGACCAGGACCTCCTGGTCCAAATCGTGAGTGGAACGCATCTCAGGCATCGCAAGAAGGTCGGCCAGATGCACAACCTCGAAGGACTTTCCTTCGTGATGAAGTACCGCTTTCCCCTTCTCCAACCGCTGTTTTTCCAGATCGGCTCGGGAGCACTGGATGATCTGGTACATGGTGTAGCTGGGAATCGCAAACCATTGACTGCCCGTACGGCAGATGAGAGCTCGGTTCGAGCCGATAGTGAATGGCATTTCCAAAGTGAAGGTCGTACCCCAGCCTACCTTGCTCTCAATTACCAGCCGGCCGCCCATGCTTTCTACCGTCGTAGCGACAATGTCCATACCAACACCGCGGCCGGACAGCTGAGAGACTTTTGCTGCAGTAGAGAACCCATTGTGAGTGATGAGTCTCAGGAGATCCGATTCGGTCAGTTGATCATCCTGCCTGATGATGCCTTTCTCCAGTGCCTTAGCCTTGATCATCGCGGTATCGATGCCTTTGCCATCGTCCTTGACAGTGATGACGATGTTCTTAGCTCGTCGGCAGACGTTTACCTCCAAGCTGCCATGCGCGGATTTCCCTTGAGCAATCCGCTGTGCTTCAGGCTCGATACCATGGTCGAGAGCATTGTTGAGTAGGTGGACCAGTGGATCACGCACAGCATCGAGCATGACTTTGTCCACGATTACGTCGCCACCGGTGAAGACGGTGTCTACTTTCTTCCCTAGTTTTGAAGACTCACGCTCGATGAGATTGGTCAGGGCTGGACGAATGTTTTGGAACGGTACCAGGCGGCTATCGAGAAGATCTCGTTGCAGGCTGCTGATGAGCCCCGCCTGTTGACGGTAGGAGTCTTTGATCAGCTTGCCCTGTGCGAACATTTCCTCGACGTCTTGGATGGTCTGGGCCAGTTGAGCCCCCATGGTCACATTGAGAGCTGAAAGATCATTGAATCGCTCAAGCTGAAAATCACCTGCCGATTGATGGGCCAAGGCGGTTGGAACGGGTTGGTTTGTGTGAAGACGCAGGGCGCTGGTGAACTTCATGTGGTTCAACTGTTGCGCCTCGAGCTTCTCCCGAATGATGGTTACGATCATCATCAACTCGGCATGCAGCGCCTGTTGGCGATATCGGGCTGCGGTCAGCTCGCTGGACTGCTCGACTGCAGTGTCCAGTAGTCGCTGATCCACTTTGATTTTTTCCGAACCACCGCTTCGACGTTTGCTGCCGACACCGTGGATGGAGTCATGGGCTTTCGCCAGAATCTCGCGAATCACCGAGCTGCTGACAGGCTTGGTTGGGGCAGATTTAGAGGTTATGCCTTCGACCGAGTCGCGAAGAGTTCTGCTTTGCCGCTCTGGCTCATGGTGTACTTCCTGCTCTTGTGCAGTAACGGCAGAAATTGACGGTGGGACTTCAACGAGTTCGGGAATTGCTACAGGTGCCGGCACTGACTTGCCAGACTCTTCGGGGGTAGCTTCCGGGACGGCGGGCAAAGCTGGACTCTCGACCTCGACTGAGTCTTCCGGCTCCGAGGACACCACCAGACTGTCTTCCTGAGCGGGTTGAGCGTGAGCTGCCATACGGGCCGCGTGTCGTTTTGCACCACCTTTTCCTCGAGACCTGCGACGAGTCTTTTTGTGTCCTGACTCTTCCTCCGCCAAAGAGTTTTCCTCACCCTGAGGATGGACGATGCCTTGCTCGAACTCTTCAGTCTTAGGCGTTTCTTCTTCAAGCTCTGCGATAGATTGTGCTTCACAAGCTTCTAGGGTTTCGGCCCTGGCATCTTGGGTGGCCACCTTCTCTAGCTGGATATCTTGAAGGAGGACCTCGCCGGCTGTGCAGGGCTCTTGAGCAAGAAGGCCAAGATCCACTCGATTATGCTGGACTGCAGCTTCAACGCAACGGATCAGGGCCGAGGGAACTTCGTACCCGACAGCGCGACGCATCGCGCTAGTCATTTGATCCAATGCGACCAACACATACTCGACCAGCCTGGCGCAGTCATCTGATGCAGGAATGATGGACAGGGAAAGACTCTCGAAGAGGCTTTCCATGTAATGGGTAATCTCTCTGATCGAAGCTGCCTCTGCCATCGCTGCAGCGCCCTTCAGAGTATGCATCTGCCGCTTGATGGTGGTAACCAGGTCATGGTCATCCATCTGGCCCATCCAGCGGTCTACGTTCAGCTGAAGCTGAGGGAGAACTTCCTCGGCTTCTTCAATATAGAACTCAGCCATCTCCGGGTTGTATTCAATCGCCGGCGGGGCAGAAGGCTGCTGCGCATGCTTGGTGGTGGACTCTTGTACATCATCGCTTTCAGAGTTTCCCGGTTTAGCATGCGAAACTGGGTTCAAATTTTCCGGCTGATGACTTTCCTGCGGAGCATCCGGTTCCGGTTTAGCATGCGAAACTGGAGTGACCTGAGCGACCTCAACGTACTCAGCCTCTTCCGCTCCGCACCCCAATGCCTGGACAACCTCTAGCCAGGAGTGAAGTGCGGGAGTTTCAGTCTTCCAAGGGAAAGCTTGCTGGAAACGTTCAGCATCTGCCAGGAAATCCAGGAGGGCTTCTACATCACCCTGGAGCAGTTCGGCCTCATCACTTCTCAACTGGAACAGGCGAGTCTCTAGGGCTGCAAATGCACTTGCAAGCGGGAGGCAATCAGCACTGGACGAAATTCCATGAAGGGTATGAGCGACACGGCAAAACGCTTCGTTGACGTCTTTTCGCCCGCTTTTGAGATACGCACTCATTGCTGCGTATTGCTCGGTGAACTCCTGACGGAAGATATCGATCAGGACCGGATCGACGCCCTCGGGCATTTCCCGTTCTTGCTCATGGGCCAGTATCACTGCATCCGGCTCGGCAACGACTTGCTCGAGCTTGTTCTGGACTGCAGGCTGATGAGTTGCGTTAGTAGACGATGCCGGTATCTCTGGATGAGACGTGTATGCCAACTGCATTTCCGGATCAGCTTTAGCCATGAGTGCATCGGCCACATCTTTCACAAACAAGGAGACCTTGTTCCTGAGAGAGTATTCATCCATGCAGCGGAGGCACATCTCCACGCCGGAGCGCAGCAAGTCATGCTCCTCCGCATGGTCGAAATCCTCTTTGAGGGCTCGGTTTGTTACGCCTTTGCTGAAGGCAGCAACACCACTGGCGATCTTTCCGAACGACTCATGACCGTGCATACGGGCGGCCATGGAGAGGCGGTCTGCAGCCTTGTAGAGTTGCTCAATGGACGAACGACTACGCAGGTCGAGGCTCGTGAAGCTATCTTCGAAGACGCTCCTCAGCTCGAAAAGCTCGGTGAGGAACGGATCATCGTCTTCGCGTACCTCTTCCTGGGCTGCCTCAAATTTAATCAAAAGTTCGTTGGTGGTTACCGGAGCCACCTCCGTGAAATCTATCCCGAGTTCGCGGAGAGCTTCAGCTGCCTTCGTCAGGTTTTCGGGATCAGGTTCAAGTTTGGATTTGATGGCTTCGAGGTACATCTCAATCGCCACCAAGGCTTTCGCCAGCAGATCCAGCTCCGGGCTGTACGTGAGTTCCGCATTATCTAGGAGACCTACCATCCCAGAGCAGACTGCACCGAGCAAATCACCAACCTGTTCTGCTCCCGAAAACTTCAAGGCCGCAGCAGTATTGACGAGAGATGCAAGTCCGTCCTTCAGTTCATCCTGGCCAATGCCACTTTCTACGTGAACCGAAACGGAACGACGAGTCTTCACCACTTCGATCAAACATTCCGAGACGAGTGTGTCCAGAACGTCGGCACCGACACCCTCAATGTTCAGTGCCTTTGTCGCGTCATTTTCATTGATGAGATTGATGCGCTCGTCGAGGTAGAGGATGTAAGACTTCAGATCGTCTACCACCTCGGCAGCGATGGCAGAAATACCTTCCTTGCCAGCCACGAGTGCGATGGACTTATTGGCAACCCCTGCAAGCTCATCCTCGCCCACCATATAGAACACGTTCGCTACTGAACGCATCGCCGCGCTATATGCAGACAGCTGGACACTGAAGATGTCGTCAGAGCGTGCCCCCAGGGCCCGCCCCAGAGAGACCATGGCTGCATCCAGAAGAGGCTTCAGCTCCAGGACGACGTCAGCAATGGTTGTAGCCTCAGTAGATTCGAGCTTGCTCTGAAGCTTTGCCAACGAGTCGGTGTCGACTGACTTCCCGACATTGAACACCCTCAACGCGGCTTCGATGCTAGGCGTGCTTTTTGAACTTAGGCTCAGTACGTAGAGCAACGACTTGAAGCGATCGATACCCAGGACTTCCAGGGCGGCTTCTTCACCACCTAGACCGATTTTCTGAACCGCGACAGAGAGCATGCGGACCTGGGAGACGGTGTTACCGCCACTACGAAGGCCCCCGATGGCAAGTGCCTCGAGTAGACACTCACCAACCCACCAGAAATCGCCCACTTCCGGCTTATGAGAAACTTCCTGGAGTTCTCGGAGGACCTGGCGCATGTCCGCCAGCGCCCCTTTGTTCTGGGTCCCAATGTAGGAACTGAAGGCTGTCTGGAAGCGACGAGATGAGGTCGAGAAGACCTCCTGCTGCCGGGCATCGTCAACGTTATGAATCTTGCGGGGAGGATCAACAAACTCGAATGAGAGCATGCTAGGGGGGAGGCTGTCCTCGACAAGCAAGGGAACGCCCCTGACCTCACGGATTTCATTGATCTGCCTGGAGAGGATGCCAGGAGCATCAGGGGCTCCATCAATGACCATCTTGAGATAGTTTGGCAGCATGATCATGCCGGACATCATGGCGAGAATTGCGGGGGCCACCTTCTCCTCTTCGAGGAGTTTTTCTTGGACACTGGTGCAGACTACCCGCATTTCAACCGATAAAGCCGAGCCTCCGGGGCTATCGCAGACAGTCAGCGCAGAGTGAATCAACTCTACGTGTTCACTGACGTTGCGGAATGCATCGGCCATCGCCTTCTTCTGGTTGGCAAACCATTCAGCCTGTGCCCCTTGAGGAGGATTCTGTAGATCAGCATGTTTTTTGAAGTAGGTGTCGATAGACGCCTTGGCGATCTCGACGCTCTTGATGATCGGGGGCCGAATCCAGGAAAGATGTGCCGCGTGGACATTCTTGGGCATTGCTAAGCAACCCTTACAAAGAGATTGAGAAGGTGGTTAGGGAGTCGCTTCAACCCCAGCGGATTCCAGTTACCGTCCTCTGCGGGGCCGGTCAGTAAGTACCCCCCAATCGGCAACATGGCCGCCAGCTTCTGCAGTATTAGGTGCCGCGTTTCGACGCGGTAATAGATCAGCATGTTCTGGGTGATGATCACGTCAGGAGCGGTGAAGTTCACCGGACGCTCAGCAAGAATGTTGTGCTGCTCAAAGGTGACCATGTCTCGTATCCAGGCGTGAAACCGGACCTCATGCTGGCCTTGTGGTGCAGCGACATCGAGTCGTATCTCGGGGTGCCCGCGGTAGATCCCCTGCCGCGCTTTATCGATACATGGCTGGGACACATCGGTGCCATGCACATGAAATGCTGCATGTCCAGCGCGAAGCAATGTGCATGCGATGCTGTAGGGCTCTTCACCTGTTGAGCAACCGACTGACAAGACTCTGGGAGGTCTACGAATATCAGCACAGGCGTCACGGATAGCAGATAACGATGGGGGATATCGGAAAAACCGAGTTTCGTGATTGGTCGCCAGGTGCAGAATCTGGAATCTCTGCGCTTCCTCCAAACGCCCAGACACGAACAGCTTGAACAGGCTTTCGAGGGTCTCACCAGTTTCGCATGCGAAACTGGTAAGGGCCCTCGCAAAGGCAACACGCCGGTGCTCGTCAATTTCGATGGCAAAGCGCTCCTCGATGATCTTCATCCAAGAGTTGGCCATCCCCTCATCGAGAATCAGATCATCGACTGTATTCATGCGCGTTCGCGTTGCTTGCTGTAGAAGTCTTGAATGCCACTGTGCAGGTTCTGAGCTTGGCGATTCAGGTTGTTCATTGCAGATGCAGTCTGCTCGCTCGCAGCCGAGTTTTCGGAAGCGTAGTGACGAATAGAGCTCATCGTCTCGGATACCTCGGACGACTGAGAAATGAGGCTATTGGTCCGCTGATTGACGTCGTCAACACTCGTGGTGAGGCTCTCAGTAATGCTCTGAATGTCTTTCAGGGAAGCGAGCGCCGCATTGGAGCGGGTCAGCAGGCCCTGCATTTCGCTCAGTGATATGTCAACAGCGGTCTGGGTATCGCGAGCAGCTTCATTCATGTCCTTGAGCAGTTGCCCAATCTCGCTCACCACAGCTTTCGACTGGGTGCTGAGGTCCTGGACCGCTTCACCGCTCTTAGCCATCGCACGGGACAGCTCGGTATTGCCCTCGACTTGGTCCGATACCAGGTAGGCGTTGTAAGCAACCAGCTCGGACTTTGTCGCAACCTCTTTTACGAACTCACTGATCCTTTCCAGCATCTGGAACCGTTCGATCAGATGCTTGTTTCGATGCTGGATAGAGTTCAGGTGCTGGGTCTGGACCAAAATACCTTCGTGCACACCATTCACAGACTCACTGCCGGCGTGGACTTTGTTAGCCACGCTGTTGGCAACGCGCTGGGTATCACCCATGAGCTGCTGGATCAGATTGATGAAGGTATTCATGTCTGCGATCAGAGAGCTGATGTGCTCGATCGCCCGGAATTGCTCGTCACGATTGCGGTCAACATTGCGAGCTGTGGTGATGGTTTGTTCCGTCGCCGCAGCAAGCCCCATTACGGTCTGGCTGGTTTCGGTGAAAATCTCATGGAACCGCGCGAATACCTGGTTGAGCAGTTTCGCGATCTCTTTGGTGGAATCGCGATCATCTGTCAGGGTAAGGTCCAACTCTCCCCGCCCTACTCGCTCAATTTCAGTCAAAAGGAGACTCAGCTCCTTGGACCGTTCACGCTGACTACCCTCAATCGTGCTGCCGCGGGTTTCAACCGCCTGAGCCCGAGAAGCAGATACACGAGCCACCAAGAGGACACTCAGGATCGCGAGACCGATAGTTAGAGCACCCAGGACTGCCACGAGAGTTGGGTTGATGGCCCGTGCATCCGGCAAAGCCTTCACCGAAGCGATCAAGGTATCTGTCGAAGACGCGATCTTGTCCCGTGCCTGCCAGATTTCTTTAGCATGCGGAAGATTCTGGGCCGAGTTGGCGGAAAGGCCGCTTGCCTGGCTGATCAGGCTCTGAGCGGATTGAGCGCTTCGGTAGCTTTTGATCAACTCATCCATCATTGCCTTGTCACGAGGCAACGAATTCCCGAATGCGGTGAGCGCGCCTAAATACTTGCTAACCCCTGCCTCTGCGCCTTGCAGCCCGGTGGCATCGACCACTGTAGTAGCAGTGACTCCCGCTACGTCAGCTTCCAGCTCAGTGAGGGCCTGAGCCAGCTGGCTCTTCTGCTGGGAAGTAGCATTCAGCTTAGATAGCAGCGCTTCAGCCGAGCGGCCACTCTCAATCACTTTCACAACGGCCGTCTTCGCCTCCTTGGCGGATCGGCTGAAGGCTTCGGTCCCAGACTGTCCACTGATCAGTTTGGCGATCGAGGGGGCAATGCCATCCCAGGAAGCACTCAGGGACTCCAGGCTACGCAGTACCGATTCCGGTGCGCCGGGAATACCCTTGATTGGGTCTCCATTCCGAAGATGCATCAGGGCGCGCTCTACCTGACTTTCCGCCTCGACGAGCTGGCTTGCATATGCACCATCAGCCGCTGCTTTGTCTGCCAAGTAGATGGTTTGCATAGCGGCGGACTTCAGTTCGTAGGTTTCAGCCACATAGAAGGAATCAGCCCGAGTGTCTTTAAGGAAGCTGTATCCAGTCCATGCAGCCGCGCTGCCAGTTGCGATCAGCAGGACCGCGGTAAGGGGAACGAAGGAAAAATTGTTGCTCATGCGGTCCTGTCTCATGTGAGGTCAATCGTTTGCATTTTGGGATCGGCAATTAGCGCCTGAATGTCGATGACAGCCCACGTCCGGGCGTCGCCTGTTACGACTCCGACTAGGCAAGCACCTAACCCGGGTGGGATCTTCAAATTGGCATTTGGGGCGTCAGTGAGGTTGCCCGAAGGGATGAACCCAACCACTTGATCTACGATGACGCCTACGTCACCCACATCAGCTCCGCCCCGGACGATCAAAGCCACTGGGTTACTGTGTTCTGCCCTGGACATGGTCTGAGGGATCGAGAGGAACCGAGCTATGTTCACGAAAGGAATGATGTCTCCATCCAGCTTGGTTGCCCCGAGCAACCAGGGCTTCGTTCCGGGCACTTGCGTGGGACTAACAGGAACCTGAGTGATGGCGTTTACCGCCAATGAAGGGCTCAAGCAGTAGGTATCGCCGATCCGATACCCAATGCACTTGTAACGACCGCTGGAGATATCACTGCTCATCGATAATCGCTTCCATATCAATGAGTGCTTTCGCGATCTTGTCGCCTGTGAACGGCTTGGTCAGGTAGAGATCTGCGCCTGCCAAGAGCCCTTTCTGTATGTCGAAAGGTGAACTCGCACTGGAAAGCATGGCGATGGGTAGGTGCTTGAATTGAGTCGAAGCTCGTAGGATTGAGGCAAGCTTCAATCCGTCCAGGTTAGGCATTTCGATGTCGATGAAGCACGCATCAGGCCTAGCCTCGCGAATAACACGCAGGGCCTCGTACCCATCCTTTGCGAGGTGAACCTCGATATCAGCTTTCTGCAGAAAGCCGGCCCCCATCTTCCGCATTCCGGGGGAGTCGTCGACGATGCAGACAGATCGAATATTGGACATGGAACAACTCCTGATTCATGCCCTAATAATGTTCAGGAGGTGCCCTCTTCTGGACGTACCTGCCCTTACCGACCTCAAGCAGGTAAAAACTGGTCATATCTCAATGCACGGTTATGGTCCTCCCTTGTTTCTGGAGGACCTATGCGTAAGTCAAACCACCGGGCTGCATTCGCCAGTGATCCCAAATTTCTGGAGCGGATTGCAAGGCAGCTCCAAAGCGAGCCAACATCTACCCCGCCCTCCCCTGCTGATAAAAAGCCGAGCAAGGCCGTCCAGCGCCTCGAAAAAGTCCAAACCGCCAATATGGATGGGAGGAAAGACAGGATTAGCCTGGAATCTACATCCAGGGTACTGACCATTTGCTTCCCCGGGGCGAAGCTGGTCTCTCTCAACACCATGCTCCGCGTCCACGACGCCAAGGCCACCCGCCTGAAGAACACATGGCTGAAACGAGTGGAGGCCCTTCGATACACCTACAAGGCTGTTCTCGAGGAATGGATAGCCATTGCGACCTATCCTCTGTTGGTCGAGGAGGTATACATCACAGGTGAGAGCAGCTTGCTCGACCCAGAAAGTGTTACCGCGGCCTGCAAACCGGTTATTGATGCACTTGTTTCGAATGGGTTCTTGCCGGACGATGATCCATCCCACATTGCTCACCCCCTACCCTACACTTCCAGAGGCGAGTCTCCTGGCCTGGTGATCTGCTTACGTCCTGCAGGGCGGCCTTGGGGACTAATCGAAGATGCAACGATTCAGGTGGCCAGCTCATTAGGGCGTTGATTTTTGCGGCCAATCCGTTATCCCTCGTGTATCATGTTTCACGAACGCACGAGGGTTTCACGTGTATCAATCAGAGACCGGAATCAACCCCACAGAGTCCCATTGCCTGGGTATCAACCTAGTACCTGTTGAGCACCGAGACGTCGATGTTGATCTCATGCAGCCTGGCATCTGGCAAACCCGTCGGAACTTCACTCTTGCAGAGCTGGAAGAGCTAGGTGACAGCATGGTCAAGGCCGGGGGGAATGTAACCCCGGTGGTGCTATGTCCCCGGGCTCAGGGCGGCTACTTCATCATTTCCGGCGAACGACGTTGGCGCGCGGCGCAACTCAAGATGATCCCCCGCCTGCATTGTCGGATCGGGCACTACACGGATAACCAGGCCCGTTTCATTTCTGCTGTAGAGAACGTTCTCCGGGTGCAACTCAACCCGATCGAAGAAGCTCAAGCCTATGCAGACATACAAGAAACCGGTCTCTCCCACGAGCAAATAGGCAAGGAGCTGGGTAAAAGCAGGTCGCACGTCTCCAACTACCTGCGGTTGCTCACCTTGGACATCACTGCCAAGGACTTCCTGATCCACGGCAAACTCACGGCGACTCAGGCTCGCCCGCTGTGCTCACTCGACTCGAAAGGCATCCAACGTGAAGTCGCGACGAAAGCCGTAAGGCTGGGGTGGAGCGTTAAGAAGATCGAAGATGAGGTTGCCAAGCACCTCAACAAGCCTAAGCCAAAGGTCAACTTGCCCAAGCAAGACGCCGACATCGCACGTCTGACCCGGCTGGTATCCGATCACACGGGGTATCCCTGTGTGATTCAGAAGACACCGAGTGGCAATTGGCAGATGGGCTTTCTCATGACAGGTGACGATCAATTCGCAGGGCTTCTGGAGCGGCTAGGCATCAAAGTCGACGAGTGTTAGCCCCTACCCTCGAATTTGGGCACTCCGTTTCCATTATTACGACAGAAGCCATTGTTATGGCCCTGCCGAACCTTGCCGACCATCCTGCGGGTAGCCAGAGGCCGAAGGTATAATTTCGCATGCTAAACCGACCATTCCCGGTGCCAACTCTGCTGGCTATCGCTCTGACGGCAGTGTTAGCCGGTTGTACCTCCACCCATGAGCCGGTGGAGCTAGCTTCCATCGAGCCTCAATCCCAGTACGATCAACGTATCCAGGATGGTCTCGGTAGCCAGAAGTACACCGAATCGCAGATTCTCTACATGCGCCGCCTGAACGAGTTCAAGGATCAGATTGATTCGCTCGAAAAGCAAAAGCAGGCCTTGGAGGCGTCGCTTTCTACAACAGCCTACGAACAGGATCTAGGCTCGGGTAAAGCTCCCTCAACTGAGTCGAGCCGGATTGAAGAGTTCCAAGCGGCAACCCAGGCCTCACAGGCCCGGGTTGCTGAAGAGAATTCAAAGGCGGCCATACGCCAGTCCATCATTGAGAATGACCGTGACCGCGCATTACTCGAGGCTGAGAATCGAGCAATGGCTGAGATTGAGCAGTTGAAAGCTGCTGATGCAGCCAAGCAGGCCGATCTGGCGAAACTGAAAGCTCAGCTTGCGGAACAAAAGGCGGAAAGCTCCCGCACTCTTGAGAAGCAACGCTTTGCAATGGCGGTAGCTAACGCGGACGCTGAACGGCGAGCAGCAAATGCGGTTGTTGAAATCAATAACCAGATTAGTGAGCTGAAAGGGCAACTCTCCCAGCTTGAGACGAAATTGGCAGCGGCTCAGAAAGAGCATGAACGATTGGCTGATCTCTCCCGTCAGCTGCAGACACCTGTGGCGGTAACAGCAGCAATTACGGATCAGCCTTCGCCTGAGATCGGGAGCTTAACAGAGAGCCGAATCGCCGAAATCAAAGCACGACTCGCGCGTGAGAAAACTGAAATCACCGCCAAAGCCCGGACAGAGGTAGCGGCCTTGACGGCCGGCGCTGAAATCAAAAAGGCTACAGTCGTGGCCCCGGTCGTCACTGGTCGAGCGGTCTACGCAGGCTCCTATGGTGAAAAGCCAACCACCTACGCCAAGGTTGACGACAAGCCGGTCAAACAAGATGCGAAGCCTCTGGCTATCGCATCCAAGCAGGCACCAGTAGTAACTGTGGCCAAGTTCGAGCCTAAGATATCTCCGGTTGTGATTCAGAGGGGCTCAGATGCTGGTAGCGCGGTGCTTGCCGGCGGCCCTGTGACATCTTCAGTACAGTCCCCAGCACCGATCGTAGTATCCCCAAAGTCACGTGTGATCTACGACGTCCTCTACGTTTATAAGGATGAAGGTAGCTGGCAGAAGTTCCAGCGCTACCTGGAAGCTTACGGGATCAAGGATTTCGAACCGGTACACAAAGGGAGCACGTACTACCTTTACATGGGGCGCTTTTACGACAAGCTCGCTGCAGCGAAGCGCGTCGAGTATTTAAACCGCACGACCAATACCAATCATGCGACCGTGCACCCGCAAGAGGTGCCGATGTAACGCCGGTTTAGCATGCGAAACTCAGTGAGAAGGGGCGAGGGGATTCGCCCCTTTTTGTTTTTAGATTTCGCAATGCGGTCGCCGCCATGAAAAAAAGCTGCAAAGCAGGTGTTTTGACTTGAAATGGACTGCAATGCGGTTAGAGTGGACTCCATTGCAGACAAGGAGCCTCACATGGCCGCAATCCCGTTCAAGAAGAGAAAACTGCTCGCCGACGTCCATGCTGTTACTAACCAGAAGGGCGGCGTAGGCAAAACGACGATCGATTTCCATTGGCTGGTTTACTTGGTAGAGCAGGGATACCGCGTGCTGGGTATCGACCTGGACAGCCAAGGCAACTTCTCCAGTCGACTCGCGCCTGATTCCCGCAATGGAGGGCTCCGCAGCGCGCATCTCTTCAAAGAAGAACTGCCTGATCTCAAGCCCCTCCAGACGGCACTCGGCGCCGACTTGATTTATGCCCTGAACAAAGACGATGAGTTGAGTTCAGTAGAGCAGATTGGCTTGTCGGCGGTAGGTCCCTTTGCCAAGCACATCCAAAAGTTGGCAGAGGATTACGATTACATCGTAATCGACACCCCACCTACCAATGGGGTGCGGATGATTGCGGCATCTGTGGTATCGGATCACATCTTTGTACCTGTGGAGCTGGCGGCGTTCGCTGTAGATGGCGTGATTTCTCTAATCGAGACGTTCGATATGGTCGGGCCGTTGTTCGGCACTCAGATCACTCCTACTGGGATCATCTGCAACAAATACAACACTCGCGTGAACGCTCACCGCGAGTCGTTGGAGGACCTGCGAAAAGTAGTTGGTCCCAAAATTCTTCAAAACAGTCTCTCGATCCGAGGGGCAATTGATACCGCGCTGCGCCAATGCAAGCCCGTTTGGAGCATGCGAACCAATGGTGCTGAGCGTGAGACCGGCGTAGAAATGATCAGGCTGATGGAGGAAATGGCGCACCGAGCAGGCGTAGAAATCACGCCTGTGGTGATCGCACCGAAGGTGCCTCGGAAGAAAAAGCCGGTAAAGAAAAAGAGCCAATCGCGCGCTAAGAAAGTGGGGGCAATCTAATGGCTAAGACATTAGACCTAGGGAGTTTGACTCGACTGAATGACCTGATGGACCTTGGCCGGGCCGCACAGGAGAATCAGATTATTCTCCTCAGCGTAGATCAGATCGAAGTCAAACCTCAGGTGAGGAAAGACTTCAAGGAGATCGAGGAACTGGCAGCTAGCTACGATGACGAAGGGCAGCAAACCCCCATCATCGTTGGTCCGATGAATCCTGAAACTCAGAAGTACCCCTTGAAGAAAGGCGGTCGTCGCTATGCCGCTGCGGTACTTCGCCCAGGCTTTAAGCTGAAAGCTATCGTTGACGGCAAGAAACGCACGCCGGCCAAGGAGATCCTCTCGCAGCTGATCGAAAACGAGCAGCGGCAAAATCTCAACCCCTATGAGGTTGGTCAAGCCTTGGCTGAAGCCAAAGCTGAAGCTAAGGCTGCTGGGGAGCCCCTGTCCAACCAGGACTTGGCTACCTACATGGGGAAAAGCGAGACCTACATCTCCATTCATTTGGGACTCGCAGACCTTCCCGAGGAACTGGTTGACCTGATCAAAGGAGGCATTACGAGCGACAGCGAAGTCTTACGGGAAATGAAGCAACTGAAGAACCTTCAGCCCGAGACGTTCACTGCATTCATTGAAAGGGCAAAAGCGGAAGGCTCCATCAGCAGGCAGCAAGTACGTGATGCGGTCAGAGCAGCAAAAGGCAAGACAGTGCCCACGAAAGCTCCTCCGGCACAAGAACCGCAAACTGAACACCAAGCTGGAAAAGTCGGGCATCCAGCTCAAGATGGGGTAGGGAAGGGTGGTAATTCTTCTCAGGCGAACCCTCCTGGTCAGACCGACCAGTCCCCAGTTTCGCATGCTAAACCCGAGGGGCAGTCAAAAGCCCAGGGCCAGGGCGAGACAAATACGCCAGCAGTTGTAACCACCCCTTCGCAGGAACAGGGGCCGGCCGCTGCGCCGAATAGTTCTTCGAAGAAGAATGGTAAGGGATACATACCGATTACTGCGGAGCGTCAGGTAATCGGTATCAAGGTTGCACTGGACAGTGCGGTAGCGTCCGGGTATTTGATGAATGATCGCGTCAGCGAAGATCCTTCCAAGGCATGGTGCATGCTGATGATCGGCGGATCACAACAGCCCAAGCAGATAAAGGTGGATCAGATCGATATCGTCAGCGTCGCAGCGATGGAGACCGATGGCTGAACTAAATCTTCAGTAGGGGAATAGGGCGCTTCAAGCAATTGAGGCGCCCTTTTTCATTTTGGGACACGGCGTACTTGAATGGCGGGGTAGGGCGACCTATCGTGAAGGCGTTTTCTCGTGATCTCCCGCTGTTGGTGAACTCACTGATAGCTGATCACAACCCGCCCCCGCCTTTGAATTCAAGGGTTGTGGTGGGAGATTGGTTCAGTGACTGTATTCAGTCGCCGTTCTGATCATCTCGCTTCAAGGTGAACCTGGTGCTTTTCACTTGGTTCATCGTTTTGCGATGTTCCAGGTGCATTGCATCTTGATCATCGTGATCTACCTGCTTCACGTTCTTTAACAAGTCAGTGTCGCGTGAGTTCGTAAAGGACTTCACTCTGCGATTTTGCGTTTTGGTGTGAACACGCCCATTCGCCAATTTTGCTGAGCTGGTTGCTGCGTTGTGGTGACATTCGCTCGGTTTGGTGTTTGGTGTGTGCCCCCTTGGCCTCATCATTCGCTATTCCGTCGCAGAGTGTTTTCTAAGCAAATCTCACTCGACCCCTAGGGCGATCCACATCGCCTTCGGGAGGGTAGTGGTCGTCTCAATTCACATTGAGGACCACGACATGAAATATGCACTCACCTTTGCCTTTGCGCTTTCTGCTGCTCTCTTCCTTTTTCAGGGAGATGATGCGCGAAACACAATGACGAAGGTCCAACACGACAGATGTGCTTCCTTTGAAGCTGCTGGAGTTGAATGCTGATCTCGTGCCCTATGACTTAGTCAAGGGCACCCCTAATACAACCTTTGCAGGCTGTATTAGAGGTGCCCTAGACAGATGAGACGAAAGGCCCGGCGCAGCGATGCACCGGGCCTTTCTGCATTTGTAGACTTCATGTCCTTGATTTCAGCTGGGGGCCTCCTTAGCGTTGGAGGTGATCTTTCCCCCAGCTTTCGCATGCGAAATTCCGCACGGATGTCTGGAGAAGATTCCAGTCCCAGAATTCTGGAGCTGGGTTCTTTAAAAACTCGCGCTCGCGCAATTCCCACCCTTAGGGCAAGCCATCCCTAAGGGGACGTGGCTGCCTTGCAATTGGAGGTAGCTATGGATCGTCAAGACGACAATCGTCCGAAACTGTCTGAGGAAGTCCTGGAGCTGGTGAAGAGCAACGGCGGTTGGCTTAACGTGATCCCACGTTTGACTAGCTCGTTCGATGCTGCACTCAAGAACCATGGACATCTGGTCGACTGCCCTTTCCCACACCGTCACCGGAATGGGGGAGGGAAGAGTGATTTCAGATTCTCAAACAAGCCGGGCTACGAAGACCGCGCTATCTGCTCCTGCTTGCAGGACGGTGGCCGGGACCCAGTAGAGCTTCTGATCCTGGACGGCGTCGGTCGCAACTTCACCGACGTAATGTTCAAAGTCAGAGATGCACTAACAAACGGCAAAAGCTATACCCGTAAGGTCACTCCTGTAGTGGTCAATTCACGGGCTGGCATAAGTCCGGAGGATGAGCAGAAGCGGAAGGCGAAGCACATCAAGACTGCAGAAGGTTTGATCTCGCTAACCCACCCGGATGCTCTTCCTGGCCGTTTGTACTTTCAACACCGCGGTATCCCGCTTAACAGCAACCTTGGTGACGTGAAATTCCACCCGGCCCTCGAGTATTACGAAACCCGTAAGAAAGATGGTCAGGTTGTGAAGGAGCTCATCGGTCGGTTCCCGGCCATCGTGTCGGCGTTTCGGAGCAGGACTGGTCGAGTGGTGAATTTCCACAAGATCTACCTGACTCCGGATGGTCATAAGCTGGAAGGTGTCTCGAAGGTGAAGAAAATTGATTCCCCGTTGTCTGGCTTCAAAGGAGCGTCAATCCGAGTAGCAAACGTTGAAGGTTGCAGGACGCTGCATGTGACCGAAGGCGTAGAGAAAGGATGGGCAATCCACCTGGCAACAGGCGAGTCTGTTCGAGTAGCGCATGCCTGCACCACTCTGGCGACGTTGTTTGTCGATCGTGCTGAATTCGATAGGGTAGTTATCTGGTCTGATAACGACCCATACAACGAAGCACGTGGGAAATATGGCGATGGACAAACCTTTGCGTGGAAGCTCTTTATTGAGCTGATGCGTAAAGGGTTCGAGGTGGCCTTCATGCTGCCCGATGTGATTCACACTCCTGGAGCCAAGGGCCAGGATTGGGAAGATATCATCGTGGTTGAGAAGGTCGTTGGACAGCCATTGCCGCAACGCTTCCACCTCCTGCGTGCGAAAGCATGCGAAGGTGGGATCTTCATGGGCTTCAAGCCAGTCAACGCAGATGGCTTGCTCAGTGCCTGTGCGTGAGCGCTCAAGAAACCCCGGTCCAGCTTTTGCTGGTCTGGGGTTTTTTTTCGCATGCTAAACCCAGAGTAGCTTGTTTCGACCTTGGACATCTTGACTACTAGGATGTGCTCGGCTAAAAAGTGTCTGTCCCATTTGCCTTTCTCCGAAAGAGCAAACCCAGACTACGTTGGTGAATTCACCGAGGTTTTCTGGGGTGCGACTCGATACTCGAATTCGAGTTAGATGAGCACAGACATTGTTGGAACAGACTGGACGATCGTCTGATCAGTCCACAATCTCGAGATACCAGGCATGTCCTTTGCTCCTGCAAGGTAGACGTGTTCCAGGAACGTGTATCTCCCCGCCATTTCGGTATGTGTGTTCGCACGCTAACCAGTCAAAGGCACCCTCCAGCTTCAATGCTTACCCCTGCACGGGATCTCTTCGCGAGCTTATTCCCGGTGCAGCGGGGATATAGGAGGAAACACCATGACAGGCCAAGTTGAACTTCTCGAAGCTCCATCCTTGTGGCAACAGCCGGAAGGTGAGCAATTGGAAATTGCGCAAGGGCGTTTTTTCCGTGGAGAGGATGACCAACCTGAAAAAGAATCTGAAGTCGTAGACTTCTAAACCATTCAAGAACCCACGAGGGCGACAAGATTGCCCTCGGGTAGTCGTGTGCGCCTAGAAAAGGTGATCGCATGACTTCGTTCGTGAATCCGCATTACATCTTCAATCCACTCCCGGATGAAGTAGACATAACGCTGTCTCCAACGCAGATCATGAAATCCATGGTTTGCACTCGGCTGCTGGGGTACTACCGAGCTCGTGTAAAACCCGAGGCAACCCCGCTCAACCTACTGTTCGGCTCAGCCTTGCATTGGGTGATCGAAGGGTTCGTCAAGGGATACATTCCAGAGGAGGAAATGGCCACTCAGTTTATTAACAAGTTCGAAGGTTTATCCGACGGAAAGTTGATAAGCATGGCCAAGTCTAAGTCTCGGGAAACAGCAGAGGTTCTTGGTAAACAATTAGCTGCAGGCTTTCCGTCTTACTTCCGTAATCTTGGCCTCAAGCCACTGATTATTGAAGGACAGTTCAAGTTGAAAATCGCTGAGCGTACCTTCATCACGCTAGTAATCGACTTTGTCGGTGAATGCACAAAACCAATATTCAACCCGAAAGGGGAGATGTTGGCTGATGTTGGCGACGTCGTGATCTTGGACTGGAAAACCGCTGCACAGCCTGAGGGTGAGTTGTTTTCCCGATACGGGTATCAGCTGACCTACTACTGGCTGGCAGTGAAATTAGCATGCCAGCAGTTGGGAATCAGAGAGCCAAAGCTTTGTGGTTATGCCTCAGGGCAGAAGCCCAACATCACGAAACCGGACTCCAAATCAGTTGTGAACGCCATCTGGCATCCAGTCCACTGGGTAAAACGGACGGCGGCCGACATTGAGGAAGCAGTGGAATATGCCCGCGTAGTTGCCAAACGGCTTCGCGCAGGTGAGTTTTTCCGTGCCCCTCATATGGCCTACGACTCACCCTGCGATAGTCACTCCAAACGGTGTGACATGGCGGGGCTATGCCTCGAAGGTTGCTTGTCGGGATACAGCGTTAAAGCAGGTCTGACACTTGCAGACCTAATCTGAATTTAAACAACCCTGTGGGGCAAAACAGCCCTACGGGGCTGGTGCGCCCTCGAGGAGGCTACATGCGTGAGTCTTATCGAATGGAGCGCTACGCTCAACGTGCTGTACGAATTCGCCGTGACAAGGAAGCTGAGGATCTCGCCAGTCGTAAGATTGGTGATTTCCTGATGCGGAATTACTTGGCCGAAGGCGCCTTACTAGCTGAAGAGTTTGGGAGGGTGTCGTACCACGAGCGTTTACAGCTTATTGCCAACTCCTCTGAACTCATCATGAGCTCCGACGGGGAGGAAGGCATCAATGTGGTATGGGGCTCGAATAAGCAGGTACTAACGCACAGGTTGCTGTCTCCGAGGATTCGGAGCGACTTCCACGGTGCGCATTACCTCGGTTCGTGGTCCCGCTCGATGCCCAAGTGGAAACACAATGAGCTTCGAGATGAAATCAAAGCCAAGTTAGAAGCCAGAGTTAAGGACCGAGTTGAACTGCGTAAGCAGGGCATGCTCGACTTCTCTCTGGATACTGACGATATGCCACCGCTATTCCTCCAACCGGAGGGCTAATTTCCAGCCCTTTCGGGCCGGAAGTTCAACACTTCCGGCGGGACGCCCTGGTCGTGTTTCACATAACACGCGACGGCGTAACTTTGGAGGCAACATGAGCTACATAAAAAACCTGATGGTCGTGATCATCGCGTCCATCATGGGTGCTTCTGCCTCCTCCCTGTTCGTAGGATGGTCTACTAATGAACTTCGCATAGTCTTTGTGGTTTCCATATTGATGACTGCACTCATTACGTTGAACTCAACGGCTCAGGGACGGAAGAAGCGTCCTAAAATGAAGCCGACGCGCACGGTAAAACGTAAATCGCGTCGGGCAAAGAAGCGTGCACGTAGCCCCTAGGTGAGTAGAGGATCGAAAGAATCTCTTATTACTCATCGCGAGGATGCGACCATGTCTTTCAGTGTGACTCTCGGAATCCTGTTTCTTGCATTCGCAATTTACTGGGGTTGTGACTACGTTGAGCGCCGGCGTGCCGGTGGCGACGTAGCTGGTACACGAAGCAGCACGCCATAAATTCCATGGACATACCCTGGGGGTGAAATTCCCCTTAGGGATGATCACCTCTGGGGTTAGGACAGGAGAAAAACCATGAACTAACTAAACTAGAAGGTGAATACCATGAAAACCAAAAAATCCAAGTTCGTTTCTAACCTAAAGCTATCAGTCGGGTTCGCCCTGTATGTTGGCTGCGGGGGAGATATACCAGCACCAAAAGCAATTGTTCCGATGATGTATTGGTCGGTGATCATTGCCGATTACGTGCTGCGGACAACGAACATAATTCGAAAATTGCTCAAACCGATTCTTCTCCACACCCCACTGGGGATGGCTTTCCTCGCTACGAGGTTTGCCCTGGATCTGGCCCTCGCGGCCTGTCATGCGGAAATGAAGCACATCGGAAAACCGGCCCGGTGATCGGGTTTCGGGTGGCCATCACCCGGATTTCGGGAAGGAGCATTCAATGAAGGCGTTTCAACAAGGCAAAGAAGCATATCGTTCGGGCAACTCCAACCAATCCAATCCGTACCCATCCATGTCCCAAGAGGGCAGGGCATGGGCAATGGGCTGGTTGGTAGCGAAAGAACCAGGCAACTGGGACGACATCGCACGCCTCTACGACGACCAACCAGGCTAAGCCAGGTCGGACCCTCCCGACCTGCAGGCGGGAGTGAACTCTTCAATTCTCCCGTCTGCAGCGGGTAGGAGCTTTTAGCAATGCAACAACGCCAATACAGCGACAACGAACTGTTCGGGATCATCCAGGAAGTCTATTTCGGGGCAACCAGCTGGGAGCAAGGCCGTCAGGCTGCGCTACGAGGCCGGACCTTATCTGACAACCCTGAAACTCCCGACACCATCTCCTACGACGAGTGGAAGAAGGGGTTCGTTCATGGAGCCGTCTACGACGTTCCTCAGTCAGAGCAAATCGAAGAGATCGTGATGGTTGGCATCCTGCCGGTCATTGAGGTCCAGGTATTGCCAGCACGCTCCTTCTGGGCCGTGCTGAACAACCTGCAAATCGATCTGCATCTCTCGGTTCCCGAGCTGGCTCGGAGAATCGGACTCGCAGAAGAGCGACTGTGCGCTGGGATGATCATGTTCGGGTTTTACGACTCGGATGCGATCCCCATGTACGACCGCGTAGCCGTCTAATAACGGGCCCCTTAGGGGCTCTCCTTGCTCTGTGAGCTGGACCAAACATCCAGCTCAGTGCTGGGTGTTTGCTCGAGGTCACCGATCTCACAACACCCGGCTCCGCGCCCGGGTGTACATCTCAATGCCCCGTGCGCGGCGGGTGCGAGGAAATACAAATGAACAACGTAGCCAAGAAGAACATCACCGTCGAAGAGATCAAAGCCGCTCACATCCAAGCTGTCACCAGCCAGAAGTTCGAGCCGGTAATGGTCCACGAGCTGTTCGGCTTCTCTACCCCTCTGAAGGGTTTTGAGAAACCGATCCCGGTACCGGCAGAGCGTCATCCGCTTTCGCCGAGTGTCGACAGCAATTACGTGTTCAATGAGAGCCTGGTTCGCCGGGTTCTCCTGAGCATGGCGACGAAAGACTCCATCATGCTGGTAGGCGAGAAGGGGACCGGTAAGTCCTCCCTCATCAACCAGATCAATGGCCGTCTTAACCGTCCGTCAATCGCAATCAATGCCGGCCCCGGTGTTGATGAAGGTTACCTGGTAGGGTTCCGTACCCTTGGGAAGGACGGTGTGAAAAGTGTTGATGGTGTGCTGAGTTATGCCTATCGCCATGGGCTGAGCTGCACCATCGACGAAATCTGCAGCCTGAATCCCGGCGTGCTTCTCAGTCTGAACGACATCCTCCAAGGTGATGAGGTCGTGACGCTGAAACACCACGGGATTGACCCTGAACTGGACCCGAGGGAACTCCTCGGCCTCGAAGGTGGGATGAACATCGTTCGTCACCCGTCGTTCCGGCTGTTCGCAACCGATAACACTGGTGGTAAGTCCTCGCGTGATCCCCGGTATGCCGGCACGAAGGGACAGAACGCTGCAGTACGTAGCCGCTTCACCTCCTTCAAGGCCAACTTCATGTCGGCTGAGAAAGAGATGGCTGCTCTGCATGGTCTGAACACTGGAGTGGATGATCTCAACATCCAACTGATGGTTGAGTTCGCGTTCCGGTTCCGTGTTGCGTTTTCGCAGGAGGAGGCGTTCGACAACATCTCCTTCCGTGAGCTCAAACGCTGGGTTACCAAAATGGCTCTGTATGATGATCTGGATGAATCCTTCGTCGACGCTATCTACGGCAACCTCGAAGAAGCGGACCAGGCTCTGGCCCGCGAACTCTTCGATGAAACCTTCGATCGCGACCTCGTACTTCCGGAAGAGTACACCACCTCGGTGGCGGACCAGCTGGATGCGCTGACGAAAGCTGCGGTTAGCAATGCGGCTCAGATAGCGTAAGGAGGTAGGTGATGTTCTACCTGACGAACGATTCGGGACGTTTCATCGCTGTACGTGGGGACGTGAATACGTTCCTCGTGACAGTGTGGGAAGGTTCAGTCATGCGAGGTGTTTCCGGTAAGAAGGAGTTGCTCTGCGGAACAGCGGAGGAAGCCTGGGAGCATGTTTGTGCCCAGGTTGCCGACGCTCGAAGCAACGGCTATTCGTCGCAGCCAATCGATCATTCCCCCGTGGAACTCGATGCAGCCCAGTCGATAGTCGCTGAGTTTGACCTCCTAAGCCGGGGAATCTATGTCCGTGTCAAAAGCTGCACTGCAGAGCAGTTCAATGAGGGGCTTGCCCACTTAGAGAATGTAGTTCGGGTGCTCATCGATGCGGGTCATCCCCTAGCTTTCAGGATGGTAGGCAATGAGTTTGAAGTCGCTTTGAACGGGGCTTCGATTCGTAAAGGCATCGCCTCGGTACGGGACTGGGAAACCATGTCCCCGAAGGGGCGAGAAATTTTCGAGGAAAGGGGCTTTATCGACAGCACCAACCTGCTGCCAAGCGGGAAGGGGTTATGGCGATTTAGAACCCAAGAGTCGGTTTTGGATGTCTGTGCACGGGCTTTTCTTGCCGAGCTCAACAAAGCCGGAGCCGAGTTCTCGGTAACGAGTGACTCTGACTACACCCTCGATTTCCAGCGACCGTTCCAACGCCAGTCCGTTCAAGAAATGGACTGGTACAAGACGTTCCCTGGCCTTCTGAAGGTGCTTGAAGATGCCAGTCTACTAGGTGGCTCCAGGACCAAGGTTTCGGTGCCCACCAACATCGGTATGTCCCTGTTCCTATAACTAGGCCCCATGGGCCTCCCTCCTTGTGAGCTGGACAAATCCGGCTCATGCCGGGTTTGTTCTAACGAGCCCGGCACCGCGCCCGGGCTTTTTTCTACATTGCCCGTGCGCGGCGGGTGAGAGGTAAGACCATGAAAATCGCAATCGCGAAACTGGATGCTGCTCTGGATAAGTTCTGGATTGGCGTTGTGCTGCATGCCTACCACCGTTTGATGAGTGCGCATTACCGCCGTAAGGCGGCGCGCCTCGCCCAAAAGGTTCAAGGCCGTGCAAACGAGATCCAAAACCCCGCCTACCAAGTGCGGGCCAAAGATCAGTTTTTAAGCCATCGCCACCAAGTCCTGCGTCATGACTTGGAAGCAAAATTGATCCGCGGGGAAACCTGCTGATCCATGCGGACTGCCCCTTCGGGGGCAGTCACTCCGCTCAGTGAGCTGGACCAACAATCCGGCTCACAGCCGGGTTGTTGTTCGAGGTCATTGATCTCAAACCACCCGGCTCCGCGCCCGGGTGTTCATCTCGATGCCCCGTGCGCGGCGGGTGCGAGGAAATACCCATGAACCTGATTCAGAAAGCAATCAAAGCAGCAAAAGACAAAGTCCTGCTCAAGTACCACCGGGTTGCCGCTCGGATGTACCTGAAACGGGCCACGTACGTTGCAGACCAAGTGATCTACACCCGCTTTAAGGTCCCCACTCAAGCACTTCGTGTGCTGCGAGAGAAGGCCAATGAGCACGCCCAGAAAGCCTACGCAATCCGGAAGGGAGTCTGATCATGAGTAAGCTGCAACGTACCGCGAAACAGTTCCAGGACGGTTGGATTTCCTTCCTTCGTGTTCTGGCAAGAAACTCCAAGATCAAGTTCGTGATTCGTCCGAATGTCAGACCGTGCACCGACGGTAAGGTCGCGTACCTGCCGTCTCTGCCGGCGAATTTGACAGAGGAAGACTTGATCCTGTTCAAGCGTTGGGGTTACCACGAAGTCGGCCACATCATGCACAGCGATGTGCCGTTTTTTCAGGAGTTCAGCATGGAGCATGGTGCCTTCGCGGGCCTGCTGCTGAACGCTGTCGACGACGTGTATATGGAATACGCTCAAACTCGGTCTTCTCGACGTTCTGAGCGTTTCTTCCGTCAGGGAGCAGCGATCATGTTCGATCGCGGCATGTTCCGGGACGGAAGCCAAAGCCCCCAAGAAGCATTTGCAAGCTACACCTTGTGCTTCCTTCGCAGCCGTCGGTGGAGTGAGTACCAGCAGCCTCTAGCGGCTGTTCGGAAAAACTTCGATGCCCACTTCGGTGAGCATGCCGACCAGGTGCGCGAAAACCTGGAAACCATCCTTCTGGCTGAGTACCCGAGCGTTCGTTCCACTCAAGACGCCGGCGATCTCACCCTTCGGCTGATCGAAATGCTGAAGCAGCAGCGTGACCAGCAGGATGAGCAGCCCCAAGAGGAGCCTGAAGACGACAATTCGGAAGGTGACGAAGGGGATGACCAGGACGATCAGCAATCCTCGCAAGGGGATGATGAGAGTAATCAGGAAGACGATCAGACCTCTGACAACGGCCAAGGCCAGGGCCAGAAAGATGATCAAGAACCTACCAACGGTGACACCGGTGGTCAGGGTAGCGATGACGGTAAAGCTGAAGACGAGTCCGACTCCAAGGCTGATGGCCAAGGTGCGCCGGGCGAGGATGACGCTGATGCCAATAACCAATCCGAGAATGCCCAAGGCGACAGCCAAGGGCAAAACGGGGTCGACCTCGCCGAGTTGATCGAGCAAATGCTCAGCAGCAATGGTGGTGACGATTCCGAAGTCCTGGATATGGACAAAGTGATTCAGCAACTCGCGACTAGCATCCAGAACGGTACCAACCCGGACTATCAGGATGCTGCTCCGGTTCCAGCTTTCGAAGTTGAACCGAGCGATGTGGAGAACCAACCCTCACTGGGGGCTGGAACGGTCAAGGACCTGGTCGAAGGGATGCTTGTTTGCCCTGCTGACAAGGAACATGCACGTGAACTGGCTGATGCGCTAGACCGCAAGGTCAATGTACTGGCCACGAAACTGCAGGCCTACCTGTTAAACCGAGAAGAAGCGGACGTCTACTCGACGCGCCGCGGTTCGCTCGGACAATCTCACCTCTACCGTGCAGGTATGGGAGACAGCCGTATCTTCGAACGTAAAGAGGAAACGGTATTCCCTACCGCAGCGGTCTCTGTTCTTGCAGATCTTTCCAGCTCGACAAGCTGGGTTGATCCTAGCGTTCTCGCGACGTTGGCGAAGGCGAAAGCCAAGGCCATTGCTGCTGGGGAAGCTATCAATGAAAAAGAGTACGAGGTGCAGACAGTTGCCAAATCCATCCAGCAGAGCCTGCTGATCATGGAGAAGGTGTTCCACAGGATCGACACTCCACGCGAGTTCTTGGGCTTTGCTCCAAAAACTGGCCATCTCAACACGGTGGTGAGGACCTTCGGGGACTCCCATCAAAACGCGGTTGACCGCATTGGCGGTCTGGACAGCATCACCGGCGGGAATCACACCCCGATTGGTGAGGCGGTTTTCCAAGCAGCCCAACGCCTGGCAAGCCATCCGGCACAGAGGAAGCTGATGTTTGTCCTCACGGATGGTGCTCCGTCGTGTGCGACCCTGGCTACAGAACAGACTGCGTTAGCGGTCGACGCTGGAATCAAGGTGGTGTACCTCCTCATCGGCAATGAGGTCCGAAAGGACTGGCTGGAAGAGGCGGGTATCCCGTACGCCGTTGCTGCAACCGCAGATGACGTTGGTCCAGCTCTTCTGGAGCAAGCCAAGCAGCTGCTGATGTAACCACTGATGCCGCCCTTCGGGGCGGCCTCCCTCTCTCCAACGAGCTGGAAAACCATCCGGCTCGCGCCCGGGTGTTCTCAATGATCACCCCGTGCGCGACGGGGGAGGGCAATTCAATGGCAACTCAAACTCAAGTCTACGGACGGTCAGTAGACAGCGTTTTGCACTTTCGTCGCGAGTCCACAGGAGTTCGTCTTACCCAAGCCGAACTCCAGGGCTACATCGAGGAGGTAGGAACATTCGCGCGCGATCTTCGGGTCCGGGATGAGGGCAACACCCTCGTCTTGAGCTTCAGCTGGATGCGTGCAACCTACAGCTATGTGCTGGACAAAACAGAGTACGGCTATTCCCAACGCACTCCGCTGGGAGAGGGCACGATTCTACGTCTGCTGTAACAGTGGCCCCCACGGGGGCCTTCCTTGCTCAGTGAGCTGGACCAAACATCCGGCTCACTGCCGGGTGTTTGTTCGAGGTCATTGATCTCAAACCACCCGGCTCCGCGCCCGGGTGTTCATCTCAATGCCCCGTGCGCGGCGGGTGCGAGGAAATACCGATGACTCAAGTAATCAGCGCTGCAAATGACAACAAAGTAGTAGTAATCAACCTGCTGGTTTCCGCGATGGCGGCCGATCGTCAGATCGACCTCGACGTGCTGAATATCAAGGTTGAAGAGTTGCACGATGAGATCCGGAAGCTGGTGACTGAGAAGATCTTCCCGAAAGACTTTCTCCGTAACTACGCCCGGCTTCGTGAAAACGGCGAAACCCTCCTGAAGCAAGACGGCTCCATCATGTGCTCCATTGGGGCGGTGATGAGCCGCAGCGAAGCGGTCATCAAGATCCGCGAGCTGAACAAGATCAAGGAGGAGTGGGCTCAGCAACTCGCTAAAGATGAACCTGGCTATCAGGCAATGTGCGACAAGCACCTGCTGGAGATGAGCCAGAAGGCAATTGCGAAAGGTGCCGACTCTGCCCAGGTAATGCTGCTGGCCGAACACCTTCGTAAGCGCCAACCAACTTGGGAAGAGGTAGCCGCACGGTTCAAATTCGAGTTTGTCGTCACTCCGGTAACAATGGAGGATGGCGAGTTCGATGCGGACCTGTATGAAGCACAACGCGACAGCGTTGTTGCTTTGCGGGAGGGTGTCCTCGGAGCAGTCATTCAACACGTCTGCAAAGAGTCCATGGAGATCCTGGAAACCCTCGACAAGAAGACAACCGGGAGCCAATCGGGCGAAGTGAAGGTTAACCCCCGAACTGTCCGTCGTGCTCAAGCGATGTGTGTGAAGCTGAATTCCCTGGCTTTCATTCACCCGCTTATCCGTCCCCTCCATGACGCCCTGAAAAGCGAAATGGACAAGGTGCCGGCTAACGGTTTCCTTACTGGTGGTGAATTCCAAAATCTGCGGGAATGCCTGAAGTCTCTGCGTGACCAGACCATCGTTTGGGACCGCTTGAAGAATGGCCAACCCCTGATCCAGGTAGCAACCACTGCTGCTGTGAGCAACATCACTCAGCAAGCTCCTGCGACTGCTCAAGCCAATCTTGGGCAAGCCCAGCAAGCAACTTTGAACCAGCCTGCTTCGACCGCTTCGGCGGCCGCGGCGTCCATGCCTGCAACTTCGGTTGCGAGCACTGTACAGGCTGGCGCTGCTGCACCTGCAGCAGCTGTAGCTCAAACCACCGCAACTCCGGTTGTTGTGGCACAAGCTACTGACGAAGAGGACGAAACCACGGTCCCGGACGCGGTTGAGTCCACGCCTGTTGTGCATGAGGAGCCGAAACCGGCTCTGTCGCAGAACTTCGCGCTGTTCCTCTAAGCAATACCTCCCTCCCACCCCTGACGGGCCACCACACCCCGTCAGGGGAGTGGTGCGCCCTATGGAGCGCACTATGCAAGTCGATCTCTTTGGTGAACCCATCCTATCCAACCCCATTCAACCCTCCTCGGAGGCGGATGCACCGGTGGATTTGTTTGGAGTAGCCATCAATCAATCAACCGCAGTTGAGAAACCCAAAGCAGTTCGAAAGGCCCCAACTAGGCTGGTAATCGACAGGAAGGCCCTCTGGTCCTCCTCCGGTTATTTGCCTGGCGTGAAAGAGTTGGATGAGGATGATGATTTGTCGGATGCACTCTCGACGTCGGATACCCGTTCAGACAATTCCACGATCGAGCGCCTGGAGAAGGCTCTCGGAATGGCACCGGTCATCAAAGATGGCAAGTGGCAAACCGACGAGCTCGGATACCAGTACCGCCGAGTAGGCAAGCCGTTCAAGGGGAGTCGAGTTTTCGGAAAACGAGGCTCGATGATCTGGGAACTCAATCGCCAGTTCGTGCTGACCTCCGCGAGGGATGCTCTTGAACCGGTGTTCACTGACCCCTGCTGCTGGCTCATCATCAACTCCGTCCATGTGCTCGCCATCCGGCTGCGCATGATGGAGGAGGATGAAGATCCGTATGCATGCCTGCAGGCCTTCCTGCAGGTCATGACGCAGCACGACTTCATCGATAACTCCCGAACGGGGGAAACGATCCGCAGGTTGACCAAACGGGACCAGATGCGGGAGAAGCGTGCAGCGGCACGGAAAGCAAAAGAAGAGAAACCGGTTTCCGACTCGCTCATGCGAGAGATGGAAAACGACGACTTTGATTGCGACGAGTAACTCACTGCGAACAGACCCCTGCGCCGGCGGGGCCTGAAAATTCATTCAGCCACCCTCGAGTGTGCGAACTGGGCTCCGGCTCCCAGAGGAGAAACATCATGACTCATGTTCTGAAAGCAAAGCTGACTGCTGTTGCCGATGTGGTTGTTCTGAAACTGGCTGGTGCTGTCTGGAAACTGGTGAAGGTCTTTGACCCGAGGCCGGTCCAGGAGCACTTCGCCGCGCGACCACCTGTAAACGGCGTGACATTCGGCAAAGTCTTCAGCCTCCCTCGGGAGGATGCAGGCCAGTCGATTGTTCGGTTGGGCTGGCAGCACATCAAATCGGAGAACAAGAAAACAGGGATCGTCAGCCGTAAAAAGCTGGTGAAGATCTTCAACCCTGCAAACGGCCACTTTGTGGTTCTGTGGGCAATGGGAGCAAACGAAGGTCGTCCTTTGCCCCGGGATGCCATGGCGATCGATTACGACGCTAAGTTGGCCCTGGGGATCTCCAAGAAGGAAGAGGAAGCGGAACTGATTGTTGGCGAAGCCAACCTCGGTGACCGCGAATTCTTCCATATGTACACCGACCATGACGCATCCAGTCGTAGCGCTCGCGCTCTCGGCTGGTATCTGTTCATGGCTGGTATCGGCTGGTCCGTGGGAGTAACCGTCGAAGGATTGGTTACCGCAGTGCTGCGGATGTTCTAAGCCTGAAGTGACACCGCCTCTCCCTTAGGGGAGGGCGGACGTCACCTCCAAGCATCCTCGACGAGGGCGTTTGGAGGTGGCGTCCGCCCTTTACCGAAATCGAGAGGTGAATCATGAACGGTGTATCGAACAGAGCCTACGACCTGCTGAAATCCTTCGGGAATTCTGGGCTCACACTCGAGAGCCATTTCCCCAAAGGGGTGGAAGGCAACATAGCCCGCCACACAGCGCCCAAGTTGATGTTTCCAGACTCAATGCCGCTTGAACTCGTTCGCGATCACATCGAGCGCTGGAACCGGAAGCTGCAGGGGCTGTTTCCTGGCATGGGTTATTACGCTTTCAGTCCTGCGGACGAGATGGCGAATCCGGGGAACCACGTGCTGGTTCTCTTTGCCGATGATTCCTTCTTCAAAGCTTTTATGGGCGGCGTCCAGAAAGTCGACGTACTCACTTCGCTGTGGGACTTCGATGCCTGCGTTCGGCTGTTGCGGTAATTTCCGCGGCAGATCGGAGCGGCCAAGGGCGCGCGTGGACCTGGTCACGCTGAAGGGGGCTGAGAATCAGCCCCCTGGCGCTCAGCCCCCCGTTTTCACTGGAAGGCCAAGTCCTTGCCGGTAACCTCTAGGGCATCCCATTTGGAAGCCCTACCATGCTCGATCTTGCTGACCTCGATCACACCCTAATCTACTTCGTTTCATTCCTCGCAGCCTTCCTATCCATCCGACCAACTCTGCGTGCCGCCGGCACTTGCGGAGCGCTTTTGCTCGCCTGGACATTCGTAAAACTGGAATTGACTTTCGACCTGGCCGACCTACTGCTGAATGAAGGTACAAATCCTCAGTTCATCACCGCAGGAGTCGCGGCATTGGGTATCTTCGGCCTGGCGATCAGGGTTTCCCGCTCTCGGTGGAGAACAATGGACCGTACCCTGATCTTGGTAGCTCTGATCAGTGTTTGTCTCACCACTGCCGTTTTCCACCTCGTCCTCGTGAACCGTGTTCTTCCTCTCTGGGCAAAGGATCTCGCTTGGACGAACTACAACCTGGTTGAAGCCTCTGCAGAGTCTTTCGCCCCCAAATGTGAGCAAGCAAAAGTGACCTGCTGGCGGGGCACCGCATTCGAGGATGGGGCCTTCAAACCCGAACTTAGGGAGCAATTGAAGGGGGTTGATTCCTTTTTCAGGGCTCACCCCAAGCCATTCCCGCAAGGACATGGTTTCGGTGTGTTCAACGACCTCTCGGATGATGGCGTCGCAGCTGTGCTCTATTACCTGGACAAGGGAGAGGCACGAATCGTGATTGATAGCGCGGGCGCCACCCGGGTCCATCATTTGGTTCGAGAACTGTTCTACATGCTTTGCGGAGTCGCCCATTCGGTCTGGATTGCTGGTGCGCTGTTCCTCATCGCGTTCCACCGCCGGCGTTTCATGAAAAGGGGGGCTTCATGCTGATCGACTTCAAGGCCGAGCACACACAGTATCTTAAAGGGCGGCCGTCAGATTCTGGCTGGGTGTATACACCCGCCAACCCGAAGATGCCGGCCAAGGGGAAGTACCTGGCTGCTCACCAGGTGTTTAGCAATAACGCTCTCAACGCTGCGATCTACATCCGAAACGACGTGAATGCCGCCGGCGAGGCGATTAGTGTGCACACAGCACTCCGTCTCACGTTCTCCCATAAAGCGAAGGGCAGGTACCTACTAAATGACGACCCGGACAAGCTCAGTCTCAACCTTGGGCTCGGCGCGGTACGTGAGTTATACCGTTGGCTCTCTGACCAGCAGCCGCGGTTGGAATACGAAATAGTTCGTGCGAGCGCATCTCCAAAACGACTCCAGGGCTTCACTCTTCAGGACGGCCAGTTCGCCCGGATGCTTACTGCAACAGAGTTCGACTCGGAAGCAGTAGGTACGCTGACCATCCAGGTTGGGCTATCGGATGACGATGTGATCCATCTGCAATTTTACTGCCTTGGTTACGCCAAGCTGATCTATCCAACATTCACTGATGTGGCGATCCTCGAGCTGCTGAAAGCGCATACAAGCTCTACCGACCTGACAAGCATTCCCTTCCCAGTTTCGCATGCGAAATCGGACAACGTAGCCGCCCCCCAGCGAACGCAAGACGATGATCGTGGTGTGGCTGAGGATGAACCAGATCCAGTGAGGCTGGAGCGTTGCAGAAAGGCAATCTACGCCGTTGGGATGCAACGCTGGAAAGGCTCGAGAGATGTCATCGAATTCATCCAGGACTCTGCTCCTATCGCTCAGATGGACCGGTTAATCAAGGACGGGAACGCCGGGGAATTTACGGAGTGGAACCGCATCGCTGACATGTTCAAAAACTCCTAACTCGGACCTAGAGGCGGAATAGGGCACTCAACTCCCACTATTGGGGTATGAATGCCCAAATCCCCATTTTCGCCCGCATCAAACAGCACAACGCCGAATACCCACGCGAGCTCTTCGCTGCGAAGGAAATTAACCGGCTGCTGACCAACGTCGACTTCCCAGCTGAAAGGATCTGGCTGGACCTTCGTTTCGACCCCTCAATGACTGACCCAACTTCATCCGCTCTGGATGTGATGATGATCAGTGGGGAGGCGCACGGCATAGCTGTACTCCGGATTCAGCCCCTGTATCTGCAGCAGGACATGCAGACGATGGTGGACGAAGCAATCCCTCACGAGCTCGCACACATCCTGCACGCAATAGACGTCAAGCAGAAGGGCGAAGAGATCGGGAAGTTGCATGACGAAGACTGGCAGGAGTGGCTATTCACTCTGGCACCGAACGCTACGCCTGCCGCAAAGGTAAAGGGTACGTTCGACGATCGTCCCGTAAAGCTCAGTAAAGGAGGGCTTGCCGTCGAGTGCGAGTGTGGTGGAGATGAGGCCATCGCTGTTATCGCCGACACCACTGGCAATTCCGTGAAGCTTCAGGAAGAAGAGCTCGAGTGCTCCTCATGCAAGTTTCCATATCACCGGCTTTCCCAAGACTCTGCCCTGCCTGAGGGCATCGCCTCGGACCTGAAATTCCTCGAGGGAATCAAATGTATCAAGCTGCACCATCCCAACCTACAGCGCTGAGTCAGGCCATTGCCGGACTCACTCACTATGATCCCATCAGGATCGGGAGCGACAGCCGCGGCCAAACCGTGGACTGGGTGCTGGCAAAGTCCAGCAACTTTAACGTCCTCTTCGAAGGGGCAAGCGGCGCAGGCAAATCCCATACGATTCAAAATCTACTTGCGCGTGTCTACAGCCGTGGCATGACATTCCACGTCCTGGACATCAAAGGCGACTTCTCCTACGAGAGTTTCGAAAAGGCTGGTCTCAGCCACCTGGTTCGGCCGGAAGACTTCAACGACATCACGTTCAACTACTTCGAGGGCGGCAGCTCCCTCAACCCACTCCAAGTCCCGAGGACGAAAGAGGGGGGTGGGGTACTGATGACAGTCGAAGGTATGAAGCAGTTGGTGAAGGTTTTTGCACCGAATACCGGCAAGCGGCAATTGGACTACCTCGAAGAGATTCTGAACGAGGTTTACCGCAAAGCCGGAATTTCCCAGGACGACATTGAGTCCTGGATCAGACCTTCCCCGACCTTAGATCAGGTCCTTGATGAGATCGATCTCGTGTTCAACTCCATCTCGGCCAGCATGGATTCGGGGTCGGTATCCGACATCATGAAAGCCTATGGCCAGGCCAAGTCGAAGGCAGAGAAGGCCATCGTCAAAATGAAGGCGGATGGCAAAGATCCATTAGAGATCGAGGACAAGGTCAACGAGATCCTTGATGACTTGGAAGGAGTCCTGCATGGCTACGCCAAAAAGCATCTGGATTTCCAGGCGCTGCAGAACAAGTCCACTGGCAACGGAACGTTCTGGGAGTTCTGGTCCAAGGATTCCCTTTTTGGCTTGCGCAGCATCATCCAGGGCATGGTGAAATCCCGTCTATTCACTGGTAACCCTTCAAAATCACAGGCGGGCAAAATCAACCGATACGTCCTGACCGATATCTCGTCTGAACACCAGCAGATCATCATGCGTATTGTGGCAAGTCGTGTCTTTGCAATGGGAGTGATGGATACTCGAAGGTCTGGTCTCTTCAATCCCGAGTACCCAAGCCACATCCTGATCGCGGACGAAGGGAAGCACGTCAAACAAATTTCGTCCTCGCCTCTGAGTCCAGTGAACCGAATTGCGACCGAGGGACGCGGTTACGGTGTGGGTGTTTGGGCTGGGGTTCAGCAGCCAGACCAGGTCACTCCGGACCTCCTGAAAAACGTCTCAACCTACTTCCTTCTCAAGACCCCCGAGACGACTTACGGTGAAGTAAGTCGGATGTTCGGGGTCAAGCCTTCGCTTCTGAAGCAACTGCAGAACCGGCAGAACGTACTCTTCAGCGCAGGGGACGCCTTCACTCTAGTAACCCACTTTAAGGAGTAGTAGGGATGAAGAAATATGCTCTGCTTCTTTGCCTAACCCTGACTGGGTGCACTGGTGGCAAAACCATACTCCCGGTCACCGCGGCGGACATTCAGGACCGCAGCCTTATACTCGGGGCTCAGCAGGCTGTTCAACGAGGGCAGTACCAAGAGGCAGAGCAGCTCCTCTCCAAGTACGTCTATAGAACGGACAAGGGCGATCTGAAAATCCAGTTCTGGGGGCTCAACGGAGAGAGCAGGAAAATCGCAATCGACACTGTGATTTCTCTCCTCTGGGAAACCGGGAGGGACCAGACGCTGGCTCAGTTCGCAAAAGAATACCTTTCGGGAGACGAGTACAAGGTCACTATGTGCCGACTCTCGGAACGGCAGGCGCATTATCCGGAGGCGTATGCCTGCTGGAACAACCTCGGCCATGAAGACAGAGCGGAGAGGACTATTCGCACTGAGGCTGCCCTTCGCATTCTCGGGACCGAATGAGCAGCATCAAGTGATTTGAGTTTCGCATGCTAAATCGGGCGGTCAATCACCGCCCGATTCCTCTTCTGCGCCACCATCTCGAGTGGGGCGACGAACTTGAATTTTGTAGTTCGCCATACCCCAACGGTCGACAACCCCGGGTAGGAGCTCTTGCAGGGTTTCCTTGTCTAGCAATACGCAAGCATTGAAGTTGATCACCCCAATCTTCACATCAAACAGGCCCGATGGGCTGTCATGATGATTGTAGCTATGGAGCAAAAGCCCCATACCCTCGAGGGTCTCCAGCATCACCGGAATAGCAGGGTGGGTGAAGGTACGGGTATCAACTCCCATCTGAAGCTGACGGCTCAACTCCAGCGGCAAATGTGAGCCGATCGACTCAAGGATTCGTGACATCGGAATGATGACGAACTCCATGGCGTCCTTCGTCCAACCCTCTGCTTCTCCAGTCGCCCGGAACTTGTTGATGTTGGCTTCGCCGACAAATTTCAGGATGGCCTCCCTGATCAGTTCCTCAGTCTGGGAGCTTTCCTTGGCTGCGCGAATACCATCTTGCTTCTCTGCACGGATCACGAAACCGTCAGCGTGTCTCAGCGCTTGGACCAACTTCTCAACGCGCGGGCCAGAAGAAACCGGAAGCATTGCAGGATGGTGGTAGTAGCGCAGCGCAAGGGTGAGTACGTTCTGATCCTCCGGCTGGAGCTTCGCGAACTCCGGCATCTGACGCACGATGTAAGCGCTGTAAGTGTTGTGGTGTGTTGCGTCCTTGTTCTTAACCCACTGGCCAGGCGCCTTCTCGGCATATGCCAATAACTTATCCAAGTCATGAGACAGCCCAGCGAGATAAGCGAGAGGTTCCTGCACATTCTGGCGCTTCAGATAGGACAAGACCTCCTTGGCGATGGCGAGGGAATGCTCGCGTAACGTGGCATCGGCATGGTGAGCGCCGACACTGGCTGGGACTGTGGGATGAGCAGCTAGTAACTCATGCACGGCCAGTTCGAGGTGTTCAATGGGCGTCGACGGCTCCCGGCTCAGAGCTACCTGTTTTCGGTTGCATCGGAAGAAGCGTTGGTTGTAGGGGTTGAGGTCTGTTACCCCTCCAATTTCCTCTCCGGTTCGAGGGTCCTTGTTGTTCCTGAGCAGGATCATCATGGTCGATCCTGGAATAGAGCATTCGTACTCGAAGGGATCGTCGCTCACCGCAGTGGCTTCAGTCGAAGTGTTCCGCGGTCGGAAATACCTGGAAGCTGCAACCCTGGCAATGGTGTAGACCATAGCGGCCGCGAAAATGCAGTGCAGCACTTCTACCAGGACTGCAACCAGCGTCCCTACGTAACCACCAGATGCGATGAGCTGAACCACTGCATGAGGCTTGAACATGTAGAAGTGGGGCGACAGGGCTTCAGCCTGGAAGTCCAATGCCTTATGCGTGGATTCTAAGTAGGCCGCATAGCCCAGGATGACAACTGCAATCATGACGATCAGGGCAACAACCCCAGATGAGGCTTTGACCTTTGGTGTAGAAGCGGACATGACTATCTCAACGTGGTGAACACAAGATCACGATGCAGGTTTTAAAAAAGATTTTCCAACCAAACCCCGGATTTGGAGCACTGCCTTCCCACTATTGAGGTAACAGAAGCCTCTATGGGACTCCGCAGTGAAAAAATCGATCCTCATCCTGGGCGTCAGCCTCCTGAGCCAGGGCGCCTACGCTTCCGCCTTTGATGATTCTCACCTCGCGCGGAGCGAAACTCTCTCACCGTTCGATCGCACTTATGAAGCCGGCAGGGCGCAGCAGGTGATGCAGCCCATCGACTACAAGCGGTCTACGCAAACGCCTTCAGCACCTGCGGCAATGATCGACCTGTCGATCGATAACCCCGTTGCCTCGGTAGAAGAAACAGAGACCGAACGGCAATACAGGAAAACTCTCGAAGACCTGGAACGAAACCGCCAGGCCCTGACTGCCGCACGTAGCGAAGCAGAACGCAATCTCATCGCTGCGCAGAAGACGGCGATCGAGGCTGCTGCAAAGCGTAAGCAGGATCTGCTGGCGCAAGAGGCCGAGATTCGTAAAGCCCTGGAACTGAACCGAGCGGCGCAGTCGAAGGCTGATCAGGTACAGGTCGCACAGCTCACGGACATCGAACAGATCCGCACAGAAAGCAAACAGCTTCTCATGCTGGCCGAGAACAACGCGGAGATGATCGAAACGGCTGCTCGCAAACGAGTGACCCTGGAGCGGGTAGACCCGACCGTGGTGATCAACGAACCGGTTGAGGCCGAATACCAAGGGGCAACTCTGAAGGAGATTGTGGAAGGGATCATGCCGGTCGGATGGCGTGTGAAAACAGCCTTCTACAACAAGCCTGAGCTTGAGACCCGCCGCTACGAGTTCATTTCCACTGACGCCCGTGACATCGCCCTGCGCAAGCTCACGGCTTCCGTCCGGGACGCCCGTGTTCGCTACCAGTATTTCTGGGACCTGACTGACGAACAGGGAAATCCGTCTCCCATGATCCTGATCACCGACCGCCCGAACTAAGGCAGCCACACCCATGAAGATGAAATCCATTGCCCTGGCTCTGCTGGTTGCCACCGGCCTGTTGGGATGTACCAGCAGCTTCGACATTTCCGAAGAAGCGAAAAATGCCCCCCTGCGACCCGAAGCGAAAGATGCTCTTCAGGCTGCCCGGGGTAACACTTTCGTACGCGAGATCAGGACTGAAGATATTGCGAAAGCCCGGCCGATTTTCCTAACGGCACAGAGCAAGCCGCTTCGAAGCGTGCTGCAAGACACGCTGCCTGGGTACGCGATCATTCCGAAGGGCAAAGTCAACCTTAACGATCCAATCGATGTAGCTGCTGCTGGGATGACCCTTGCAGATTTCATCGAATACATCGAAGGGACCCGAGACCTGAACATCGAGATCGTAGGAAAGCGTGTAATCGTTAGCGACTTCGAAACCCGCGAGTGGAACCTTGCCACTTTTGCGTCGACTCGGAACGTCAACAACGTCATCGCATCCACTCAGACTCGGGGTGCTAAAGCAGGCGACGACGATTCCAACAACCAACAAGACTCCAACGTCTCGACTGGCACAACCATCGGTCTGCAACTCTCTGAAGATGAGTGGCTGAAAGTGATGGAAGGCGCTCGGACGATTATCGGTGCCGAGAAAGAGTCTGATAAAGGTAGCCGTGGTCGCACGCAGGGTTCTGCAGGTGCATCGAGTGCGGCTGTCGGTGGAAACAGCAACGGCAGCAGCAACAATAATGGCATGACGAGCGGTTTGAACTTCGATGCGCCCTCGCCAGCAGATTTCGGTCTCCTGACCTCGAGCGAAGAAATTGAGCCCTACATCGAGGGGATTCGCTCCGTTGGCATTATCACCGCCGGCGGCAAGCCCTCGAAAATGAAAATCCTCGACCGCTTCCTCAAGCGAGCGATCGGCGAAGCCACCAAAATTGTGAACGTGCAAGTTGAGGCCTACGACGTCATCCTCAACAACGACAAGCAGAAAGGGATCGACTGGGATCTGCTTGTTAAGAGCACAGTAAACGGTAACCCGCTGGGACTTCATTTCTTCAACACGAAGACTGAAACCACCGACCCTTTCTGGAATGTCCAAGGAACCTACGAATCTGAGCATGTCAAAGCCGATGTTCTGATCCGATTCCTGGAAACCTTCGGTCGAGTTGAGCTCACCGACCAGCCCAACATTACGGTCCGGAATGGTGTCCCGGCCCAAATCTATGCGGGCGAAGAACTCACCTACATTGTTGACGTCGAGCAATCCCAAGATGAGTCGGGCAACGTAACCGTTACCCCGAAATTGGGCCGTTTGAAAGTCGGCGTGACCCTTAGCGTGACTGTGCGGGTGCTCGATAACGACCAGCTCCTGGTTGATATCTGGCCGGTGATATCGAACCTGAGTGGCAACGACACGATCGCCATCGGTGATTTCCAGTTCGAAACTCCTCGTGTGAATCTCAAGGAGTTCAGCACACAACTGATCACAAGTTCTGGTCGCGCAGTACACCTTGGCGGTCTCATCACCAAAAAGATGAACCAGGCTCTCCGCCATTTGCCTTGGCAGAATCTGGTCACCAAAGCAGTGCTGAACCCTCTTACCCAGGACATCAACAATCAACTCGACAGACGTGAGCTGGTCCTGGTTGTCACCCCCACATTGGTGGAGGGTGCTCTCTAATGAATCAGTTGCTTCTTGGCGTACCAATCCAGATTGGTGGCGAAGAGGTCATCATCTGCCGTGACTCCATCGGCTCGCAGGCGCTCAGCAGCTCCCGCGAGTCGGAGGTGTATACCATCATTGAGGGGCCACGCGAAGACGGCCGGCCAGCGATCTACATCGACGAAGATGAACTAAAGTCGATGCGAGAGTCGTACCCGGGCATTAACGTGTATGGACTCTGGCAGCTCCTGTTCGCCAACAACCTCGTTCCTCTGGGGAACGAGGTTATTATTTTCCCCATGGGTCCTGACCGCGGGCTTTATCTGCGGTTGGACTCTAGTACGGATGTCCATAAGCCTTCGAGCATCCTGAGCTCTTCTGAGTTTGTAGATAATTTCATCCCTGAGTGGATGGACTACGACCTCTCAAATGCTTCTCGCATTAGTCTTGATAATCTTGATCTGGTGTTACCCACCAGTCCGGCATATACCCGACAAGAACTATTCGAAAAGCAAAGGCACGATCAAACCAAACGCTGGTATATGGTCGCAAGCATCTGCGGCCTGATGCTGATCGCCACACTTGTATATAACTACGGCATGTACACGCTGTATAACGCTGATATGGCGGTCTATAAAACCAAGCAAATTCAAAGAGACGAGTTAGACACCAAGATTGGCGAGCTACTGCGTGAACGACTGGATAAGTGGCCGGACAACTCTGCTGAGCTCGGCAAGATCAGTGAGCTGGTTGCTTACGATAACAACCTTGAAACTTCACCTGATGGTGAAACTCATGTCGGGTTCACGACGCTGCACCAATTTGTAACGAGCAAATACTTGCCATTCGATCCGGCTGAGAAAGTCCGAGGCATAGTTTCGGAATTCACTCCCCACCTGAATTACGTCATTCGAATTGACCCTTCGGAAATTGGCGGGAGCGACAACCAATGATTATCAAGCGCTCAAAACTGTCTATTTCAACCTTTGGCTTTTCGAATCTGATGTTGATTGTCATTGCAGCCGTGGCAGTTGGCGCCGTTCGATTCAGCATGACCATGGGGGAGAGCCGCACTCTCCCAAGAGACTTCGATCAGATCGATGCAGTAATTGAAACTTCAAGACAAGACGTTCAGCGGTATACGGAGCTAGAAAAGCTTCCGAAACTCGTGACCTCTTGGAAAAAGGCTACTGCATCATTTGAACTCGATGGGCTCAAGTTCGAAACCTTCGACGCGAACAATTCTTCGGAGATGGGGAATACTTATTCAGGCCCGCTAAAAGGCTGGCCGGGCCAAGTAATAGGCGATCCGCAGGTAGTGATATCAAGTGTGCGGTCGCTTCAAAAGGAAATTCCCCTATATCTCTACGATTACTCCATTGCGAACGGAGTGATGAAACTTAACTTTGTAGTCGTGGGTACCTGATTATGAAAAATCTTGTCATCGGCACTCTTATGGCAGCTCAATTTGTGCTCCCTATCTATGCTCTTGCAGATGCGGACGATGCAGACACTCATCGTGACCGCAGTCGGAAGATTGGAGACATGGAGTACAAGCGCGATCAGCTGAAACTTCAGGCTGAAATGGCTGACTCCTACAAGAAAATGTCGGATGCCGGCTTCATTGTGGACGAAAGTGGCTCTCCACTGGGTGTAACAGATATCGCAACTCTGGGTAAAGAGGTGCGCAAGGCAGGCACTAAACCCGATAAAGCTGACCTCCCGTTCGGTCAAAACCCAGTCATCCCCAATGCCGCACCGTTCATGCTCGACCAGCCTACGTTAGGGATGAGCGGACCAAATGGACAGGCTGCTCCAGGCGGTCCAGTCCAGCCTGGCTCCTCTCAGAAAAACGTCCCCGACGACGATGAAGACAAGGCCAAACACTTTCTGGCGCTCCTCGAGGTTCGGGCTGACTCGATCGTAGTAATGACCAGCCAAGGGCGCCGAATCGTACGCAATGGCGAAAAGGTCAACGACTACACACTGCAGCGATTTGGGCTCGACAAGGCAGTTTTCAAAGGTCCTGACGGCACTCGGGAACTGGTAATCGATTGGACCAAATCCAAACGCTATGCGGACGACTGACCATGAGCAATAACATCCAGGGGATTCAACGAAAGATCCTGCGGAATCTGGTTGAGGCGGGGAAAATCACGCAACAGCAAGCAGATACGCAGCCAGTATCCGAAGTCATCGAGCAGGTTGTTCCCGACATCCTCCGCGTCTGCAAGGACGACGAAGCAGTTGCCCATGCGATCGGCAAGGCGCTCGGCCGTGAAGTGTTCTTCGAGCTGGAGGAAGGGCTCTCGATTACTCAGGGCCCTGAAGGGGAGCCATGGTTCATTTACGGTAACACCATCTTCATGGCCAATCCGTTCCACAAACGGATGCACGAGCGTGCCACAGGGTTCGCCAGGACCAACAACATCCACCAGCCGAAGGTTGGTGTGGTGAGCCTGACCCGCTTGGAAGCGATCAAGGCGATCGAAACTGAAGATGACGATAGCGCGGTCCATGACAGCGAGCAGCTAAAGGCCCGCGCGACACAGCGAGTTGAAGACCTGGTGCGCGAGGCGGCAAAACTCAATGCCTCGGATATCCACCTTCAGCCTACACAAGGTGATCAGGTTCAAGTCCGGTTGCGAATCGACGGCGAACTTCTGACTCGCAAGCTCTACACGTCCAAAATTCACGAGGCCATTTGCCGAGTGATCATCGAGAACAACTGCGGCCTTACCCTGGAACTGAACGCAGCCCAGGATGGGAAGTTTGATTTCGCGGTCTCGACCCATAAGAAAATCAACCTGCGGGTTAGCACGCTTCCTGTCACCAAGGGCTCGGAGAGTACCCCCAAGGTCGTGGTTCGTCTATTGGGCAACGACACGAGTTTGGCCAACCTGGACAGACTGGGCATGTCAGCCGAAAACAAGGCGCTGCTCCGTCGGTTGGGTGAGGCCCCCAATGGCTTGATCATCGTTACAGGCCCTACTGGCTCAGGTAAGACCACAACTCTCAATGCGATGCTTCTGGACATCTATGGCCAGGACCCGAACCGGAACTACCACACCATCGAAGAGCCGGTGGAGATCCAGCATGAGGGCATGTCGCATACCGAATGCGGTAAGCACTTGTCGTTTGCTACCGCTCTCCGAGCGTTGCTACGACAAGACCCCGACGTGATCTTACTTGGCGAGATCCGCGACAACGAAACCGCCGAGTACGCTTTCAAAGCCGGCCAAACTGGTCACCTGGTCTTGACCACCTTGCACACAAACAATGCCCACGAGTCGATGGATCGCCTCGGCAGGATGGATATTCCGACAGACATTATCGCAACCAACACGCAAGCCATCATGGCCCAGCGTTTGGTCCGCAGCCTCTGCAAAAGCTGCAAAGTCGAATACCTCTTCCGGTCTGATGAGAAGCGATTCGCCTTGTATGGCTCGAACCCGGTGTTTGGCAGCAACGGCGATCTCAAGCTCTATCGAGCAAACCCCAAAGGCTGTCAGGTGTGTAACAACGGATCGCACCAATCTGGCGGATTGAAAGGGCGGCGCGGTGTCATCGAGGTACTCGAGCTTACGCCGGAAATTCAGGAGGCCATTTTGAATGGAATCTCCCCCAGTTTGCTGAGACGCTCCCAAATCGCAGAAGGGACCTTCAAGGACCTCTGGGACGATGGTTTGCGCCTAGTGTTCGAAGGTGTGATCGGGTTCGAGCAGCTCGAAAAAGAGCTACGGCCCTACCTCTCGGATCGAGTTGGCGCACCGAAGAATCGACATGAGAAAGCGGGTATTCGCCCCATCCGCGAAGCGAGCACTTCATCGTTGGTGCCACAGCTGTAACCGCCAGGTCCATCCCAGGAAAAACACAGAGAAAGGAATAGATCAATGATCGAACGTAATACCAAGCGTGTGCGCCAGAAGGGCTTCACCCTGATCGAGCTGGCCATCGTGCTGGGGGTCATCGCGATCCTGACTGCTTTCTTCCTGCCGGGCATGCTCAAGGCGCGTGAAGACTCCAAGCTGAGCACTGCGATCACTCAGTTGCAGAAAGACTTCCCCGGTGCAATCGCCCGGCA
>NZ_JWMC01000028.1:0-52945 GCF_000812405.1 Pseudomonas sp. PI1
CGGGCCCTGCCCGCGAATCGCGCGCAGGGCGCGCTCCTACATGGGAATGGCGCGGGTGGGGCAGCGTAGGAGCGGATCTCATCCGCGAACCGCGCCGGAACATCCGGCCATCGCGGACAAGGTCCGCTACACCCGTGCTTCCTGTAGGAGCAACTGTCTTGCGCCGAGGTGCTCTTCGTAGGATGGATTGAGCTTGCGATACCCATGCTGCCGTGGTGATGGGTATCGCTTTCGCTCAACCCATCCTACGGATATTTCCTGGAACTGTAGGAGCGGGCCCTGCCCGCGAATCGCGCGCAGGGCGCGCTCCTACATGGGAATGGCGCGGGTGGAGCAGCGTAGGAGATTCTTATCCGCGAACCGCGCCGGAACATCCGGCCATCGCGGACAAGGTCCGCTCCTACGCCCGTGCTTCCTGTAGGAGCAACTGTCTTGCGCCGAGGTGCTCTTCGTAGGATGGGTTGAGCTTGCGATACCCATGCTGCCGTGCTGATGGGTATCGCTTCGCTCAACGCCATCCTACGAAAAGCCGTGCTTCCTGGCACCTAGCGGACTCCGTCCGCGATTCTCTCAAGCCCTACGACCACCCATACCGCCGCGCGAACCAGCCCTTCACTGCCTGGGTCAGCCCCATGTAGCCCAGCAGGATCGCCACCAGCCACGGCCAGTAGCCCGGCGGCAGCGGCTGCATGTGGAAGTAGCGTGCCAGCGGCCCCATGGGCAGGAAGATCGCCAGCGCGCCGATGACCGCGGTCATCGCCAGCAGCGGCCAGGAGGCGCGGCTCTGCAGGAAGGGGATGCGCCGGGTGCGGATCATGTGCACCACCAGCAGTTGCGAGAGCAGTCCCTCGACGAACCAGCCGGACTGGAACAGCGTCTGGTGGGCCGGGGCGTTGGCGCCGAATACGTGCCACAGCACCAGGAAGGTGGTGATGTCGAAGATCGAACTCAGCGGCCCGAAGAACACCATGAAGCGCCCCAGGCCGTCGGGGTTCCATTGCTGCGGGCGGCTCAGCTGTTCGGCGTCCACGCCGTCGAAGGGGATGGCGATCTGCGAGATGTCGTACAGCAGGTTCTGCACCAGCAGCTGCATCGGCAGCATCGGCAGGAACGGGATGAAGGCACTGGCCACCAGCACGCTGAACACGTTGCCGAAGTTAGAGCTGGCGGTCATGCGGATGTACTTGAGCATGTTGGCGAAGGTGCGCCGCCCTTCCACCACGCCCTCCTCCAGCACCATCAGGCTCTTTTCCAGGAGGATCAGGTCGGCCGCTTCCTTGGCGATGTCCACCGCCGAGTCCACCGAGATCCCGATGTCCGCGCTGCGCAGCGCCGGGGCGTCGTTGATGCCGTCGCCGAGGAAGCCCACCACGTGGCCGCGCTCGCGCAGCACGCGGACCAGGCGTTCCTTGTGCGTCGGCGTCAGCTTGGCGAACAGCGTGGTGCGCTCGGCCAGTTCGCCCAGCTCGGCATCGGCGATGTCATCCAGCTGCGGGCCCAGCAGCACGCCGTCGACCTGCAGGCCGACGTCGCGGCAGACCTTCAGCGTCACCCGCTCGTTGTCGCCGGTCAGCACCTTCACCGCCACGCCGTTGGCGGCCAGGGCGCGCAGGGCCGGGGCGGTGGTTTCCTTGGGCGGGTCGAGGAAGGCGATGTAGCCGTCCAAGCACAGCCCCTGCTCGTCGGCCAGGCCGTAGGTGTCGCGGTTGGTCGGCAGCTCGCGGGTGGCCACCGCGACCACCCGCAGGCCGTCCTGGTTGAGCGCCTCGGCCACCGCGCAGATGCACGCCAGGCGCTCGCCGGTCAGCGGCTCGACACGCTCCTGCTCGCGCACCGAGGCGCACACCGCCAGCACTTCCTCCAGGGCGCCCTTGCAGATCAGCAGGTGGTGGTCGTCGTGCTCGCTGACCACCACCGACATGCGCCGGCGGGCGAAGTCGAAGGGGATTTCGTCGACCTTGCGGTAGCGGCTGTCCACCCGCAGCGCCTGGCGCAGTTCCACGTGCTCGAGCACGGCCACGTCCAGCAGGTTCTTAAGCCCGGTCTGGTAGTGGCTGTTGAGGAAGGCCAGCTGCAGCACCCGGTCCTCCACCTCGCCGAAGGCGTCGGTGTGGCGTTCCAGGACGATGCGGTCCTGGGTCAGGGTGCCGGTCTTGTCGGTGCAGAGAATGTCCATGGCGCCGAAGTTCTGGATGGCGTCCAGGCGCTTGACGATGACCTTGCGCCGGCTCAGCGCCACCGCGCCCTTGGCCAGGGTCGAGGTGACGATCATCGGCAGCATTTCCGGGGTCAGGCCCACGGCGATGGACAGCGCGAACAGCGCCGCCTGCAGCCAGTCGCCCTTGGTGAAGCCGTTGAGCAGCAGGACGATGGGCGCCATCACCAGCATGAAGCGGATCAGCAGCCAGCTGACCTTGTTGACCCCGGCCTGGAAGGCGGTGGGCGTGTGGTCGCTGGCGATCACCCGTTCGGCCAGGGAGCCGAAGTAGGTCTGCGCGCCGGTGCCGACCACCACCGCGCGGGCCGAGCCGCTGACCACGGTGGTGCCCATGAAGCACAGGCTGTCGCGCTCCAGCGGGTTGCCCTGGCGGGCGTCGCGGACCTGGGCGAACTTCTCCACCGGCAGCGACTCGCCGGTGAGCGCCGCCTGGCTGACGAACAGGTCCTTGGCGCTGAACAGGCGCACGTCCGCCGGCACCATGTCGCCGGCCGACAGCCACAGCACCTCGCCGGGCACCAGCTGGCGGATCGGCACCTCCAGGCGCTGCACCGCGCCCTGCCCGCCCTCGGGGTAGCGGAACACGGTGGCGGTGTTGCTGACCATGGCCTTGAGCTGCTCGGCGGCGTCGTTGGAGCGTTTCTCCTGGACGAAGCGCAGCAGCGTGGAAATGCCCACCATGGCGCCGATCACCACCGCCGCCGCGCTGTCGCCGGTGAACAGCGACACCAGCGCCAGCACGCTGAGCAGCAGGTTGAAGGGGTTGCAGTAGCACAGCCACAGGTGCCGCCACCAGGGCATCGGGCGCTCCTGGTCGACCTCGTTGAGCCCGACGCTCTCCCGCCGCTCGGCGGCCTCGGCCTCGCTCAGGCCCTCGCGGCGGCTGCCCAGGCGCTCGAACAGCGCCTGCGGCTCCAGCACCGACCATTCCAGCATGCCCTGGGCCAGCTGCGCCGGCGCCTGGCGCCCGGCCGCCGAGCCGCGCAGCAGGTCGAGCAGCACCAGCCGGCGCAGCTGCCGGGCGGGCAGGCCCTTGTTGAGGAACTCCAGCAGGTGGGTCCTGATCTGTTCGAAACGCATGGCGACTCCCCGATCACTGCCGCCCTGACCGGCGGCAGCGGGAGTCTGCGAGGAGTTCCTTAAGGTGCCATGAAGGCGCGGCCGGCGGCCCTCAGGTCCACCAGTAGCGCACCGCGTGGAAGAAGATAGGCGCGGCGAAGCACACCGAGTCCAGCCGGTCGAGCATGCCGCCATGGCCTTCGATCATGTGCCCCCAGTCCTTGACTCCGCGGTCGCGCTTGATCGCCGACATCACCAGGCCGCCGAAGAAGCCCAGCACATTCAGCAGCAGCGCCATCAGCAGCGCCTGCCAGGGCGCGAAGGGGGTGATCCAGTAGAGCGCGGTGCCGATCGCAGTGGCCAGCGCCACGCCGCCGACGAAGCCTTCCACGGTCTTCGACGGCGACAGGTTGGGGGCTATCCTGCGTCTGCCGAACAGCTTGCCGCACACGTACTGCAGCACGTCGGAGAGCTGCACCACTATCACCAGATAGGCGATCAGCAGCAGGTTGCGGCCCTCGAAGCCGGGTATGTCCAGGGTCAGCAGCGCCGGCACGAAGGAAATGCAGTACACCGCCAGCATCAGCCCCCACTGCACCTTGGAGGCGCGTTCGAGGAAGTGCTTGGCGTCGCCGCCCAGCGAGGCCAGGATCGGCAGCAGGAGGAACACGTAGACCGGGATGAAGATGGAGAACATCCCGTACCAGTCGATGGCGATCAGCAGGTATTGCATCGGCAGCACGAAGTAGAACGCCGCCACCAGTGCCGGGTAGTCGCTGCGCCGGGTCGGCATCAAGGTCATGAACTCGCGTAGCGCATAGAACGACACCCCGTAGAACAGCAGAACCACCGCCCAGTGACCAAGGGCGAAGGCGCAGCCGATCACCGCGACCATGGCCCACCAGGCCTTGACCCGCGCGTTGAGGTTGTCGATCACCGCGTGTGGCCCGGGAGCCGCGCGCCGGCGCAGGACGGTACCGATTATCGAGGCGCCGAGGAGGATCGCGCCGATGCCGGCAAACAACAGCCAGGTCTGCCCGTCCATTTCAGTGCCCCTCCGCCGGCGCCAGGGCCAGCAGCGCCTCGCGGGCGCGCTCGAGGAAGGCCTCCTTGGCCTCGTCGGCCTGCGCCACCAGCGGCGTGCCGAAGCTCAGGGTGCACAGCAGCGGCAACGGCAGCGCGCGGCCCTTGGGCATCACCCGGTTGAGGTTGGCGATCCACACCGGCACCAGCTCCACCTGCGGATGGGCGCGGGAAAGGTGGTAGATGCCGCTCTTGAACGGCAGCAGGCGCACCTCGTCGTCCAGGTTGCGCGTGCCCTCGGGGAACAGGATCAGCGAGTCGCCGGCGGCCAGCGCGCGTTCGATCGGCGCCAGCGGGTTGCCATCGGCTTCGCTGCGCTGGCGCTCGATGAGCACGCCGTTGAACACCCGGTTGATGACGAAGCCGCGCAGGCCGGGTTTGCCCCAATAGTCGGCGCCGGCCACCGGCCGGGTACGCGGGCGCAGCTCCGGCGGCAACGAGGCCCAGAGCAGGACGAAGTCGCCATGGCTGCTGTGGTTGGCATAGTAGATGCGTTGTACCGCCTTCGGCGTGGTGCCCAGCCACAGGCTGCGCAGGCCGGTGACCGTGCGGGCGCTGGCGATGATGACGTAGGCGAGGAGTTTTTCCAGCATCCGTGGGTTCCTTCAGGGGGCCAGGGTGAACCGGCAGACGAGCGCGGCCATCAGTCCTGACGCGGCGCGGCCAGGCCCTGGCTGACGCGGTTGACCACGGTCAGCGCCAGCAGCGCAGCCAGCAACCACATGGCTGGGTCGATCCAGGCCGTCGGCAACAAGCCACTGGCAATTCCGGCGCCGAGCACGCCAAAGCACAGCGCTCGGTCGCTCTTGCCCATGGGGCCGTCGTAGCGCCGCGAGGCACCGACCATGTGCCCCAGCACGCCGGCGTATTCGGCGAGCAGCGCCAGCAACACCACCAGCACCACCCAGGCCGGGGTCACCCCTGGCAGCAAGGCGAACGGCAGGTAGAGCGCGGCATCGGCGACCACGTCGGTAAGTTCGTTGAGGTAGGCGCCGAGGGGCGACTGCTGCCCGAATTCGCGGGCCAGCATGCCGTCCATGGCATTGAGTGCCATGCGCAGGAACATCCACAGCGGGATCAGGGCAAACACCCAAGGGTGCGCAGCCAGGCCAGCCACCAAGGAGGCCACCAGCATCGATAGCGCACAGGCCGCCAGTGTCACCTGGTTGGCCGTCGCGCCCCGGGCATGCAGGCGCACCACCAATGGCCGCAGCAGATTCTGGAAGCTCGATTTGAGTTGATAGACCGAAACCATCGCGCCGTCCGTGGAGTTGAGTGGGCGGTCACGATATCCATGTCGCAGTCAGATATGGGCCGAGAATGATGCGCGAAAATTCGCTGACATCATTCGCAACCTGACTGCCTCTCTCAGAAGTCGCGCTTGTAGAAGATGTCCAGGGAACTGGCCAAACCGCTGGCAGCCTCCAGGTAGACCTTCTTGCTCAGCAGGTAGCGCAGGGCGATGGTGTTGGCCGGCTCGAACACGCCCACGCCGTAGCGCAGGCTCAGGCGCTCGGAGAGCTGGCCGCTGGCGACCACGCTGGTGCTGGTGCCGGTGCCTTCGGTGCCCAGCTCGAAGTCCTTGATGCCCAGTTGCCTGGCCACCTCGCCGGTGATCGGCGCGCTGCCGGCCAGGCCCAGGGCCAGGGCGGCCTCGCCGAGCATGTTGCTGTCCTCGCCGGTGGACAGCGGGCGGCCCATGACCAGGTAGGACAGCGCCTGCTCCTGGCTCATCGCCGGCTCCGAGAACACCTCGCTACGCGGCTGCTCGGCATTGCCGGTCAGGCGCAGGCCGGCGATCACGTCGTCGACCTTGCGGATCGCCTCGATGTCCAGGTACGGCTGGTCGATGGGGCCGGCGAACAGCAGGCGCGCGCGGCGGATGCTGAGTTTCTGCCCGTAGGCCCGGTAGCGGCCCTTGTTCAGGCTCAGCTCGCCGCGGGTGTCCATGTCGTCGCCGATGTGCACCTGGCCGGCCAGCTCGGCGCTCAGGCCGAAGCCGCTGAAGGTCAGCTTGTCCTGGCCGACCAGCACGTCCACGTCCATGGCCAGGTGGGGGCCGCCCTGCTCCCTGGGCGGCGCGCCGACGATCAGGGTGTCGTCGGAGAGCTTCACCGTCGAGGGCGGCAGCTGGCGGATGACGATGGCCCCGCGCGGCACCTGCACCTTGCCGGAAACGCTGAGCTTCTGGTCGGCCATGCGCAGCGCCAGGTCCGGGGTGACTTCAAGGTTGGCGTAGGGCTCGACGCTCACCGGCAGGTCCGTGCCGCGCACTGCCAGGTCCATGTCCAGGCCCTGGCTCCAGGCCAGGTAGCCGCCCAGGCTGCCGTTGCCCTTGTCGCCGCCGCTCCAGGTGCCGCTGAGGTCGACGCGCTCGCCGGCGATACGCGCCAGCACCTGCAGGTTGGCCAGGCGCGTCGGCAGGTCGCCGCCGGACAGCTCGCCGCCGGAAAGCCGCAGTTCGCCGTCCAGGCGCGGCTGCATGAGGCCACCGGAAATGCGCCCGTTGCCGTCCAGGCGGCCCTTGAGCGTCTCGACCATGGGCACGAAGGGCCGCGCCACCGCCAGGTCCAGCCCGGCGAGGGTGAAGCTGCCGCTCAGCGGCTTGTTCTTCGGTCGCGGGTCGAGCACCGCCTGGGCGTCCAGGGTGCCGAGCTTGTTGCCGTGGAACTGCAGGCTGCTGTCGATGCGGGTGGGCGTCAGGCGGCTTTCCAGGCGCAGGCTCTGGTAGGGGAAGTCGAGCCACTGGTCCTGTTCTTTCAGGCGCAGGGTGCCGGCACCGGCATCCAGCAGGATGTTGCCGTTGGGGCCGCGGGCCGGCAGGTCGAGCTTGACGTCGCCGTTGAGCTTGCCCTGCCAGGCGAAGTCCTCGGGCAGCCAGCGCGCCAGGCTGTCCAGCGGGAAGTCGCGCAGTTGCCAGCGCAGCTGCGGCTCCGGCAGCAGGCGCTGTTCGCCGCCGCAGAGGCTGGCCGGGCCGGAGGCCCAGCAGTGCGCGCCCAGGTTCAGGCGGCCGTCGGCCAGGCGTTCCAGGCGCGCCGGCTGTTGCAGGCGCCAGTCCTGGCCGCCGCTCTGGATCTCGCCCTTGGCCAGGCGGCCGCGCCAGTCGCGGCCGTTCCAAGTGCCGTCGAAGCCCAGCGCCAGCACCAGCGGGCGCCCCTGCAGGGACAGGTCGAGCTGCTGGCGTTGCAGGTCGCCCTGTCCGCTGGCCTTGAACTGGCCCAGGCGCGTGTCGCCGGCGCGCACGCCGTCGGCCAGCAGTTCCAGGCGGCCACGCTGGGCGGCGTCGAGGCGGGCGCTGAGGTCGAGGCTGCGCACGCCGTTGTCCTGGAAGGCCAGGCGCTGGCCCTTGAGGCTCAGTTCGCCCTGGGGCGCCTTGAGGCTGCCGGCCAGGTCGAGGCGGCCGTTCAGTTGGCCCTGCAATTGCGGCCAGAGCTGGCCCAGGCGCGCCAGGGCGATGTCCAGGCGCCCGGCCAGGCGCTGGTCGAGGCTGGCCTGGCCGCTGATGCGGTTGTCGCCCAGGCGCAGTTCCAGGCCGTCGACCTTCCAGTTCTGGCCCTGGCCGTTGGCGGCGGTCTTGAAGACCGCCGGCTGGCCGCGCAGGCGCCCCTGCAGGTCGAGGTTGGCCTGCACGGCGAGCACACCGTTCTTGAAACTGCCCTGGCTGCTCAGCGGCCCGCCGAGCTTGCCCGGCAGTTCGGCGACCCAGTAGGCCGGGTCGAAGTCGCTCAGCTTCAGTTGCGCATCCCAGGCCAGGGTGTCGGCGAACTTCAGGCCCAGGCTGCCCTCGGCCTTGCCCTGCCCGGCGACGAGCTGCAGCGACGGCAGGTGCACCTCGGCGAGGTTGCCGGACACCGGGCTGCTCAGTTGGAAGGCGCCGGCCGGGCCGCTGAGTTCGGCGGCAAAGTTGCCCAGGTAGGCCTCGTCGCGGTACTGCAGGTCGGCTTGCAGGCGGTGCATGGAGACCGGCGGCGGCTCCATGGGGTACAGGCGCAGCCAGGGGAAGTCCAGCCAGTCCAGCTTGGCGTCGGCGGCGAAACCCTCCTGCCAGTCGAGGCGGCCGCTCAGGCCCAGGCGCTGTTCCGGCGCGGCGGTGAGGTTCAGCGCGGCGATGTCCGCGCCCTTGGCGTCGACGCGCCCCTGCAAGGCCAGGGCGACGTCGCCGCCCTCCCCCGGCAGCACGGCCGAACCGTTGATGCGGTAGCCGGCGGCCAGGTCGCCCGCCGCTTGCAGCTGCACCTTGTTCAGCACCAGGGTGTCGGGCAGGTCCGCCGCGCCGCGGAAGCCGTCGGCAGTGATCTTCGCGCTGGCCGGCAGGTTCTCCGCCAACGGTTGCAGGTCGCCGCTCAGGTGGCCTTGCAGGTAGCCGCTGCTGTCGGCTTCCAGCAGCAGGTGGCCGAGCAGTTCGCCCTTGGCTTGCAGTTTCAACTCCCAGGGCTGCTCGCCGGGCGCCGGCAGGCGCAGGCTGCCCTGGGCCTGCAACGGCCAGTTGCCCTGCGGGGTGAGCAGGCCGCTCAGGTCTACGGCGAGGTCGCCGCGGGCGGCCTTGAGCACGTCGATGTGCAGGCCGTCGGCCTCCCAGTGGGCGCTGGCCTGGACGTTGCTGACCTGTTCGTTGCCATCGAGCAGGAAGCTGCCCAGGCGCACTTCGCCCAGGCGCACGGCCAGGGGCAGTTTCAGCGCCGGCAGCTGGATCGGCCCCTCGCTGGGCTCCGCTGGCCCCGGCGCCAGGCGCAGCTGCACGCGCTCGACGATCAGGCGGTCGATGCACAGCGCGCCTTGCAGCAGGCAGGCGGGCGACCAGGCGAACTGCGGCCGCTCGACTTCCAGCTCGGTGGCGCCGTCGCTCCAGGCCAGGCGCGCGGCCTGCCAGGCGCCGCCCAAACGGCCAGAGTAGCCCTGCACCTGCAGGCCCGGCACCAGGCCCAGGGCCCAGCGGCTGCCGGCCTCGCTGCCGAGGATGGCGGCCAGCGCCACGGCCAGCAGCAGGATCAGGCCGAGCAGCGCGGCCACCAAGTATTTCAGCAGGCGCTTCACAGCTCGGGCCCCATGGAGAAGTGGATGCGCCAGCCGCCGCCCTCGTCCAGGCCGTCGGCCAGGTCCAGGCGCAGCGGCCCCACCGGCGACACCCAGCGGATGCCGAAGCCGACGCCGGTCTTGATCGAGGGGAAGTCCAGCGAGTTGAAGGAGTTGCCCTGGTCGATGAAGGTCGCCAGGCGCCATTTCTCAGCCAGCGGGTACTGGTACTCGACGCTGCCGGCGACCATGTAGCGCCCGCCGATGCGGTCGCCCCGGGAGTTCTTCGGCGACAGCGTCTGGTAGTCGTAGCCGCGCACGCTCTGGTCGCCGCCAGCGAAGAAGCGCAGCGACGGCGGGATGCTCGAATAGTCGTTGGTGGCGATGAAGCCGACCTGGGCGCGGCCGAGCAGGCGGTGGCCGCCGGCGAAGGTGGTCAAACCCTTGGCCATGGCGCTGACGTGGGCCAGGTCGGCGTCGGCCAGCAGGCCCTCCTTGGCCACCTTGGTCTCCAGCTGCAGGCGGTAGCCCTGGTGGGGGTCGACCTTGTTGTCGGCGTGCAGGATGGAATAGCCGAAGCCGGGCATGAGGAAGCTGCTGTTGCCCGAGTCGTCGCCCAGCAGGTACTCCTCGTGCAGCCAGCCCAGGGAGAACGAGCGCTGCCAGCCGCTGGGCAGCTTGCGCAGCCACTCGCCGCCGAGGGTGAACTGCTTGCTCTCGGTGTCCACCAGGTCTTCGTTCTGGTAGCCGGTGGTGAAGCGCAGCTTGTCGGTCAGCGGCGGGTCCAGCGGCACCTCATACCAGGCGCCGACGTTCTGCCGCGGCCCGGAGACTTCGGCCTCGGTGCCCAGGCTGTGGCCCTGGGGGTTGACCCAGTGGCGCGTCCAGCTGAACTTGGCGCGCGGCCCCACGTCGGTGGAGAAGCCCAGGCCGACGCCGAGCGAGCGCGGCTTGCGCGCGCTGAGGTGGACCGCCACCGGGATGCTCTCACCCTTGGCCTGCAGCGGCGAGGCGTCGACGCGCACGCCGTCGAAGTAGCCGCTGGACTGCAGGGCCTGGTTGAGGTCGGCGATGAGTTCGGAGTCGTAGGCCTCGCCCTGCCGGAAGGGCACCATGCGCCGCAGCAGTTCCTCGTCGAACGGGTAGTCGCCGCTGAAGCTGACCGCGCCGAGGGCGAAGCGCGGGCCGCTGGCGTAGACCAGCTCGATGTCGGCCACCCCGGCCTCGGGGTCGACGCGCAGTTGCTGGCGGGTGAACTGGCCGCGGAAGAAGCCGAAGCGCGAGGCCTGGTTCTGGATCAGCCGCTTGGCGTCCTCGTAGGTGCCGTGGTTGAGCTGCGCGCCGGGCTTCAAAGTATCGCCGCCGGGCACGCGGAAGTTCGCAAGCTTAGCCGCCGGCCCCTCGATGCGGATGTCGACCGTGCGCAGCTTCACCGGCTCGCCGGGCGAGACATCGATGCGCAGGCGCGGGTTCTTGGCGTCGCCACGCACCCGCGCGCGAATGCGCGCCTGGTAGTAGCCCAGCGCCTGGGCGGCCTGCACGGCCTGTTGCTGGACCGTGCGGCGCAGGCGTCGCAGGGCGGTTTCGTCGCGCCCTTCCACGCTGCCCACATAGGCCTCGATATTGGCCTTGAGCGCAGAGTTGGCGGGGTCGATACGTACGTCGAGCTGGCTTTCCGCTGCCACTGCCGCGCCGATCCAGCACAGCAGGCCCATCAGCGCTAGCCGAATCGTTCCTTGGAGTCTCATGGCGCGAGATGCTAGCACGATGGCCGTGACAATCCAGCGCCGCGGCCCCTGCGCCGCGGCTTTGCGCGATAGCGAGGGGCTATCAGCCCTCGCGGGCCAGGCGCGTTTCCGGCTGCGGATTGGGGTGGAACAGCACGTGTTCGCGCAGCGGCCCCAGCGCCACTTCGCCCACCTCCTCGTAGCCGTGGCGGCGGTAGAAATCCAGGTAGCGGGCGTTGCCGGTGTCCAGCACCAGGCCCTGGGAATCCACGTCGTCGACGCACCAGGCATGCAGGGCGTCGAGCAGCTGTTCGCCGAGGTGGCGGCCCTGGAATTCCGGGTGCACGCCCAGCAGCGGCAGCACGTGGTAGGGCCCCGGCGGCAGGCAGCCGAGCACGGCCTCGTGGTAGGCCAGGTAGCGCCGCGTGCAGCGGAAGCCGGTGGTGAGCAGCATGCGCATGCGCCAGGCCCAGCTGTCGGTGATGTCCAGGCGGCGTTGCGGCGGAGCGATCAGCGCCACCGCCACCAGGCGCTCGTCGATCACCAGGCCGAGCACCGGCAGGTCTTCGGACAGGTGCCGGTTGGTCAGCTCGCGCACGGTGGCGCGCACCCGCTGGTCGAAGCCGGGGCGGTCGCTTTCGAACAGGTAGGCGAAGGTCGGCTCGTGGCGGTAGGCGTGGTAGAGCAGCGAGCGGATCTCCCGGGCGTAGGAATCGCCCAGCAGGCGGACTTCGGCGAGCGTCTCAGGCATGCGGACACCTCTTGTTATCGTGTTTGGGCCCAGAGCCGAACCCTAGCAGCGCCGCGCCCGCACCGCCAGCGGCCGCCTTCGGCCCGTCGCGGCATTTGCCGCTGCCGGCGCCAGCGGCTAGCATCGTCACTTTGCCCAGGACGCTGCGGATGAAAATCGTCTCTTTCAATATCAATGGCTTGCGTGCCCGCCCCGCCCAACTCAAGGCGATCGTCGAGACGCACCAGCCCGACGTCATCGGCCTGCAGGAAACCAAGGTCGCCGACGACCAGTTCCCCCGCGAAGAGATCGAGGCCCTGGGCTACCAGGTGCACTTCCACGGCCAGAAGGGCCACTACGGCGTGGCCCTGCTCTCGCGCCAGGCGCCGCTGGAAATCCGCTACGGCTTCCCCAACGACGGCGAAGACGCCCAGCGCCGCTTCATCTGGGGCACCTTCGCCGACGCCGACGGCCAGCCGATCACCGTGATGAACGGCTACTTCCCCCAGGGCGAAAGCCGCGAGCACCCGGTGAAGTTCCCGGCCAAGCAGCGCTTCTACGCCGACCTGCAGCAGTTGCTGGAAAGCCAGTTCAAGCCCGAGCAGCGCCTGGTGATCATGGGCGACATCAACATCTCGCCGGAGGACTGCGACATCGGCATCGGCGAGGAGAACCGCAAGCGCTGGCTGCGCACCGGCAAATGCAGCTTCCTCCCCGAGGAGCGCGAGTGGCTGGGCAAGCTCAAGGCCTGGGGCCTGGTGGACAGCTTCCGCCAGCTGCACCCGCAGGTGAACGACCGCTTCAGCTGGTTCGACTACCGCAGCCGCGGCTTCGAGGACGAGCCCAAGCGCGGCCTGCGCATCGACGTCATCCTCGCCTCCGAGGCGCTGCGCCCGCGCCTGGCCGATGCCGGCATCGACTACCAGATCCGCGGCATGGAAAAACCCTCCGACCACGCGCCCATCTGGCTCAAGCTGAGCTGATCAGCCAGCGGCGCGCGCCAGCCAGTCGGCCAGCGCGCGCTGCAGTTCGGCCAGCGCCGCATCGGCCTGGCCCAGGCGCGCTTCCAGTCCTTCCCCATCGCCTTCGCAGATTCGCTGCAGGGCGCGGCAATGCCCTTCCGCCTCGGCGGCGCCGATGATCGCCGCGGCGCCGGCCAGGCGGTGCGCCAGGTCGCCCAGCGCCTTGCGGTCGCCGCGGCTGCGGGCCTGGTGCAACTGCTCGATGTCGCCGGCATTGGCCTGCGCCAGGGTCCGCACGAACTCCCGCGCCGCCTCGCTCTCCAGCGGCTGCGGGCCGAACAGGCCACTCAGGTCGAAGACCGCATCGTCGGCCGGCTCGTCCGGCGCCGCGGCCTGCGCGCCGGCCAGCGCCTGGGCCAGCACCTCGAGGGTCAGCGGCTTGAACAGCACCTGGTCCATGCCGGCGTCGCGGCAGCGCTGCACTTCTTCCTCCTGGGCGTTGGCCGTGGCGCCGATCACCCGGCACGGCCGCCGCCCCTGCTCGCGCTCGTGGGCGCGGATGCGCCGGCTCAGCTCGTAGCCGTCGACGCCGGGCATCCGGCAATCGGTGATGACCGCGGCGAAGTCGCCGGCCAGCCAGGCCTGCCAGCCCTCCTCGCCGCCGGCCGCCAGGGTGGCGCTGTGGCCCAGGTGCGCCAACTGCTGGCGGAACACCATGCGGTTGGCCGGGTGGTCGTCCACCGCCAGCACCCGCAGGCCGCCCGGGACGCTGGCGCTGGTGCCCGGTTGCGCGGTGTCCGGCGGCGCCTCGGTGAGCGCCAGCGGCAGGCGCACGCTGAAACAGGAGCCTTGGCCGGGCTCGCTGTGCAGGCCGAAGGCGCCGCCCATCAGTTGCACCAGGCGCTGGCTGATGTGCAGGCCCAGGCCGGTGCCCTGGCCCCTGGCGCCCGGCTCCACCTGGACGAAGGGCTGGAACAGCCGGGCCTGGTCCTCGGCGGAAATGCCGATGCCGCTGTCGATCACCTCCACCAGCAGCTCCAGGCGCTCGCCCTGGCGCCGGGCGCTGGCCCGCACGCGCACGCCGCCGCGCTCGGTGAACTTCACCGCGTTGTTCAGCAGGTTGAACAGCACCTGCTTGAAGCGCAGCGCATCCAGCAGCACCCAGTGGTCCAGCTCGCCCTCGGTTTCCAGGTCCAGGCCCAGGCCCTTCTGCGTGGCCAGGCCGGCGAACAGCGCCACCGCGCCTTCGATCTCGCGGCGCAGCAGCGCCGGCTGCGGCGTGGAATCGATGCGCCCGGACTCGATGCGCGCCAGGTCCAGCACGTTGCCGATCAGCATCAGCAGGGCCCGCGCGGCGTCCTGCGCCACCTCCAGCGCCTCGCGGTCGAGCACGCCGTCGCGGGCCTTTTCCAGCACCAGCTCCTGCAGGCCGACGATGGCGTTCATCGGCGTGCGGATCTCGTGGCTCATGGTCGAGAGGAACTGGCTCTTGGCGGCGCTGGCCTGGTCCGCGCGCTGCCGCTCGCGCTCCAGCTGGTTGATCAGTTGCTGGCGCTCGGTCAGGTCGACCCAGCCACCGATTACGCCCTGCACCACGCCGTCGCCATCGTGCTGGGCCACCGCCCAGTGGTAGACGTAGTGATCGCCGTCGCGCAGGCGCAGCACGTAGTCGCCCGGCGCCGGCATCTCGCCGTCGGTCACCTGCTGGCGGTGCACCTGCATCAGGCGCTCGGCCTCCTCCTCGGGGAACCAGCCCAGCTCGCCGATGGCCTTGCCCAGGCAGTCCTCCGGGCGCGCGTCGAACATGCGCAGCATGGCCTGGTTGCAGAGGTCCAGGTGGCCCTCGCGGTCGAGCCGGTAGACCGGGTTGGGCAGCGCCTCGATCAATTCGTTGAGCAGCCCCACCTGGGCGCCCAGGCGCCGCTCGGCGCGCCGCGTGCGCAGCACCTGGCGGTTGAGGTAGAAGCCCCAGACCAGCGACAGCAGCACCAGCGCGCCGGCCAGCGCGGCGCCGCTGAGGATCGCCTGGCGGTGCTCGGCCCAGAAGTCGCCGCCGCCGGAGGCCAGGCGCGGTTCCCAGCGCCGCACCAACTCGGCCACCTCCTCCGGGTCCACCGACAGCTGGGCCTTCTCCAGGATGGAATAAAGCTCCGGTTGGTCCGGCCGCACGCCGATGCTGAAGGGGGTGCTCAGGTCTTCGAGTATGCCGGCGACCTTGAGGCTGTCCTTGAACTCGCCGGCGATCAGCGCGCGGGCGCTGAACAGGGTGCTGACGGCCGCCTCGCTGCGCTGCTCGGCCACCTCGCGCAGGGCCTGGCGCTGGTTGCCCGCCGACTCCAGGCGGGTGTCCGGGTAGCGCTCGATGAGCGCGCGGTTGAGGTAGGGGTCGATGGCGATGGACACGCGCTTGCCGGCCAGGTCGTGGAGGTCGTGGACGGCCGCCGCGTCCTTGCGCATCACCAGGAGCATGGTGGCCTGCAGGTAGGGTGGCAGCAGCGCCAGGCCCTCGTTGCTCGGCGGCACCACCGGCGTCAGCCAGGCGCGCCCGGCGTGCAGCTCGCGGAACACGTCGGCGTAGTCGTCCACCGCGGCATAGGCGAAGCGCAGGCCGGAGCGCTGGCCCAGCAGGTCCAGGTAATCGCGGGCGATGCCGCTGACGCGCCCGTCGGCGTCGGCCTGGGCCAGCGAGCCGCTGTGGCGGTTGACCACCACCGGCACCCGCGGGTGCTCGGCCAGCCAGCGGTTTTCCCGCGGCGTCAGCACCACCCGCTGGCCGCCCAGGCGCAGGCGCTCGCCGGCGCTCCAGCGGCGCAGGATTTCCTCGTTGCGCTGCACGTCGATGCGCGCCAGGCCGCGGTCCACCAGGCCGAGCAGGCGCTCCTCGCCGGGGCGCATGAGGAAGCCGAAGCCGGCGCTCTCCAGCGGCGCGAAGTTGTCGATGCGCAGGTTGAACAGGTAGTTCATGTTGATCAGGTAGTGCACCGACAGCGCATCGCCGAGCATGCCGTCGACGTTGCCCAGGCTCAGCGCCTCCAGGGCCCGCAGCGGCGAGGCGAAGAGCAGGACGCGGCTGTTGGGATAGGCCGCCTGCACCTGGGCCAGGCGCAGGTAGTCGGCCACCAGCGCGAGGGTGGTGCCGGGGCGGCTGGCGTCGAACGGGCGGGCATCGTCGCTGACCAGCACCGGCTGGTCCTGCAGGTAGGCGCGGCTGAGCAGCAGGCCGCGGGCCTCGGCCTCGCTGGCGGTACCGCCGCAGACCATGTCGATCTCGCCCTTGCGCAGCGCCTCCAGGGCCGCCTCCCGCGAGGGGTAGGCGTAGACGCGCTGGTAGCCGCCGGCCAGCAGCCCCAGGTAGTCGGCGCTGACGCCCTCCAGGCGGCCGCCGCCGACGATCTGCAGCGGCGGCCGGTCGACCTGCGCCACGCCGACGCGCAGCGGGCCGCGCTGCGCCAGCCAGGCCCGCTCGGCGGGGCTCAGCCAGCTGTCGGGCATGTGCGCGCTGTAGCCGGAGAGGGTCAGCGGCTGCAGCGGCGGCTGGTCGATGGCCAGGGCCGGCGCCGCGCCCAGCAGCAGGGCACAGCAGAAGATGAGGCCGCGTACTGGGGACATGGCGCTCCTTGCGGGAATGGCTCGGCAGCCCGGACAGGCCGCTGCTGAATGACTATAGCCAAAGCGGCGGCGCCCACCCGGCGCGCCCGCGAGGCCCGGCGTCACCGCACTGAAACCTTGCCCGCCTATGCTCCCGGCCTCGTCCGCAACCGCCCTGGAATCACCGATGCCGCACTTCACGCGCCACGACAAGGACGCCTGGCCCGTCACCCTCGCCTGGCTGATCATCGCCTTCGTCTGCTACGCCCTGCCCTGGCACGCCTTCGCCGCCCTGCCCGCCGCCCCGGAGGGCCAGCCGGTGCTGCGCATCCAGGGCTCCAACACCATAGGCGCGCACCTGCTGCCGGAGCTGGTGAAGGGGCTGCTGCTGGAACAGGGCTACAAGGCCATCCTCGCCGAGCCCGGCCAGGCGCAGAACGAAACGCGGGTCCACGCCCGCGACGCCCAGGGCCGCGACGTCGTGGTGGAGATCGCCGCCCACGGCAGCAGCACCGGCTTCGCCGCGCTGAAGGACGGCAGCGCCGAGATCGCCGCCGCCTCGCGGCCGATCAAGGACGCCGAGGCCGCGGCCCTTTCCGCCTCGGGCAACCTGCGCGGCGCCAAGGCCGAGCAGGTGATCGGCATCGACGGCCTGGCCATCGTCGTGCACCCGGACAACCCGCTGCGCGAGCTGAGCACCGCCCAGTTGGCCCAGGTCTTCGCCGGCGAGGTGACGACCTGGGAGCAACTCGGCGGCCGCGGCGGCGCCATCCACCTGTACGCCCGCGACGACAACTCCGGCACCTTCGATACCTTCAAGGAGCTGGTGCTGGCCAGCCAGGGCAAGGCCCTCGCCGCCTCCGCCCAGCGCTTCGAATCCAGCGACGCGCTGTCGGCCCAGGTCGCCGCGGACCCGCAGGGCATCGGCTTCGTCGGCCTGGCCTCGGTGCTCAAGGCGCGCGCCCTGGCCATCGCCGATGGCGAGTCGCGGGCGATGCTGCCCTCCCCCGGCAGTATCGCCACCGAGGACTACCCGCTGTCGCGCCGCCTGTACCTTTACATCAAGCCCAACGAGCGCAACCTCTGGGCCCAGGCCCTGGTGCAGTTCGCCCAGGGCGACCGCGGCCAGGCCCTGGTCAGCGGCAGCGGCTTCGTCGGCCAGCGCGTGCAGGCCATGCGCGTGCAGCCCGCCGAGGGCATGCCCGAGCAGTACAAGGCCCTGGCCCGCGAGGCCCGGCGGCTGTCAGTGAATTTCCGCTTCCACGAGGGCAGCGCCACCCTGGACAACAAGGCCCAGCGCGACGTCGAGCGCCTGCTGGCCTACCTGCGCCAGCACGACAAGCTCGACGGCAAGGCGGTGCTGGTCGGCTTCGGCGACGCCCGCCAGGACCCGGCCCGCGCGCAGCTGCTGTCCAAGCTGCGGGCCATGGCGGTGCGCCGCGAACTGGCCAGGGAAGGCGTGGTCTTCCACGGCATCGAGGGCATGGGCGCGGCCCTGCCGGTGGCGGCCAACGACGACCAGGAAGGCCGGGTGAAGAACCGCCGCGTGGAGGTCTGGGTGTACTGACCCAGGGCAGCCCAGGGCGCTCGCCCCTGGTCTAGGCTGTTACTGTAGGAGTGAATAGGTCGTAGGAACTTGTTACTTTCCCCCGCTTGCCTCGCGACCCTGCTCTGCTATTTTTCCCGCCGTGACGCCGGGCCCCTCTGACGGTCGCTGACCGCCATGTCGGAGTCACTTTCGACAACGACAGCAAGAGAGGGCCCGCATGGCACCCCTATTGGATTTCCTCAACACCCCCTTCCTCGGCACCGCCGCCTGGTTCTGGCTGCTGTTCCTGGCCATCGTCATCCTCCTCCTGTTCCTCGACCTGGGCGTGCTGCAGCGCGACCACCACGAGATCGGCGTGCGCGAGAGCCTGCTGCTTTCGGCCGGCTACTTCAGCTGCGGCCTGGCCTTCGGCGGCTTCGTCTGGTACGAGTTCGGCGCCACCAGCGCCATGGAGTACTACACCGGCTTCCTGGTGGAGCAATCGCTGTCGATGGACAACGTGTTCGTCATGGCGATGATCTTCGGCTTCTTCGGCATCCCCCGCCGCTACCAGCACCAGGTGCTGTTCTGGGGCATCCTCGGCGCCATCGTCATGCGCGCCATCATGATCGGCCTGGGCGCGGCGCTGGTCAGCGAGTTCGAGTGGATCATGTACGTGTTCGGCGCCTTCCTGCTGTTCAGCGGGGTGAAGATGCTCTTCGCCAGGCACGAGGAAGAGCCCGACCTGGCCAACAACCCGGTGCTGCGCTTTTTGCGCAGGCACATCCGCGTCACCGAGCAGCTCCACGAGCACCACTTCTTCGTGCGCAAGCCGGACGCCAGCGGCAAGCTGGTGCGCTTCGCCACCCCGCTGTTCCTGGCGCTGATCCTGATCGAGCTGGCCGACGTGGTGTTCGCGGTGGACAGCGTGCCGGCGATCTTCGCCATCACCAAGGACCCGTTCATCGTCTACACCTCGAACATCTTCGCCATCCTCGGCCTGCGCGCCCTGTACTTCTCGCTGGCGGCGATGATCCACCGCTTCGTCTACCTGAAGTACGCCCTGGCCCTGGTGCTGGTGTTCATCGGCGCGAAGATCTTCGCCCACGGCTTCATCGGCAAGGTTCCCGCCGTGCTCTCGCTTGGGGTAACCTTCGGCCTGCTCGCTGGTGGCATACTGCTGTCACTGCTCAAGACGCGCAAGGCAGGCGAGCAGGAGCTGGAAATCGTCAGCCGGGAGACCCTGCATGCAGGACGAGGTGAAGATCGAGGCCATTGAAGTCCAGGGCCGGCCCTGGTGGCTGGTGCGCCTGGGCCGCCGCGGCCTGCGCTTTTCCCAGGAATCCCTGGCCCGCGCCTTCGCCGCCCAGTTGCATGTGCGCCGCCAATGGTGGCAGCAGCGCGGCGAAGACGAACCCAACGAACGCACCTGAGCCCCCCGCCCGCCGCCGGCGGGGCGCTCGCAGCGGCGCTAGTGGCTGCGCCGGCCCTTGAGCACCTTGACGATCTCGCCGATCAGGTTCACCACCAGCGCCCGCTCGCTCTCCGCCAACCCCTGAAGCAGGTCGCCGATGGCCTCGGCCTGCTCGGCGACGTCGATCGAATCCTTGCGGAAAAGGTCGCTCAGCGGGCATTCGAGGATTTCCGCGATCTGTCCCAGGCGCTGCAAGGTCGGCGATATCACACCGTTCTCCATGCGGCTGATGGTTTCCTTCTCCACCCCTATCCCCTCTGCTATCTGTGCCTGCGTCAGCCCCTTGGCCCTGCGGCGGTTGGCGATGGCTGCGCCGACTTCATGGACCACGCTCCGACCTTTCATGCGAATTGACCTCATACATCATCCGATATAACGCCTCAAGCCATTTTCAGGGGAGCTTGCGTGCGGCTGAAGGACGCATGACGTCTATAAATGTTTCTTAATAGATCATTGACTAATTGACTTTCCTTTTCACGGGGGAACAGGATAGGGCTGATTGCCATCACTTCGCCCCCATGGCGCAGCCGGTCCGATGGTGGTTTGCCACGAAAGGAAGTCCGCAATGTTGTCCAAGCTGAAAATACGCACGGGAATGCTCATCGTCCTGGCCGCCCTGGCCGCCGCCCTCCTGCTTTCGATCCTCACCGGCTGGAACAGCGCCCGCAGCAGCGACCAGCAGATCCAGTCGCTGAACCGCGTGGCGGTGGAGCTCAACGACATGCTGCTGCGCTTCAAGCTCTAGCCCCGTTCCTCGACCACCAGGCCGGAGTGCAAGCATGCCGATCCGCAGTATTCCCGACCTCCCCCGGATGCTCTCCGAAGCCCTGGAGCATGCCGAGACCGCTCTTTGCATCAACGACGACGGGCAGCGCCTGCTGTACTGCAACCGCGCCTTCGGCCGGCTGCTCGGCCATGCCCCGGAAAGCCTGGTGGGCCGCCCGTTCGACGAGCTGGTGGACGCGCGGCCGGCGGCCAACGACCGCGTGGAAGCCCTGGTGCGCTGCCATGACGGCCGGCGCATCTGGTGCGGCATCGCCAGCACCGGGCTGAACCGCGCCACGGGCGAGCCCGACCTGCAGTTGCTGGCGCTCACCGAGATCACCCAGTCGAAAATCCACGAGGTGCTGCTGGACCGCCTGCTCGAAGGCATGGCCCGCGACGAGCCGCCGGAACACCTGATGGAAGCGGCCTGCCTGGAGATCGAACGGCTGCTGCCGCGGACCAGCGCCTCGGTCCTGCGCGTCAACGCAGGCCGCCTGCACCCGCTGGCCGGGCCGAGCCTGCCGCCCGCCTACCTGCAGGCCCTGGACGGCCTGCCCCTGGGCGACGGCCCGGGCAGTGAGGGCGCCTGGGCCGGCGAAGTCGAGCGCCATCCGCTGTGGTCCGCCTACCGCCACCTGCTGCCGCCGGAACTGCGCAGTTGCAGCGTCACGCCGATTCGCTCCAGCTCCGGCCAGTTGATCGGCTGCTTCGTCTGCTACGGCCGGGGCCCCCAGGCGCCCTGCACGACGCAGCAATGCCTGCTGGACATCTGCACGCACCTCTGCGCGCTGGTGCTGGAGCGCGACCAGGCGCGCACGCGCATCCACCAGCTCGCCTACTACGACGACCTGACCGGCCTGCCCAACCGCCACCTGCTGCAGAACCTGGCCAGCGCCGAACTGGCCGGCGCCGCCGCGCGCCGGCAGGGCCTGGCGGTGCTGTACATCGGCCTGGACCGCTTCCGCCAGATCAACGACTCCTTCGGCCGCCCCTCCGGCGACGAGCTGCTGCGCACCATCGCCCGGCGCCTGCGCCAGGCCTGCCGCGATGAGGACCACGTCGGGCGCCAGGCCAACGACGAATTCGTCGTCCTGCTGCCGGGCTGCGACCGCGCGGCGGCCGGCATCCACCTCGCCCGCCTGAAGGCCGCCCTCGACGCGCCCTGGCGCGTCGCCGGCGCGCCCCACAACCCCTCGGCGAGCATCGGCATCAGCCTGTTCCCGGAGGATGGCGAGGACTTCCAGAGCCTGCTGCGCCACGCGGCGATGGCGATGAACCAGGCCAAGGGCAAAGGCAAGAGCCGCGGCGGCCAGGTGTTCTTCAGCGAGGAACTGGAGCGCCTGGCGCAGGAACGCGTGGCGCTGGAGAGCGCCCTGCGCGAAGCCCTCGCCAGGCAGCGCCTGCACCTGAACTACCAGCCGCTGGTGGACATCCGCGCAGGCCGCCTGCGCGGCGCCGAGGTCCTGGCCCGCTGGCACCACCCGCAGCTGGGCAACATCTCCCCGGAGCGCTTCATCCCCCTCTCCGAGGAATGCGGGCTGAGCATCGAACTGGGCCGCTGGGTGCTGCGCGAAGCCTGCCGGCAACTGGCCGAGTGGCGCCACGCGGGCCTGCAGGTGCCGGAGATATCGGTCAACCTGTCCGCCGGCGACTTCCAGGACCCGCAACTGCCCGTCGCGGTGCTGCGCACCCTGGAAGAGCACGGCCTGCACGGCACCGACCTGACCCTGGAAATCACCGAAAGCGCGCTGATGGAAGCCGACAGCGACACCCTGGGCGTGCTCGACCAGTTGCACGAACTGGGCATCCGCCTGGCCCTGGACGACTTCGGCACCGGCTACTCCAGCCTGGCCCGGCTGAACCGCCTGCCGGTGCAGGAACTGAAGCTGGACCGCAGCTTCGTCCGCGACCTGGAGAGCAACAGCACCAGCCGCACCCTCAGCGACGCCGTGCTGAACATCGGCCGCAGCCTGGGCATGACGGTGGTCGCCGAAGGCATCGAGAACCCCGAACAACTGCGCATCCTCGAAGCCCAGGGCTACAGGGTGGCCCAGGGCTACCTGCTGTCCCCGCCGCTGCCGGCCGAAGGCTTCGCGGCATGGCTGAAGGCAAGGCAGGTGGCGGGGTGATTCTGTAGGAGCGAGCTTGCTCGCGAACCGGGCAGTCACCGGGTTATTCCCCTTCGGGCCAGCGCAAGCGCTGTTCGCGATGGAGCCGCGTCCCGCACGAGGAAGGATAGGCGTTTCAGGATGACGCCGAATTCGCCGCCCACTCCGAACGGCCCCCTCTCCCTCCGGGAGAGGGCTGGGGTGAGGGCGCTCTCAAGCCCAGCACCTACGCCACCTGGAAACCCGTTCGCGAGCAAGCTCGCTCCTACAAAAAACCGCCCGAACGAGACCCACACACAAAAACGCCGCTTCCCCTTCGGAGAAACGGCGTTCCCGCGACCCTCACCGGGCCTCAACTACCAACCAGCACTCACTTGCCCATGTACTTGCCGATCTCGTACTTGCCGACGGCCATGCGGTGCACTTCGTCCGGGCCGTCGGCCAGGCGCAGGGTGCGCTGCATGGAGTACCAGTAGGCCAGCGGGAAGTCGTTGGAGACGCCGGCGCCGCCGTGGATCTGGATGGCGCGGTCGATCACCTGCAGGGCGACGTTGGGCGCCACCACCTTGATCTGGGCGATCTCGCTCTGGGCGATCTTGTTGCCCACGGTGTCCATCATGTACGCGGCGTTGAGGGTCAGCAGGCGGGCCTGGTTGATCTCGATGCGCGAGTTGGCGATGTGGTCGATGTTGCCGCCCAGGCGCGCCAGCGGCTTGCCGAAGGCGGTGCGGCTGGTGGCGCGCTTGCACATCAGTTCCAGGGCGCGCTCGGCCATGCCGATGGAGCGCATGCAGTGGTGGATGCGGCCCGGGCCGAGGCGGCCCTGGGCGATCTCGAAGCCGCGGCCCTCGCCCAGCAGCACGTTCTCGTAGGGCACGCGGACGTTCTCGAAGAGCACTTCGGCATGGCCGTGGGGCGCGTCGTCGTAGCCGAACACCGGCAGCGGGCGGAGGATCTTCACCCCGGGGGCGTCGCTGGGCACCAGGATCATCGAGTGCTGCTGGTGGCGCGGCGCGTCCGGGTTGGTCAGGCCCATGAAGATCATCACCTTGCAGCGCGGGTCGCAGGCGCCGGAGGTCCACCACTTGCGGCCGTTGATGACCCACTCGTCACCCTCGCGCACGGCGTTGGCCTGCATGTTGGTGGCGTCGGAGGAAGCCACGCCAGGCTCGGTCATGGCGAAGGCGGAGCGGATTTCGCCGCGCAGCAGCGGTTCCAGCCAGGTGCGCTTCTGTTCCTCGCTACCGTAGCGGACGAGGGTTTCCATGTTGCCGGTGTCCGGGGCCGAGCAGTTGAACGGCTCGGCGCCGATCAGCGAGCGGCCCATGATTTCCGCCAGCGGGGCGTACTCCATGTTGGTCAGGCCGGCGCCGTATTCGGACTCGGGCAGGAACAGGTTCCACAGGCCCTCGGCCTTGGCGCGGGCCTTGAGGTCCTCCATGACCTGGGTCGGCTGCCAGCGGTCGCCTTCGGCTACCTGTTGCTCGAAGACGCTCTCGGCGGGATATACATAAGCTTCCATGAACGCGGTGACGCGCTCACGCAGGTCCTGGACCTTGGCGGAATAGGCGAAATCCATGGGGGCTACCTTCTGGCAGGGGTTTGTCTTGTGTCGAGGAAGATGCTAGAACAGGCAGCACGATTTACCTAGCCTATTATCCGAATCAATGAACATTCATAACCCGCATGATGGTCCGCCATCCCGGGTATGATCCGGCCACAACAATGACAAGCGGAGCCACGGGATGAACCTGAACAAGGTCGACCTGAATCTGTTCATCGTCTTCGATGCCATCTACACCGAAGCCAACCTCACCCGCGCCGGACAGATCGTCGGCATCACCCAACCCGCGGTGTCCAACGCCCTCGCCCGCCTGCGCGAGACCTTCAACGACCCGCTGTTCGTGCGCACCGCCCAGGGCATGGTGCCCACGCCCATGGCGCAGAACATCATCGGCCCGGTGCGCAACGCCCTGCAGCTGCTGCGCGTATCGGTGCAGGAAAGCCGCACCTTCACCCCGCAGCAGGCGAGCAAGACCTACCGCATCAGCATGACCGACCTCACCGAGGCCATCATCCTGCCGCCGCTGTTCCAGCGCCTGCGCCGCCAGGCGCCCAACGTGCACATCGAGAGCTTCCTCTCCAAACGCCGCGAGACCACCAAGGAACTGGCCGCCGGGCGCCTGGACTTCGCCGTGGACGCGCCGCTGAACACCGACCCGCAGGTGCGCCACGTCAAGCTGATGGAAGACCGCTACGTCTGCGCCATGCGCCACGGCCACCCGCTGGCCAGGCCGAAGCTGAGCCTGGAGGAGTACCTGTCGCTGACGCACATCCAGATCTCCAGCCGCCGCAGCGGCCTGGGCTATATCGACCTGTCGCTGGGCAAGATGGGCCTGCAGCGCAAGATCGCCCTGCGCTCGCAGCACTACCTGATGGCCTCCAACGTGGTGCAGCAGACCGACATGGCGGTGACGGTGCCCGAGCGCTTCGCCCGCCACCACAACCTGCACTACGTGGACCTGCCGGTGAGCGACGTGCCCAAGCTGGAAACCCACCTGTACTGGCACGAAAGCACCGACCAGGACCCGGCCAACCGCTGGATGCGCGAGCAACTGATCGAGCTGTGCCAGCAGGTCACCGCCCGCGAGGCGCGGGAAGCGCAGCAAGGCTGACCTGCCGCGGGGGCTGTCCGCGAAGTTCCCGCATTCGCCGGAATGACCAGGGTCGCCGGCTGACTCCATTCTCCCCACAGACACCGAACGGCCCCCTCTCCCTTCAGGGAGAGGGCTGGGGAGAGGGGCGGTGTCAACCCGATATACCGCAGCCGCCGGTAAACACCGTTCGCGAGCAAGCTCGCTCCTACAACCGTGCCCCCTTCCCCCCTATCCAAGGTCGGGCCGGCCCCTCCTTGGCCGCAAATAACCCTTCCATGGCCGGATCGGACCTCTCCCTTGTCCGACAATCCTTCCAACAATTACATCAACCAATGACACATTCACCGTGTCAGGCCCTCCGCCCCGCCGGCGCCGCTGCCTGCCCAAATCGCCGCCGGGGCTCGTCGAACAACAACAAGGAGTCGCCCATGAACGCCCAGACCGAACCGCTCCGCGCCCACTTCCCCGTCCGGCGCATGGATTTCAGCTTCACCGAGACGCCGAAGTACTGGTGGGACGATCAGCCCTTCATGTCGCACTTCATGAACAACCTGTCCTCGCTGTTCCCCTACGGCGAGAAGTTCTTCGTCGACAGCGTGCGCGCCGTGCGCGACCGCATCCAGGACCCGCAGCTGCAGAAGGACGTGTCCGCCTTCATCGGCCAGGAAGCCATGCACTCCAAGGAACACGCGGCCTACAACGAATACGCCGAGGAACACGGCATCGACCTGGAACGCCTGGAGCTGCGCATCAAGCACCTGCTCGGCGCGATCAGCAAGGTCACCACCAAGAAGCAGGACCTGGCCATCACCTGCGCTCTGGAGCACTTCACCGCGACCATGGCCGAGCGCCTGCTGCGCCGCGAGGACCTGAGCACGCAGATGCGCTCGCCGAAGATGTACAAGCTGTGGATGTGGCACGCCATCGAGGAGAACGAGCACAAGGCGGTGGCCTACGACGTCTACCAGCAGGTCTACGGCGGCTACTTCACCCGCACCGCGGTGATGCTGCTGACCACGGTGATCTTCCTCGGCGTGATCGCCGGCTTCCAGATCCACCTGCTACGCCGCGACCGCCAGCTGTTCAACTGGCGCAGCTGGAAGCACGGCCTGGTCACCCTGTTCGGCCTGCGCAACGGCTACTTCACCCAGCTCGTGCTGCCCTGGCTGGACTACTTCCGCCCCGGCTTCCACCCCTTCGACCACGACACCAAGACGCTGGAGAAGTACTGGAAGGACAAGCTCGACTTCGCTGGTTGAGCCGCCCCCTCACCTGTAGGAGCGGGCCCTGCCCGCGAATCGCGCGCAGGGCGCGCTCCTACAGGTGCAGCACGGCTTCTCGTAGGAGCGAGCTTGCTCGCGAACAGACTCTCCCTACTCTCCCTGTGAGGACGGATCTCGGAACAACCGCGTTCCCTCACCCCAGCCCTCTCCCAGAGGGAGAGGGAGCCGTCCGTGCCGGGATGAGCAATGCACTGCGCCGGAACCTCTGCGGCCGCCGGCTAACGCCATGACAGCCAAGCACACCGAACGGTCCCCTCTCCCTCTGGGAGAGAGAGGGAGCCGTCCGTGCCGGGATGAGCAATGCATTGCGCCGGAAACCTCTGCGGCCGCCGGCTAACGCCATGACAGCCAAGCACACCGAACGGCCCCTCCCCTCTGGGAGAGAGAGGGAGCCGTCCGTGCCGAGATGAGCAATGCATTGCGCCGGAAACCTCTGCGGTCGCCGGCTAACGCCATGACAACCAAGCACACCGAACGGTCCCCTCTCCCTCTGGGAGAGAGAGGGAGCCGTCTGTGCCGAGATGAGCAATGCATTGCGCCGGAAACCTCTGCGGCCGCCGGCTAACGCCATGACAACCAAGCACACCGAACGGTCCCCTCTCCCTCTGGGAGAGGGTTAGGGTGAGGGAGCAGAGTCGGGTTCCGCACCCTGCACGACAGGAACGCTCCTACAACCCCAACGCCTGCAACACCGCCGCCCCGGTGAACAGCAGCAGCACCTGCCGCTCCGCCAGCGCGCAGACCTCGCCCCGTTGCCCTTCCGGCAATTCCAGGTAATCCAGCGACAGCTGGAACAGCTGCCGGCTGATCAGCCGCGACAGCTGCGCCACCTCCTGCGCCGGCACCTCCGGCAGCAGGCGGAACAGGGCGATGTCCTCGGCCATGTCGGCGCCGAAGTCGTCCATCACCTGGCCCAGCGCCTCGCGCAGCACCGCCGAAGGGCCGTGCAGTTCGCGCACGCCGATGATGAAGGCCTCGGGATGGCGTTCGACGAAGTCGAAGAACAGCCGCACCGTCTCCTCGCACACCCGCTGGCCGCGGGCGAAGTCCAGGCCCAGCGGGGTGGCCGCCGCGCCGCCCGCCGCCGGCGCGCGCCCGGCCGCCTCGCGGCGCAGTTCGCGCAGCGGCTGGCGCAGTTGAGTAGCGATGTCGCGGATGATCGCCAGGCCCAGGTCGTCGACGTCGGCGAAGTGGCGGTAGAAGGTATTGGGGTTCAGCCCGGCCTCGCGGGCCAGCTCGCGCAGGCCGATGCTGCTCAGGCTGCGCCGGCTGGAGGCCAGGCGCAGCGCCGCCTCCATCAGCAGGCGCTTGCCCGGTGCATCCTGGCGTTGTGTTACCGCGTCCGGTTCCAGACTCATCCTTGCCCCACCTCGCCCACCCTAAAGATTGGTTGCCCACGAAGTATACAGATGTCTACATTGGCACCACGTAGACAGTTGTATACGCCTGCACACAAGCATAACAGGAGCCAGGTAAATGGGAACTCAACCTAAGACTGCCGCGGTCAGACACTGCAAGGTGGCCATCATCGGCACCGGTTTCTCCGGCCTGGGCATGGCCATCCGCCTCAGCCAGGAGGGCGAGGACGACTTCCTGCTGTTCGAGAAGGACGCCGGCGTCGGCGGCACCTGGCGGGTCAACAACTACCCCGGCTGCGCCTGCGACGTGCAGTCCCACGTCTACTCCTTCTCCTTCGAGCCGAACCCGGAATGGACGCGCATGTTCGCCCGCCAGCCGGAAATCCGCGGCTACCTGGAGAACTGCTGGAAGAAGTACCGCCTGGAAGGCCGCACCCTGCTGAACACCGAGATCCAGCGCCTGGAATGGGACGAGGCGCGCGACCTCTGGCACCTGCGCGACGCCGCCGGCAACCACTACACCGCCCAGGCGGTGGTCTCCGGCATGGGCGCCCTGTCGATCCCCTCGATCCCCGACCTCAAGGGCCTGGACAGCTTCAAGGGCCACGCCTTCCACTCGCAGCACTGGGACCACGACTACGACCTGAAGGGCAAGCGCGTGGCGGTGATCGGCACCGGCGCCTCGGCCATCCAGTTCGTTCCGGAAATCCAGCCGCTGGTGGCCAGCCTGGACCTCTACCAGCGCACCGCGCCCTGGATCCTGCCCAAGCCCGACCGCGCCATCAGCGACAAGGAACGGGCGCGCTTCAAGCACTTCCCGCTGGTGCAGAAGCTCTGGCGCGGCGCGCTCTACAGCATGCTCGAAGGCCGCGTGCTGGGCTTCACCTTCGCGCCCTGGGCGATGAAGATGATCGGCAAGCTGGCGGTGCGCTACATCCACCAGCAGGTCAAGGACCCGGAACTGCGCCGCAAGCTGACCCCGGACTACACCATCGGCTGCAAGCGCATCCTGATGTCGCCGAACTACTACCCGGCGCTGGCCGCGCCGAACGCCTCGGTGATCACCGACGGCATCCGCGAGATCCGCGAGCACAGCATCGTCACCGCCGACGGCCAGGAGCGCGAGGTGGACGCGATCATCTTCGGCACCGGCTTCACCGCCAACGACCCCATCCCCCGCGGCACCGTGTTCGGTCGCGGCGGCGTGGACCTGCTGGACACCTGGCCGCAGGGCCCGGAGGCCTACAAGGGCACCGTCACCCGCGGCTTCCCCAACCTGTTCTTCCTGATGGGCCCGAACACCGGCCTGGGCCACAACTCCATGGTCTACATGATCGAGTCGCAGATCGCCTACGTGCTCGGCGCGCTGAAGCTGATGCGGCGCCGCGAGCTGCTCAGCCTGGAGGTCAAGGAAGACGAGCAGCAGCGCTGGAACCTCAAGCTGCAGCGCGGGCTCAACCATAGCGTGTGGAACACCGGCGGCTGCAAGAGCTGGTACCTGCACCCGGTGAGCGGGCGCAACTGCACCCTGTGGCCGGGCTTCACCTGGCGCTTCCGCCTGCTCACCCGCAGTTTCGACGCCGCCGCCTATCATCTGAAGGCCCGGCCGTTCGAGGAAACCGCAGTCACCCAGCAACCCCGCGCCGAGGAGGTCCCGGCATGAAGTCCTTCGAGAACAAAGTCGCCGCCATCACCGGCGCCGGTTCCGGCATCGGCCGCGCCCTGGCCCGCGAGCTGGCCTCGCGCGGCTGCCACCTGGCGCTGGCCGACGTCAACGCCGCGGGGCTTGAGGAAACCCGCCAGGCCCTGGCCTCCTACGGCGTGCGCATCTCCACCGAGGTGGTCAACGTCGCCGAGCGCGAGCAGGTCCACGCCTGGGCCGACAAGGTGGTGGCCGAGCACGGCAAGGTCAACCTGGTGTTCAACAACGCCGGGGTGGCCCATGCCGGCACCGTGGAAGGCAGCGAGTACGAAGAGTACGAGTGGATCACCAACATCAACTTCTGGGGCGTGGTCTACGGCACCAAGGCCTTCCTGCCGCACATCAAGGCCAGCGGCGAGGGGCACGTCGTCAACGTCTCCAGCGTGTTCGGGCTGTTCTCGCAGCCGGGCATGAGCGCCTACAACGCCACCAAGTTCGCCGTGCGCGGCTTCACCGAATCACTGCGCCAGGAGCTGGACATGGAAGGCGGCGCGGTCTCGGCCAGCTGCGTGCACCCCGGCGGGATCAAGACCAACATCGCCCGCACCGCGCGGATGAACGACAGCCTGGCCAAGGTCACCGGGCAGAACGCCAACGCCGCGCGCCAGCAGTTCAACGACCAGTTGCTGCGCACCACCCCGGACAAGGCGGCCCAGGTGATCATCCGCGGCGTGGAGCGCGACGCTCGACGCATTCTCATTGGCGCGGATGCCCATGCCATCGACGTGATGCTGCGGGTGTTGCCGGTGTGGTACCAGAAGGTGGTTACCGTCAGCATGCGCCTGGCGGCGCGTTTTGCGCCGAAGGGCAAGGCGCGGACGGAGGGGTATGAGGCCAAGTAGGGGGTGGTGAAAGAAGAAGCCCGCTTCTTGGAGCGGGCTTTCTTTTTGATGGGTATCGCTTCGCTCAACGCCATCCTACGGGGTGCTTGCTCTTCGCTCTTCGTAGGAGCGAGCTTGCTCGCGAACCAATGGAGTTACCTGGCTGCGCTGGTGTGTGGCCGGACCTCGTTCCCTCTCCCTAACCCTCTCCCTGAAGGGAGAGGGGACCGTTGGGCAGGGTTTGGTGTTCTGGGGTTAGCCGGAACTCCCTGGCAGCCGGCTGACACAGCTCTCTCCGACGGCACGGATAGCCCCCTCTCCCTTCAGGGAGAGGGCTGGGGAGAGGGAGCGGAGTCAACCCCAAACACCGCAGCCGCCGGGAAACGCCATTGTTCGCGAGCAAGCTCGCTCCTACAAACAGCCCGCTCCCTCACAATCCCATCTGCTTGGCGATGATCTCGTTCATGATCTCCCGCGTCCCGCCGCCGATGGAAAGGATGCGGTTGTCGCGGTACAACCGCTCCACCAGGCTCTCGCGCATATACCCCATGCCACCCAGCAGTTGCACCGCGTCATAGACCACCCGGTCGGCGACGTCGGTGGCGAAGTTCTTGGCCATGGAGATTTCCTTCACCACGCTCTGCCCGACGGCCATCTTCGCCGCCTGGCGGTAGGTGAACTCGCGGGAGACTTCCACCTGGGTGGCCATCTCCGCCAGGCGGTGCTTGAGCACCTGGAACTTGCCGATGGGCTTGCCGAAGGCTTCGCGCTCGGCGCCCCATTTCAGGGCTTCCTCCAGGGCCAGCTGGGCGGTCATGTTGGCCATGGTGGCCAGGGCCAGGCGCTCGCTCTGGAAGTTGGCCATGATGCAGGCGAAGCCCATGTTCTGCATGCCGATCAGGTTTTCCACCGGCACCTTGCAGTCGTCGAAGAACAGCTCGGCGGTGTCCGAGGCCCACCAGCCCATCTTCTTCAGCTTGCGGCCCACCGTGAAGCCGGGCGTGCCCTTCTCCACCAACAGCAGGCTGACGCCGCCGTAGCCTTCGCCGCCGGTGCGCACCGCCACCGTGTAGTAGTCGGCGCGCACGCCGCTGGTGATGAAGGTCTTGCTGCCGGTCACGCGGTAATGCTCGCCGTCGCGCACGGCGCGGGTCTTCAGGCTGGCCACGTCGGAGCCGCCGGAGGGCTCGGTGACCGCCAGGGCCATGATCTTCTCGCCGGCCAGCACCTGCGGCACGATGCGTTCGCGCAGTTCCGCGCGGCCCCACTTGAGCAGCGGCGGCAGGCCGATGTCCAGCGAGCCCAGGCCGGCCACCAGGCCGCCGGAGCCGCTGCGCATCAGTTCCTCGCTGGCCGCCAGCTTGGCGAACAGGTCGCCCTCGTGGCTGCCGCCGTAGGCTTCGGGGTAGCCGATGCCGAGGATGCCGGCCTCGCCGGCCTTGCGGTAGAGCTCGCGGGGGAACTCCTCGGCTTCTTCCCAATCGGCGATGTGCGGGAGGATTTCCCGCTCGACGAAGCGCCGCACCGAGTCGCGGACCAGGCGGTGGCTGTCGTCGAAGTATTCGGTGAATGCGGACATGGCGGGCCTCCAGGCGGGTTGCCTGAAAACTTACCGAGCGCTTGCTTGGTTTTCAAGGCGAGACTTGCGCCATCGCCTGGGCCGTTTCGGCCCGATGCCTCTGGACTAGACGATCGGCCGGCGTCCGGCCAGGGCGTGGGCCAGGGTGCCGCCATCCACCAGCTCCAGTTCGCCGCCCAAGGGCACGCCGTGGGCGATGCGGCTGAGCACCAGGCCGCTGCCGGCCAGCAGTTGGGCGATGTAGTGGGCGGTGGCCTCGCCTTCCACCGTGGGGTTGGTGGCGAGGATGATCTCGGCGAAGTTGCCGGCCTTGATCCGCGCTTCCAGCTCGGGAATGCCGATGGCCTCCGGGCCCAGGCCGTCCAGCGGCGAGAGGTGGCCCTTGAGCACGAAGAAGCGCCCGCGGTAGCCGGTCTGCTCCACCGCGAACACGTCCAGCGGGCCTTCCACCACGCACAGCAGCGAGTCGTCGCGGCGCGGGTCGGCGCACTGCGGGCACAGCTCCTCCTCGCTCAGCGTGCGGCACTGCTTGCAGTGCCCTACCCCTTCCATGGCCTGGGTCAGCGACTGGGCCAGGCGCAGCCCGCCCGTGCGGTCACGCTCCAGCAACTGCAGCGCCATGCGCTGGGCGCTCTTCTGCCCCACCCCGGGGAGAATGCGCAGGGCGTCGATGAGTTGGCGGATCAGCGGGCTGAAGCTCATGGAAGTATCTGACTGCAAGGGGTGGAAGAAGGGCTAAAAGCTGGAAGCTGGAAGCTGGAAGCTGGAAGCTGGAAGAGCCTGCGGCTTTTGCTTCTGGCCTCCAGCTTCCAGCCCACTTGCTTAGAACGGCATCTTGAAGCCGGGGGGCAGCTGCATGCCGGCGGTCATGCCCGCCATCTTCTCCTGGTTGTTCTGCTCGATCTTGCGCACGGCGTCGTTCACCGCGGCGGCGATCAGGTCTTCGAGGATTTCCTTGTCCTCCTGCATCAGGCTGTCGTCCAGGCTGACGCGCTTGACGTCGTGCCGGCCGGTCATCACCACGCTCACCAGGCCGGCGCCGGACTGGCCGGTGACTTCGGCGTTGGCCAGCTCTTCCTGCATCTTCTGCATCTTTTCCTGCATCTGCTGGGCCTGCTTCATCAGGCCGGCCATGCCACCTTTCATCATTTCGATCACCTTCTGTCGTTCAGGGTTGGTTGGGCGCCGGCCTTCAGGCCTTCGCCGCCAGGGGTTCGATGGTACCGGCGCGGACCACCGCGCCGAACTGCTGCCGCATCTGCTGCACGTAAGGGTCCGCCTCGATGGAGCGCTCGGCCTCGCGCTGGCGCTCGGCGCGCTTGCGCGCCGCGGCCTGGGCCGGGGTTTCCTGCTCGGGCTTCTGGATGGTCACTTCCAGCTTCAGGGTGCGCCCGTGGTACTGGCTCAGCGCGTCGTTCAGGCGGCGCTGCTGGGTGGCGTTGTACAACGCGCTCTGCCCCGGGTCCAGGTGCAGGTGCCAGGTGTCGTCCTCCACCGCGACCAGGGTGCAGTTGGCGCCGATGCTCGCGGTCAGGCCGCCCAGGCCCAGGCGCGGGAACAGGTCCAGCCACTCGGCGGCAAGGCCGGTGGCCGGCAGGGCCGCCGGTTCCGGTTCGGGCTCGGGCTGGGCGCTGGCCTGCGACTCGTCGCCGCCTTCCAGGTAGCTGAGCGAATCCATGTCGACTTCATAGTAGTCCTCGGCCGGCGGCGGCTCTTCGTCGCGGTCGTCGTCCTCGCTGTCGGCCATGGCGATGATAGGCGCGGGGTCGGGCAGTGGAGCGGGCTCGGCGGCCGGCTGGGGCGCGGGCGCGACCGGCGGCTGCGCGGCGGCCGGCGCGGCGGGCTCTTCCCAGGGCAGGTCGACGACGGGCGCCGGTTCGGCCGGAGCGGCCTGCGCTTCGACCGCCGGCACCTCGACGGGCACGGCCTGCGGGGCGGGCTCGACAGGTGCGGGCGCAGCCTCGACGACAGGCGCCGGCGCAGGTTCGGGCGCAACCTCGGCTACCGGAGCCGGAGCCGGAGCCGGAGCCGGAGCCGGAGCCGGAGCCGGAGCCGGAGCCGGAGCCGGAGCCGCCACAGGCTGCGGCGCGGGGGCCGGTTGCGCAACGGCGGCGGGCACGGTGGACACCACCGGCACGCTGGCCGCGCTGGCAACGGCTGCCGGCACCGCAACGGCGGCGCCGGCCACTGGGTTGCGGTTGGAATCAGCCGTGGCCGTGCTGATCCCCAGGTCCTTTAGCGGTGACCTCGGTGGCGCCCCACCATCGGCCGGGCGGAAGGCCAGCATGCGCAACAACACCATCTCGAAGCCACTGCGCGGGTCCGGCGCCAGGGGCAGGTCGCGGCGGCCGATCAGGCCCATCTGGTAGTAGAACTGCACGTCCTCGCCGGGCAGCGCTTGCGCCAGGGCCAGCACCTTGTCGCGGTCGCCCTGGCCGTTGTCGACGGCGTCCGGCAGCACCTGGGCGATGGCCACGCGGTGCAGCACGTTGAGGATTTCGGCCAGCACCCCGCCCCAGTCCGGGCCCTGTTCGGCCAGGTGGCGCACGGCGTCCAGCAGCGCCCGGGCGTCGCCTTCGAGCAGCGCGTGGAGCACGCCGTAGACCTGGCCGTGGTCGAGGGTGCCGAGCATGGCGCGCACGTCGGCGGCCAGCACCTTGCCCTCACCGAAGGCGATGGCCTGGTCGGTCAGGCTCATGGCGTCGCGCATGGAGCCGTCGGCCGCGCGGCCGAGCAGCCACAGGGCGTCTTCCTCGAAGGGCACGTTCTCGGCGCCGAGCACGTGGGTCAGGTGCTCCACCACGCGCTCCGGCGGCATGTTCTTCAGGCTGAACTGCAGGCAGCGCGAGAGGATGGTCACCGGCAGCTTCTGCGGGTCGGTGGTGGCCAGCAGGAACTTGACGTGGGGCGGCGGCTCTTCGAGGGTCTTGAGCAGGGCGTTGAACGAGTGCGAGGAGAGCATGTGCACTTCGTCGATCAGGTAGACCTTGTAGCGCCCGCGGCTCGGCGCGTACTGCACGTTGTCCAGCAGTTCGCGGGTATCCTCGACCTTGGTGCGGCTGGCGGCGTCCACTTCGATGAGGTCGACGAAGCGGCCCTCGTCGATCTCCCGGCACACCGAGCACTGGCCGCAGGGGGTGGAGCTGATGCCGGTCTCGCAGTTCAGGCACTTGGCCAGGATGCGCGCGATGGTGGTCTTGCCCACGCCGCGGGTCCCGGTGAACAGGTAGGCGTGGTGCAGGCGCTGGTTGTCGAGCGCGTTGATCAGGGCCTTGAGGACGTGGGTCTGGCCGACCATTTCGCGGAACGAACGCGGACGCCATTTGCGGGCAAGAACCTGATAACTCATTGAAATCCATCGCAGCTGGTAGGCGGAAGTGGGCTAATCCTAGCGAAGAGGACCGGAAATTGCACCCGATGCCGGGCCAGGCTTGGCAAGAACCCTCCGAAACAGGCATTGTGTCCTGCTTCCGCACGTCCGGAGCCCGAATGCGCGCACTCCTCCCCGCCCTCCTGCTGGTCGCCGGCCTGGCCCAGGCCGATCCCCGGCAGCTGAGTTTCTCGGTGATCGAGGGCTGGGCCATGCCGCTGGCGCAGGTCGAGGACGGCCAACTGACCGGCGGTATCCTCTTCGAGCTGTTCACCCGCACCGCGCACAAGGTCGGCATGGCCCCGTCTTTCCATATCCTGCCGCGGGCCCGGGTGGAACAGGCGCTGCACAGCCACAGCATCGACGTGCGCTGCTACATCGCCCCGGCCTGGCTCAGCGAGGCGTTCAGCGACTACCGCTGGAGCGTGCCGCTGCTGACCCAGCGCGACCTGCTGGTGGCCCGGGAGCGGGCGCCGGTGGAGGTCGCCACGCTGGCCGGGCAGAGCATCGGCACCGTGCTGGGCTACTCCTACCCGCACCTGCAGCGTTCGTTCGCCAACGGGCGCCTGCACCGCGACGATGCGCGCAACCAGGAGCTGGTGCTGAAAAAGCTGGAAGCCGGGCGCTATGACTATGCGGTGTCCAGCGAGGTGGCGCTGAACTGGTTCAACCTCCAGCGGCCGGCCGAGCGCCGCCTCTACCCCGCCGCCAAGCTCGACCAGGCCGAACTGGGCTGCATGGTCCTCGACGATCCGCAACTGCCGACCCAGGCGGTGCTCGACGCCCTGGCCGAGCTCAAGGCCTCCGGGGAAATCGAGCGCATCCTCGATCATTATCGCTGATGGCCGCGCCAGGGCTGGCGATGGCGTTGGCGATGAGAAAGGTGAAACGGCGGATAACCGCGAACGGTTATTCGCCCTACGCTTCCGGGGTCACCGCTATGCGGGCTTCGCCGCGGCGGATCCACTCGGCATAGCGTGCCGGGATGTGCCCTTGCACCCTGCCTGCGTTCACCGTGGCGGCGTAGTCGCAGATCGCCTGCTCGCCCTCCCCCTCGCGCCGGTACAGGGTCCAGCGCACCCGGCTGCCTTCGGCCAGGGTGCAGGGCAGTTCGAAGCGGGGCGAGCCTTCGGCGTAGCCGACGTGGAAGTCGTCCGGCATGGGCCCGCCGGGGAAGCCGGCGGCGTCGAGGAAACCGAACATCGAGTCGTGCTGCAGCAGGCTGCGCCGGGCATAGGGCCAGACGTAGCGGCGCAGGAAGTGCTGGTCGGCGAAATGCCGCGAAGCCACCGGTTCGGCGAAGAACAGCCGGGCCAGTTGCGCCAGCGGCGGCAGCGCCCCGCCGACGACGCCCCAGAGCCCGGCCAGCAGCAGTTCGGTATGGGTGCCGTTGTCGCGCAGGGCATGGAAGTGCTTGTCGCTGGCCAGCCACTGGGCCACCGCCTCGGCCTCGCGCTCGCTGATCACCGAGTCGGCGTCGCGGAACAGGATGCGCTGGGCCTGGGCGTCGTCCAGGGCGAGGAAGCGCCACATCGGCCCCGGCCACTGGCGCGCGGCCTCGTCCACCCGCACCACCTGGCCGCCGTTGTCGAGCAGGCGGCGGACGATGGCCTCGGGCACGCTGTCGTCGATATAGAAGCGGCAGGTCCAGTGCGGGTAGATGCGCGGCTGCTCCAGCACGTTGAGCACCGCCGTCTCGCAGTATTTGGCGCTGGCGCCGAACAGCGAGAAGGCGATCAGGTTGCGCTCGCGGGTGGCGGCGCCGGGCGGCGGCGGCAATGCCGGCAGGGCATGGGCGATCGGCGGTTCGACGCCGAACTGGCGCTCGCGCAGGCTCAGCGCGTGCAGGCCATGGCGGCGCACCTGGTCCCACTGGCGCAGGGCGCAATGGGCGTGGGACAGGGCGTCGAACAGCGCCAGGCTGTCGCCGCCGGCGGCCAGGGCGCGGCCGGCATGCTCGATGGCTTCCTGCCAGCGCTCCAGCTTGATGCAGTTCACCGCCGCGTCGGTCCAGGCCACCGCCAGCTGCGGCCAGCGCCGGGCGGTCTGCAGGCACAGTTGCAGGGCCTGCTCGTGCCGGCCCTGGGCGTAGAGGGCGCTGGCGCGCCGGCCGGCGGCCTCGACCTCGCGGCGTTCGCGGTAGCTGGGCGTGCGTTGCTTGGCCATGCTTGCCCTCCTCAGCGTTCGCGCAGCGCTTCGCGGGCGCGGTTGAGCGGCTTGGTCAGGTAGTCCCAGACGGTCTTGCTGCCGGTGTGCACGTCCACCGTGGCGACCATGCCGGGGAAGATCGGGAAGCTCTTGCCGTCCTTGTTCTGCAGCGAATCGGTCTCGGTGCGCACGAACACCCGGTAGTAGTACTGGTCGCGGCGAACCTCGTCCTGGATGGTGTCCGGCGAGATGTGCGTCACCTTGCCCTCCAGGCCGCCGTAGATGGCGTAGTCGTAGGCGCTGATCTTCACCGTGGCGCGCTGCCCGGGGTGGATGAAGGCCACGTCGCGCGGGGAGATGCGCGCCTCCACCAGCAACTGGTCCTCCACCGGCACTATGACCATGAAGCGGCCGTTGGGCGGGATGACGCCGCCTACGGTGTTCACCTCGATGTCCTTGACGATGCCGCGCACCGGCGAGAGCACGGTCAGGCGCGTCAGCGAGTCGGCGCGGCCGCGCGTCACCGACTGCTGCGCCTCCACTTCGCCGTTGGCCTTGGCCAGCTCCTCGCGGGCCTTGACGTAATACTGGTTGCGCGTCTCGGTGGCCTTGAGCTCCAGCTCGTTGGCCTGGCGCTTCAGGCGCAGCACCTCGACGTTGCTCGCCGCGCCGATCTCGGCCAGGCGCGTGGTCAGCTTGAGTTCCTTGTCGACCAGGGCCAGGGCCTCGTTGATGCCCTTGAGGCTCTTCTCCAGGCTGTTGCGCCGCGACTTGTACAGGGCGGTCTCGGACTTCACCAGGTCCGGCTCCTCCAGCACTTGCGCGGGAAACACCAGTTCGCCGCCGTCCACTTCCGCCCGCAGGCGCGCGGCCATGGCCAGGGCGGCGCGCAGGCGCGAGGTGCTCTCGCCCACCGAGGATTCGGTCTTGGTGCGGTCGAGCTGGGCGAGCACCTGGCCCGCGTCGACGCGGTCGCCCTCCTTGACCCGCAGCTCGGCGAGGATGCCGCCTTCCAGGGACTGCACCACCTGCTCGCGGGAGCTGGGGATCACCTTGCCGGTGCCGGTGGAAACCTCGTCGAGCTCGAACAGGTAGGCCCAGGCGAACAGCAGCAACATGCCGCCGAGCACGCTCCAGATCAGCCAGGTGGCGCGCGGCGCGTGCTCCTTCGCCTGGAAGTAGGGGGCCAGGGGCGCGGCCCCGGGCGCTTGAATCGAATTGGCTTGCATGGTCACTCCCGACGCGGGCCAGGGCCTGCGTCCTCTGCGAATTCAGTGGTGGCTCAGGCGACGGCCGGGGCCTTCTCGCCGGGCTTGGCCGCCGGCCCGCCGGCAAGCTTGGCCAGCACCGCCTGCTTGGTGTCGTCGAGGACGACGCGGCCGTTGTCGACCACGATGATGCGGTCGACCCACTTGAGCACCGCCGGGCGGTGCGTCGCCACCACCAGGGTGCGCGAGGCCAGCCAGGGCTCCAGGTGGCGGATCAGGCCCTGCTCGCCGACTTCGTCGAGCCAGGCGGTGGGCTCGTCGAGCAGCAGAACGCGCGGCTGGCGCAGCAGCGTGCGGGCCAGCAGCAGGCTCTGGCGCTGGCCGCCGGAGAGGCCGCGGCCGCCTTCCTGGACCATGTGCTCCAGGCCGTCGGGCAGCGCCTGCACCATGCCCAGGGCGCCGCTCAGGCGCAGGGCCTCGAGCAGTTCCTCGTCGCTGGCGTTGGGCCGGCCCATGGTCAGGTTGTCGCGCAGGGTGCCGAAGAACAGGTTGGCCTGCTGGCTGAGGAAGGCCACGTCGCGGCGCACGTCGTAGGGGTCGATCAGTTCCAGGCGCAGCGAGTCGAGCAGCAGGCTGCCCTCCTGCGGCCGGTACATGCCGGCCAGCAGTTGCAGCAGGCTGGACTTGCCGGCGCCGTTGCGGCCGAGGATGGCCACCTTCTCGCCGGCGGCGATGCGCAGCTGGCCCACTTCGATGGCCGCGCGCTTGTCGTCCTGGCCGTAGCGGAAGCGCACGCCTTCGAGCTGGTAGTCGCCGTGCAGCACCGGGCGGTGCAGGCGCTTGCCGCCCTCGGCGCTTTCCACCGGGCGCTGCATCAGCTCCTCCAGGCCCTCGCGGGCGACCTTGGCCTGCTGCCAGCGCGACATGATCCCGGAGATCTGCGCCAGCGGCGCGATCATCCGCGAGGACAGGATGGACATGCCGATCAGCGCGCCGGTGGTCATGTCGCCGCTCATCACCTGGAAGCAGCCGACCAGCACCACCAGCACGTAGACCAGCGTCTGCACTTCCTGGGTCCAGGCCATGAGCGCGCCGGAAATGAAGCGCTGGCGCATGCTGACGGTGGCCGAGACCTCGTTGAGGTGGTTCCACTGGTTCTGGAAGCGCTGCTCGGCGCGCAGCTGCTTGACGTCTTCGATGCCCTGCACCGCCTCCACCAGGATGGCGTTGCGGATCGCCGACTCGCGCATGCCTTCCTTGGACAGCCGCGCCAGCGGCTTCTGCGCCAGCAGGCCGGGGATCAGCAGCAGCGGCAGCACCGCCAGCGGCACCAGGGCCATGACCCCGCCCACCGACCAGAGCACCACCAGGAACAGGAAGAAGAACGGCAGGTCGGCCAGCGCGCCCAGGGTGGTCGAGGTGATCAGTTCGCGCACCTGCTCCATCTCGCGGATCTGCGAGATGAACGAGCCGGTGGACTTGGACATGGCCTCGTTGCGCAGGCGCAGGGCGTGGCCGAAGACGCGGTCGGAAATGCGCAGGTCGGCGCGCTTGCCGATCAGGTCGGAGATGTGGGTGCGCGCCAGGCGCATGCCGAAGCCGATGAGCACCGCCAGCAGCACCCCGCCGAACAATACCCAGAGGGTCGGCTCGGACTGCGACGGCACCACGCGGTCGTAGACCTGCATGGAGAACAGCATGGAGGCCAGGGCCAGGACGTTGGCCACCAGCGAGGCGAGCATGACGTCGCCGTAGCGCCGCCAGTCGCGCAGCACCAGGCTCCAGAACCAGTTGGGCTGGTAGGGTTTGATGTAGTCGTCGACGCGCACGTCGGCCACCGCGACCTCGGGGCGCAGGCAGTAGACGCGCTCCACCCGCTCGACCACTTCCTCTGCCGGCAGGGCCTGCAGCACGCCCTGCTCGCCGCTCAGGCGCACGCCGACGCGGCCCTGGCCGTCGATGCTTTCGATGACGCCGACCTGGCCGCCGGAGAACTGCGCCAGCACCGGCAGGCGCCAGGGGTCGAGCACGCCCTTGTCCAGGGCTTCGGCGCGCAGCGTCAGGCCCATGTCGCGGGCCATGTGCTGCAGCTGCCCGTCCAGGTCCTGGCCCTGGCGCCATTGCAGGCCGACGCGGACGCGTTCTTCGGAAACGTCCAGGCGGTAATGCCGGGCCACCATCAGCATGGCTTCCAGCCACGGGCTGCTGACGGCATCCGGGCGTTGCGCTTGCGCGGTCATAGGGAATCACTCTCGAGTTGGAAGACGTCGTGCATCCGCCCGGTGGCGTTGATGAAGGCCACCTGGGCGCTCCACAGGTCGTGGCGGGCGTTCACCGAATCGCTCTGCGCCTGGTAGATCTCCTGCTCGGCGTTGAGCAGGTCGAGCAGCGTGCGGGTGCCCAGCGAGAGGTACTGCTCGCGGTACAGGCGCTGGGTGTCGACGATGCTTTTCTGGCGGTCGGCGAGCACCCGCAGGCGCTCGTCGAGGCCGCCCATCTGTTCCTGCAGGGCGACCCACTGGTCGCGGGCCTCCAGCTGCCGGGTGTGCAGGCGCTCCTCGGCCGCCCGCAGCGCCTGGCCGGCGCCGCGCACCCGCGCCGAGGGCGCGCCGCCGGCGAACAGGTCGTGCTTGACGCCGAGGGTCAGGGTGTAGACGCGTTCGCCGGCCATGTCGCCGGCATTGCCGAAGTACTTGTTGACGCCGCCGTCGACGGTGAAGGTCGGCCGCGTGTTGGCGCGCGCCAGGGACAGCTGGGCCTCGGCCTCCTCGCGCTCGGCCACCGCCATGCGCACGCCGACCGGCATCCGCGGGTTCGGCTTGATCAGCCGCACGGCCTGTTGCAGGCGCTCAGCGGGCACGTCCACGGCGGCCTCGTCCACCTCGCGGCCGATCATGGTGCGCAGCTTGCTCTTCTGCTGGCGCAGCTGCGTCTGGATGGCCAGCAGCGAGGCTTCGGCCGCCTCCACCCGCGACTGCGCCTGGATCAGGTCGGCCTGGGTGCTGGCGCCTTCGCTGGCGCGCTGCCGGGCCAACTGGCGCAGGCGCTGCAGGCCGTCCACCAGGGTCCGGGCGCTGTCGCGCAGGGCGCGGTAGCGGGCCACTTCGATCAGCGCCTGGGCCGACTGCCGGGCGACCTCGTCCACCTCGCTCATCAGCTGGAAGCGCTGCACCTGCACGCCGGCTTCGGCGCCCTTGACCGCGTTGGCCACCTTGCCGAAGTCGTAGATCATCTGCGAGGCGGACAGCGACAGGTTCTGGCCGCTGCCGTAGGCGCCCTGCTTGCCGGTGTTCAGGCCGGTCTGGATGGTCGGCAGGTAGCCGGCCCTGGCCACGTTGATGGCCTCGCGCTGCTGGTCGAGCTGGGCCGCGGCATCGCGGATCGACGGGTAGGTCTGCACCGCCAGGCTGACCGCATGCCACAGGTCCAGGGTACCGCCCTGCCCCGCTCCGGCGTCCGACGACTGCCAGTCGCGGGTCAGGTGGTCGACCGACAGGTCCAGTTTCTTCCGCGGGGCATCCTGCCACCCGCATTCGGGCTGGCAGAGCAGGCGCTTGCCGCCCTTGCCCTCCGGCTCGGCACCGAGGACCACCAGCGGGGTGAATGCCAGCCAGGCCAGCGCACCCCAATGCAACTTGTTGAGAAACATCTGAACCACCCTGAAAAATCGAGCCGCAATGCTACGAGTCAGGTCGTGGACATTCTTCGGGGATATCCTGAAAAAGCCTCGAACCGCTAAAGAATCAGGCAATAGGCTATTACGCGAGCCGAATAGCCAGACAGTGGAGAAATCCAACCTGACTTGTAGGAAATCTCTTATAGATAAAATTAAGAAAATTCCGATTGATATATTTAATAAATCAACCATGGACTATCGCCAGGCAACAAAAAAGCCACTACCGAAGTAGTGGCTTATTTTCGATAAGACAGCGTACTGGCGATATCAACGCGGCCCGTTTCCAGAGCCGGAATTATTGCCGGAGAATGGATTGCCCAAGAGACTTCCCAAGGATTGGAGTTTCGAGGAAGTCCCCTGTGCCAGGCCATTGAACAACCCGGAGATGGCACCGAAGATCGTGCCCACGGTGACGTTGAGGATAGCGCCGATCGGGTTGCCGCCCAGCAGGCTGGAAAGCCCCTGGGTGATGCCCCCCAGCGCACCGCTCAAGGTGCCGAAGAGCGCACCGCCGATGCTGTCGAGGAAGCCGGAAGAGGCTCCGCCGGCGACCATTTCCAGTTCCTGCCCATTGAGTTCTTTCATCATGCCTCCATCATCGAGCGCATAGAGGAGCCTGCCGGATACCGGCAGGCTCCCTGTTCCACCGAACAGATGGGAATGCCGCCCAGCCAAGCGGTGGCATTCATTCGGGTCGATGCCGGATCAACGCGGGCCGGTGGAGGAACCGCCGCCGCCCACCAGGCTGCCCAGCAGACCGCCGCCTTGGCCGACCTGCGGGGCCGGAACGTTCATGCTCCACCAACCTTCGGCGTTGGCGTTGAAGGTTTCCAGCGACATGCCCCAGCCATTCACCAGGCCATAGGTAACGGCATGGATAACGCCGAGAACGCCACCGATGACGCCACCGAAGGCACCGCTGGCGACGCCGACGCCCAGAATGCCGCCCACCGAACCACCGGTTACCACGCCCTTCGCCACGCCGGTGCTGAGGGACAGCGGAATCAGCATGATGGCGGCGCCGATGCGACCGATAACGTCATCGATGATGCCAGCGCCGGCGACCATCTCTACTTCGTGAATGTTCAACTCTTGCATTTTCGTACTCCTTGCACATTGAGTGCTTATGTTGGCTTTCTTGCTGCGCTACCACTTATGTGGCGCGACCAGGTGATTGTTCTGTATGGAAATACCCATGACAACCTTAAATCGGCGAACTAAATCGCCATTCAGATTTCCTGGCAAAAGGCCATAAAAATACAACCAGCGAACCTGGAAGTTTCGTACAAAATAATCTTATGAATGGTGAGCGGATAATGGTCGCGAAAGATAGTTCGCGAGCCGAATATATGAATAACCCAGCGTCTCCTGAAGACAAAAAAGCCGCTTCGGTTCATACCGAAGCGGCTTTTGTTTTAACGACCGGAAATACCCGCTAGTTGCCGCCGCTCCTCACTGCAACGCCCAGAACCCCAGGCGGCCCAATCCCGCCGCCAGTTGCAGGCGGGCATTCTGCCAGTCGGCCAGGGCGCGGATGTGCTGCTCCTGGGCATCGGCGTAGGCGCTCAGGGCGTTGAGCAGTTCGATCATGCTGCCGACCCCGGAACGGTAGCGCCCGCGGGTCACCTCCAGGGCCTGGCGCGATTGTTCGACCAGGGCGTCGGTGCTCTTCAGGCTGCGGGTATCGACCATCAGCCGCTGGTAGCTGCCCCACACCAGCAGCGACACCTGCTGCTCGGCGCCGGCCAGGGCCGCGCGGCTGGCCTCGACCTGGGCCCGCGCGCCACGCACCCGGTAGTTGCGTTCGAAGCCCTCGAACAGCGGGATGTTCAGTTGCAGGCCCAGGCTCGAATCGCGCTGCCGGGTGTCGCCGTTCAGCGCCAGCGGCAGGTCGTTGCGCGAATGGCTGAGGCTGCCGGTCAGGGCCAGGGTCGGCCGGCCTTCGGCGCGCGCCTCGCGGACCTTTTCCTGGGCCGCGTCCAGCCGCGCCTGGGCGGCGATCAGCTCGGGATGGTGGCTGCGCGCCTGGGCCAGCAGCCGGTCGATGGCGCCGACGAAGCCGGTATCGGGCATCGGCGTCAGTTCGCTGGACAGCTTCAGCTCGCTGTCCGGCGCCAGCCCCATGCGCAACGCCAGCGTGCCCAGGGCGTTGTCCAGGTTGCCGCGGGCGCGCACCAGGCGCAGCTCGGACTGGGACGCGGCGGTCTGCGCCTGCAGGCGGTCGGAAAGCGCCGCCGCGCCGGCCCGGTACTTGGCGTCGGCGGCCTGGAAGTTCTCCTCGGCCATGTCCTTGACCTGCTGCGCCGCGGCCAGGGCGTCCTGGGCGGCCAGGGCGTCGTAGTAGACCTGGGCGGCGTTGACGAAGGCGTTCTGCAGTATCGCGTCGTGGCTGGCGTTGGCCGCCACCAGCAGGTAGCGGGCGCTGCGCAGCGCGGCGCGGCGCTTGCCGAAGTCGAACAGTACCCAGCTCAGGTCGAGGCGGGCATCGAGGCTCTTCTGGCGGGTCGAGGTCTCGACGCCGTCGAAGTCCAGGTAGTCGGTGCGGCTGCGACCGTCGCTGGCGCCGACGCTGGCGCCCAGGCGCGGCAGGTAGGCCGACCAGGCGACGCCCATCTGCGCCGCCTGGGCCTTGGCCTCGGCCCAGGCCTGGCGGGTCTGCGGGTCCTGGCAGAGCATGCGCTCGATGGCCTCGTCCAGCGCCAGTTCCGCCTGGACGCCGTTGAACAGGCAGGGCACGCCGCCGTGCCGCGCCTCGCTGACCGGCGCCTGGGGCAGCGTGCGCTCGGTGCGGAAGACGTCCGGCCCGGCCAGGGCCTCGGGGCCCGCGGCCAGCGCCAGGGCGAACGGGAGGATGCGCTTCATGCCGGCTCGCCCTCCAGCAGCCCGGGGTCGACGGCCCGCTCGCCCACCACCTTGCCGCCGGCGATGACCACCACGCGGTCGGCCGAGGCGATGGTCTCGGGACGGTGGGCGACCATCACCCGGGTAATGTTCAGCGAGCGGATGGCCTCGTTGACGCGGCGTTCGCAGTCCACGTCGAGGTGGCTGGTGGCCTCGTCGAGGAACAGGATCTGCGGCCGCTTGTACAGCGCCCGGGCCAGCAGGATGCGCTGCTTCTGGCCGCCGGAGAGCACCGTGCCCATGTCGCCGACCAGGGTGTTGTAGCCCATGGGCGCAATCATGATCTCGTCGTGGATGGCCGCCAGGCGCGCGCACTCCATCACCCACTCCATGTCCATCGCAGGGTCGAAGAAGGCGATGTTCTCCGCCAGCGAGCCGGCGAACAGGCTGTCGTCCTGCAGCACCGTGCCGACCACGCTGCGCAGGCCGTCGAGGCCGATCTGCGACAGTTCCATGCCGGCCACGCGAATCGCCCCGTCGGATGGCGGCAGGATGCCGAGCATGATGTTGACCAGGGTGCTCTTGCCGCAGCCGGAGGGCCCGACGATGGCCACCGACTCGCCGGCGCGGATGTCCAGGTCGATGCCGTCGAGCACGTAGGGCTCGTGTTCCGAGTAGCGGTAGCGCAGGCCGCGCAGCTCGATGCCGAACTCGCGCTGGCGCAGCAGGTCGGGGTCGATGCCGCTGCCGCCCTGCTCCGGCGCTTCGAGGACGATGTCGGCCAGGCGCTCGCCCTGCAGCTGCAGCATGCGCAGCTCGAAGAACTTGTCGATCAGGCTGCCCACGCGGCTGTCGAACTGGCCCTTGTAGGACTGGAAGGCCATGAGCGCGCCCACGGTGAAGTGGCCGTCCATCACCATGTTCGCCCCCAGGTAGATCACCAGCAGGTTCTCGATGCCGAACAGCAGGCCGTTGACCTGGCCGTAGAGCAGCCCCAGCTTCTGCGTGCGCAGGCCGGCGTTGACCTGCTCCACCAGCAGGCTCAGCCAGGTGGCGCGGCGCTCGGTCTGGCGCTGGAACAGTTTCAGCGGGCGCACGCCGCGCATGGTTTCGAGGAAGTGCGTCTGCTGCCGCGCGCCATGGATGATCTCTTCCTCGGTGGCGTTGCGCAGCGGCTGGTACGAGACCCAGCGCACCAGGGCGTAGAGCACCATGCAGACGATGGCGATGCTGGCCAGCAGCGGGCTGTAGACCAGCATCATGCCCAGGGTGGCGATGGTCATCAGGCCGTCGAGCACCGCCACCAGGAAGGCCGAGGTCAGGGTCGACTGGATGCTGTCGACGGCGCCGAAGCGCGAGACGATGTCGCCCAGGTGGCGCTTCTCGAAATACTGCGTGGGCAGGTTGAGCAGGTGGGTGAAGACGTTGGCCCGCCACTGCACGTTGAGCAGCGTACCCATGTGCATGCCCACCCATTGGCGCACGGCGCCGATGATCTGCTGCATCAGCATCATCAGGCCGAAGCCGATCAGCAGCGTGGTCAGCAGGTCGCGGTCGTTGCTGGGGATGACGTTGTCGATGGTCCACTGCATGAAGAACGGGCTGACCAGGGCGAACACCTCCAGGGCCAGCGACAGCAGCAGCACCTGGCCCAGGGAGCGGTACAGGCCGCTGACCTTGCCGAGCATGCCGAGCAGGCGCAGGTTCGGCTTGGCCTCCTTCTTCTCGAAGGCGGCGTCAGGCCACAGCTCCAGGGCCACGCCGGTGAAGGAGCGCGACAGCGTCTCCACGCCCACCTTGCGGATGCCGTGGGCCGGGTCGTGGATCACCGCGCCGCGGCGGCTCACCGACTTGAGCACGACGAAGTGTTTGAAGTCCCAGTGCAGGATGCACGGGGTGCGCAGCTTGGGCAGGTCGGCCAGGCCCAGCTTCAGCGGGCGCGTGGCCATGCCCATCTGCTGCGCCGCCTCGATCAGTTGCTTGAGGGTGATGCCCTTGAGCGAGACGTTGAAGCGCTGGCGCATTTCGCGCAGGTCGTGGTGGCTGCCGTGGTAGCCGGCGACCATGGCCAGGCAGGCGATGCCGCACTCGGCGGCCTCGGTCTGCTGGATGCTGGGCAGGCGCCGGCCGAAGCGCAGCGCGAGGGAGTCGAAGATAGCCATACGGCGCGATACCTCAGAGTTTGCCGGACAGGCTGTAGAGGGGTTCGAGGACCCATTCGTAGAGTTTGCGGGTTTCCTGCAGCAGGTCGGCCTCCAGCAGCATGCCGCTCTGCAGCGGGCGCGGCTGGCCGTAGGCGCGCACCTGCTGTTCGTCCAGTCGCACGCGGATGCGGTAGTACTGCTCGCCGCTCTGGCCGACGCCCGGCACGCTGCCGGCCATGGCCGCCAGCTCGTTGTACGGCAGCGAGGTGCGCGAGATGGACAGCACCTTGCCGTTGTACTGGCCGAATTTCTGGTAGGGGTAGGCCTGGTAGCGGATCCGCGCCGTATCGCCAACCTTGATGAAGCCCACCGCGCGGCTCGGCGCATAGAGTTCGGCGACCAGTTCGGCATTCTCGGGGACGATGCTCAGCAGCGGCCGCGAAGGGTCGACCAGTTGGCCGACCTCGGCCAGCACGGCGGTGGCGATGCCCGCTTCCGGCGCGACGATGCGCAGGGTGCGCTTGGCCTCGCTCTCGCCCAGTTGCTGGCGCACGCCGTTGAGCTGGCGTTGCAGCTCGGCGCGCTGGTTGGCGTGGCGCGCATCGAGCCCGTCGAGGGTGGCCTGCTGTTCGCGCAGTTGCTGTTGCAGCGCCGTGCGCTCGCGCTCCAGGCGCTGCAGGGTCTGGCGCTGGCCGAGCAGCTCGGCCTGGCGCTGCTGGAACTGGTCCATGGAGATGTAGCCCTTCTCCATCAGCCCGCGGTAACGGCCCTCGGCGTCGCTGGCGATGGCCAGCAGCTTGCGCTGGCTCTGCAGCTGGGCGGCCTGGGTGGCCAGCTCCTCGCGCAGGCTGACGACCTTGGCCTGCAGGCTGCGGCGTTCGTCGGCCTGCAGCCGCTGCAGCTTCTCCAGCTGCTGTTCCAGGGACTCGCGGCTGGCCTCCAGCTGATGGCTGATGCCGGCCTGCACCGCCTGGTCCTGGCCGCTGTAGCGTTCGCTGGAAAGGCGCAGGAGGGTCTGGCCGCGCTCGACCTTCTGCCCTTCGCGGACGGATTTCTCGATGATCACGCCCATCTGCGGCGCGTGCACCTTGGCCTGGCCGTTGACCGGCAGCAGTTGCCCGACCACGGTGCTGCGCTTGGTGTAGCTGCCCCAGATGAAGAGACCCGCCACCAGCAGGGCGAACAGGGTGGCCAGGGCGGTGAGCACACTGAAGGACAGCGGGCGTATGAGGATGATCGGGCCCAGCCAGTGGGCGCCCTGCCCTTGCAGGGCCTCGGTGCGGAACAGGGGTGTTTCGGTACTCAAGGTCAGGAGCCTTTGGGTTGTCGTTCGGCGATGGGTCTTTCTACCGATGGAGCCCGGGCGGAAACACCGGGGATGTCCGAATCTGGGGAAGCAAAACGACCTACATCAGCCAGATTTTTCTGAACTTCGAAGAAAGGCCGCCAGGCCGATGTGGGGTCACGAGCCTGCTCGCGCCCGGAAAGAAAAAAGCGGCGCCACCAAGGGGGAGAAAATTCGGCGCCGCTGAAAACGAATCGGTGCCCCGGCGCAAGCGCCGGGGCGGTTCAGGGCCTCAGACCATGATCTGGTGGTTCTGGATCAGGTTCAGCAGGTCGGTACGCACACCCATCAGGGTGATCAGGTCGGTGGAACCGACCTGTTGGCCGATGCCGTCGCGGTCGACGCTGATGATGGTGTTGTTGCCCTCGACGCGGCTCGACAGGTAGTCCAGCAGCCCCTGGGACGAGGCATCCAGCTGCAGCACGCCGTCATCCCGGACCAGGCTGACCGGGCCGCCGTAGCCGAGCATCCCGCGCAGGTCGATGATGTCGGCGTTGCTGTTGTTCAGCACGTTGCCCAGGCCGAAGCCGAACACCATGTCATGGCCGTTGCTGCCATCGGCGGAAACGTCCCAGGCATCGACCGGACGATAGGCCAGGGTGTCGTTGCCACCGCCGAAGAGGTAGTAGACGTCGTCGCCACCGCGGCCTTCGAAGCGGTTGCTGGCGGCGTTGTCCATGAAGGCGTCGGCGTACCAGCTGCCCTTCACGGCCTCGATGCCGATCAGGGTGTCGTTGCCCATGCCCAGCGACTGGCCGCTCTGCAGATTGACCTGCACGCCCTGCTTGGCGAACTGGTAGTCCACTTCGTCCAGGCCCTGGGTGGCGCTCCACTGCTTGCTGCCGTCGGCCAGCAGATTCCAGCCGCCGCCGCCGTTGATGACGTCGTTGCCCTCGGTGGCCATGAAGCTGTCGTTGTAGCCGGTGCCCACGGTGCCGGCGCCCTGGCTGTCGAAGCTCACGGTCGGCTTGCCGGCGGTCAGCACGTAGGCGTGCTCGGCGGCGCCGGTGACCAGGTTGCCCCAGGTCGGGTTGATCAGGCCCAGGTCCTCTTCGAAGCGGCCCGGGACCATGTTGCCGTTGCCGATGGCAGGCTCGGCCAGCAGCTTGGCGCTGTAGGTCTGGTTCGCGTCCAGGCCGTAGAAGTACACCAGGCCGGAGCTGTCGTTGGTCACCCCGGACTGCGGGTTGAGGATCTGGGTGGCGACCAGGCGGCCCGCCGCGTCGAACAGCTGCACGGTGTTGCCGAAGTAGCTGTTCATGCCGTTCTTGTCGAGGATGCGCAGGATCAGGCTGGTGCCTTCCGCCACGTGGTTCTCGTTGCGGATCAGCACCGTGGGCGACGAAGCGGTATCCAGGCCCACATGGTCCTTGCCGGAGGTGCGGTACAGCAGCAGGTCCACGGCGCCGTCGAAGTCGTAGTCCACCGCCACCGCGCCGGTGACGTTGTCGTAGGCCTCGTTGCCCAGCAGCTGGCCGCTGTTCATCCAGTCGCCATTGCCCTGGTTGATGAACAGCACCGGCGTCATGGCGGCATTGGTGGAGGACCAGGCGGCGTTCTGCCGCGGCGCCTCGATGACGTCCATCTTGCCGTCATGGTTCCAGTCCACGGCGAAGGACGGGCCGCCGTCGAAGTGCACCAGGTTGCCTTTCTGGTCCTGGCCGAGGGCGTCGTTGAAGAACAGCGGGTTGTCGTTGTCCATCCCCAGCCACTTGCCGTTGGCATCGGTGCCCTTGTTCAGGTAGATGCGGCTGTCGTCGGAATTGCCGTTATGGCCGGTGGAGCTGCGAGCACCGCGGGCCAGGAACAGGTCCAGGTCGCCGTCGCCGTCGAAGTCGGCCCAGGTCATGGAGGTGGCCAGGTTGCTGTATTCCGTGCTGCCGGCGCTATCGCTGCGGAACATCCTGCCGAAGGTCTGCTCCTTGCTCCAGCTGCCGTCGCTCTGGGTCAGCAATACGCCCAGGGCGGTGTTGCCGTGCTGGTCGTTGTGACCGGCCAGGTCCACGGCGCCGTCGTTGTTGAGGTCGACGCCGCTGATCTCCGAACCCCACCAGGTGTTGCCCTTGCGCTCTCCTTTCAGCACGCCATTGTCGTTGCGGATGAGGTTGAAGCCCCAGCTACCGATGGTGTTGTCGACCACGATGAAGTCGGTGTAGCCGTCGCCGTTGCCGTCCCAGGCGATCACGCCGCCGATGTTCAGCCGGTTGGGGTTGTTGACCGAGCCTGCGCTGTAGGTGCCGTCCGCCTTGGCGGTCCATACCGGCAGGTCCGCGGAGTTGCCACTCACATTGGCGATGACATCCATCAGGCCGTCGCGGTTGTAGTCGGCGAAGGTGGCCTTGGAGATCATGTGCCCGTTGCCGTCCGAGGTGACCTTCAGCGGCTCGCTCAGGTAGCTGGCGCGGTACTCGTCACGGTCCAGGCCGCTGAAGACGTGGCCGGCGTTCTTGTAGGCGGTGGAGCTCAGGGCGTAGCCGGTGCTCTGGAAGAACGACCAGGTGCCGTCGGCGCTCATGGCCATGGCCGCGGTGTTGGAGCCGCGTACCGAGGCGACCGTGCCGCCCCAGCCGGTGTCATGGACGCTGAAGCCGGCCTCGTTGACCGGGCGGTGGGCGTCGATCAGCACCTGCGGGCCGAAGCCGGAGTTGTTGCCGGCCACGTCCCAGGTGACGAAGCCCAGTTGCTGCTGGCCTTCGGGCAGGATGGCGTCGAAGCTCCAGCGGCCGTCGTTGCCGGCCACGGCGTAGCCGACGATCTTGTCCAGGCCTTCCTGGTAGCGGCCGTCGCGGTTGACGTCCTGCACCAGGGCCACGGTGGCGCCGGCCTCGGCCAGGCCGTACTGGGCGCTGGAGTAGTAGGCGCGCTCGCCGCTCAAGGCCTGCTCACCGAGCTGCGGGGCGAAGGCGAAGGGCACCGGCGAGTCGATGTCGACGACCAGGGTGCGCTCGCCCAGCTCGACGCTGTTGCCGGCGTTGTCGGCCACCCGCAGTTTCACGCCCAGCTGCTGGCTGGCCGACAGCGGTTCGCTGGTGTAGCTCCACAGCTGGCCGCCGTTGGACATCAGCGTCTCCCAGGTCTTGCCGCCGTCCAGGGACAGTTGCAGGTGCTGGCCGATCTGCAGCGCGGCGCTGAGCTTGCCGGACAGGGTGACGCTGTTGTCACGGGTGATGAAGTCGTTGTTCTGCGCGCTCTGCGCGTTGCTGTACTGGCCGGCGATCTCCACCGCGGTGTCGGTGCCCAGCTCGATGCTGGAGTACATGTCCGGCAGCGGGTTGCCGGCGTCGAAGACCACGTCCTGGGCCGCGTAACTGCTGGCCACCGGGTTGCCCTGGGCGTCCAGCACGCGCATTTCGTAGCGCACCTGGGTGCCGAGGTTGTGCACGCTGGGGTCGATGTAGATCCAGTCGGTGCCGAAGGCCTGCACGGTCTTCCAGCTGTTGCCGCCATCGACGCTGACCTGCAGCTTGGCGCCGGCCGGCAGTTCCTCGCTGAGGGTGCCCAGCAGGGTGATCTTCGAGGCGCTGGTGATGTAGTCGCCTTCCACGCCGGTGTCCGGGGTGATGCCGATGATGCTGACCTTGATGCCTTCCACCGGCTGCGGGGTCACCTCGCGGCTGATGGTGATCTGCTGGGCGGTCATGGCGCCCTGGTTGCCGGCGGCGTCGATGGTGCGCAGCAGGTAGGTGTAGTTGCCGTTCTGCAGCTCGCGCACGTCCTGGTATTGCCAGTAGGCGCCGCTGACGGAGGCGACGTCCTGCCAGGTGGCGCCGGTGTCCAGGCTGATCTGCAGCTTCTCGTTGGCGGCCAGGGCGGTGCTCAGGCTGCCGAACAGCATGGGCGTGGAGTCCACGGTGACCAGCGGTTGCTCGGGCAGGGCTTCGGAAACGTTCTGGATGGTGGCCTGGGCGCTGGGCGGGGTCAGGTCGAGGATGAAGCTGAAGGGCGGGCTGAAGTCGCTTTCCAGACCGTTGCTGCTGTCGGTAGCGGTGGCGCGCAGCACTTGCACGCCCTCCTCGCGCAGTTCCTCGGAGGGGGTGAAGCGCCAGGAGCCGTTGCCCTGGACGATGGTGCTGCCGATCACCCGGTCGCCGTGGTAGACCTTGATCAGGTCGCCGGCGGCCGCGCCGTTGCCGATCAGCGTCGGCGTGGTGTCGTCGGTGTAGCCGTTGAGCTGGACGATGCCCTGGTAGGCCGGCGTACCGGCATCGTCGAGCACGTAGCTGATGTGCGGGGCGGGCGGCGCCACGGGCACTTCTAGCGGATCGTTCTGGGCGAGCACGGAAGCGGCCGCCTCGCGGGACAGGTTCTTGCTGACAGTCATGTGGTACTCCTGAGTCTAGTGTCGAACGGCGGCGGGCCGGGCCCGCCGCCGTTCGTTTGGCAGGCCTGCCGCTTGGCCCCGTCTGTGCGGGCGTCCGGCAGGCGAGGGAGGATGCTAAAAGGCCATCGCTGCCGTGTATCTAAGGCGCTCCCTAAAGTCCGGCGGCATTGGTCGGCGGCTGTCGGTGGGGGGGCGGAAAAGGTTGTTCGCGGAGGGGGTGGGGCGTTCATGGCGGGG
>NZ_JWMC01000029.1:0-44442 GCF_000812405.1 Pseudomonas sp. PI1
GTGGCGTTTGACAAAAGGGACTCGCCCGAGGGGGCGAAACAAGACGGTCGGGCAGACTCGGTGCGGCGCAGAAACACCCAAGCCAAGGCAACTGGGTTATTCCCCTTCGGCCCCGCACAAGTATTGTTCGCGGCAATGACGAGGTTAAGGCCGGAGTGGGGCAAGCTTCGCGAGCCAAGCCATAACCCCAAAATGAAAAATACCGTTTCCCCCAGGCAGAGAAACGGCATCCTTTCTTAAGTGAACAGCATTACCGCCGTGGCGGGGGTTCCGGAATGCGCCTCAGGCGACGATCACGCTCAGGCGGTTGAGCAGCGGCACCTTCGCCAGCAGGGCGAACAGCGGCTCGGTCAGGCGCACCAGGCCGGCGCTGGCCCAGGCGGCGAACGGGGTGAAGCAGCTCCAGGCCAGGGCCAGCAGGGCCATCTGCACGCCGCCTATATAGTCGTCCTGGCCCCAGTGGGCGCCGGCCACCAGGCGCGGCAGCATGAACAGCAGGGCCAGGGCCCAGACCACCAGCCACTGCACGGCATTGCGGGCGAACAGGCTGAGGAACAGCGCCCACACCAGCAGCACCGAGGCGTGGTCGCCGGGGAAGCTGCGCGCCGACTCGTCCTTCACCTCGAAGAGGGTGTCCTGCCAGCTGCGGAAGAAGTCTTCCAGGCGCACGGCGTCCGGGGCGATGGCCGAGATGCTGGCGTGCTGCCAGCCCAGGTGGTGGGCGATCTTGGCATAGAGGGTGCGCACGATCATCAGCACCACCATGGTCACCACCATGCCGAAGGTCGCGGCGCGCACCTGGCCGGCCTTGAAGATCCAGTCGCCGCGGATCAGCAGCAGGAGCAGGATGACCCCGACCAGAATGTCGAACGGCCGGGTGCTGGCCACCGCCCAGACGTTGCGCCAGGCCTCGTTGGTCGCCAGCGGCGCGTTGAGGGCGTGGAACAGGCTGAAGTCGAAGAAGTCGATGGCGGCGCGGGTCGGCGTCCACAGCCAGAGCAGCAGCAGGACCAGGGCCAGCGCATGGCAGGCGATGAACGGGCGCCACGACCAGGTGGCTTGGAACGGCGAAGCTTTCTCCATAGAATCGATTCCCCCTTACTGAACCGGGCGGCTGTCGCAAAGCGCGCTTTATAGGCCTTTGCCATCAGCTTGTCATGTATTTGTGCCTTAGCCAGCGTTGTGCCCAGCATGTCCCAGATCGATCAAAGTCAGCGTTTCCTCTTCGACAACACCGACGTTCGCGGTGAAATGGTGGCGCTCGAACGCAGTTTCGCCGAAGTGCTGGCCAAGCACCCCTACCCGCAGCCGGTGGCCCAGTTGCTGGGCGAGATGCTCGCCGCCGCGGCGCTGCTGTGCGGCACCCTGAAGTTCGACGGCCTGCTGGTGCTGCAGGCGCGCTCCAGCGGCGCCGTGCCGCTGCTCATGGTGGAATGCTCCAGCGACCGCGAAGTGCGCGGCCTGGCCCGCTACGACGCCGAGTCGATCCGCGACAGCGCCGGCCTGCTCGACCTGATGCCCGACGGCGTGCTGACCATGACCGTAGACCCGAAGAACGGCCAGCGCTACCAGGGCATAGTGCCGCTGGAGGGCGCCTGCCTGGCGGACTGCCTGTCGTCCTACTTCGCCACCTCCGAGCAGTTGCCCACGCGCTTCTGGCTCGGCGCCGACGGCCGCCACGCCCGCGGCCTGCTGCTGCAGCAACTGCCGGCCGACCGCCTGAAGGACGCCGAGGACCGCGAGGCCAGCTGGCAGCACCTGACCACCCTGGCCGACACCCTCAACGTCGAGGAACTGCTGGGCCTGGACAACGAGACCCTGCTGCACCGCCTGTACCACGAGGAAGCGGTGCGCCTGTTCGAGCCGCAGCCGCTGGTGTTCCGCTGCAGCTGCTCGCGGGAGCGCTCGGCCAACGCCCTGGTCAGCCTCGGCAAGGAAGACGCCGAGCGCCTGCTGGGCGAGCTGGGCGGCGAGATCACCGTCGACTGCCAGTTCTGCAACCAGCGCTACGCCTTCGACGGCAGCGACATCGCCCAGCTGTTCGCCGGCGGCGGCAGCGCGGCACCGTCACAAACCCGCCATTGATCGGCGCTATCGGGGCGATAGCCGAACCATTGACGCCCTCGCCGGATCAGAGGCTGCACGAGAACCGTTCTTTTCTGGCATAATCCCGCGACTTTTTTCCGCTGTAGTGGGAATTAGAAGTCACTACGCAATGTTTGGAGGACTCGGCTCCGGCCGATGGGGACCCACATGACGCAAGCCAACAAAGCCGTGTACACCGATATCAGCGTTGCCCAACTGGTCGAGGAAGCCATTCGCCGCGGCGAAGGTCGCCTGGCCGACAACGGCTCGCTGGTGGTGGAAACCGGCCACCGCACCGGCCGCTCGCCTGCCGACCGCTTCATCGTCGAAGAGCCCGGCAGCAAGGACTCCATCGCCTGGGGCGCGATCAACCGCCCGTTCCCGGCCGACAAGTTCGACGCCCTCTGGGAGCGCGTCCAGGCCTTCAACGACGCCCAGGACCACTTCGTTTCCCACGTGCATGTAGGTTCGGCCGCCGATCACTACCTGCCGGTCAAGATGACCACCGCCACCGCCTGGCAGAACCTGTTCGGCCGTCAGCTGTTCATCAACCCGGAAACCTACAACCCGGCCGGCCGCGACGAGTGGCAGGTGCTGAACGTGGCCAACTTCGAGTGCGTGCCCGAGCGCGACGGCACCAACTCCGACGGCTGCGTCATCCTCAACTTCGCCCAGAAGAAAGTGCTGATCGCCGGCATGCGCTACGCCGGTGAAATGAAGAAGGCCATGTTCTCGGTGCAGAACTACCTGCTGCCGGAAAAGGACGTGCTGCCGATGCACTGCGCCGCCAACATCGGCGAAGCGGGCGACGTGACCCTGTTCTTCGGCCTGTCCGGCACCGGCAAGACCACCCTGTCGGCCGACGAAAGCCGTTACCTGATCGGTGACGACGAGCACGGCTGGGGCGAAGGCGTGGTCTTCAACATCGAAGGCGGCTGCTACGCCAAGTGCATCGACCTGTCCGAGAAGAACGAGCCGGTCATCTGGAAGGCCATCAAGTTCGGCGCCGTGCTGGAGAACGTGGTTCTCGACGACGCGCGTACCCCGGACTACGCCGACGACCGCCTGACCCAGAACTCCCGCGCGGCCTACCCGCTGGAGCACGTCGAGAAGCGTTCGGAAGCCAACCTGGGCGGCGAGCCCAACGCGGTGATCTTCCTGACCTGCGACCTGACCGGCGTACTGCCGCCGGTGTCGATCCTGAACAACGAGCAGGCGGCCTACCACTTCCTCTCCGGCTACACCGCGCTGGTCGGTTCCACCGAAATGGGTTCGGGCGGCGGCATCAAGTCGACCTTCTCCACCTGCTTCGGCGCGCCCTTCTTCCCGCGCCCGGCCGGCGTCTACGCCGAGCTGCTGATCAAGCGCATCAAGGCCTTCGGCTCCAAGGTATACCTGGTCAACACCGGCTGGACCGGCGGTGGCTACGGCGTCGGCAAGCGCTTCAACATCCCGACCACCCGTGGCGTGATCGCCGCCATCCAGAGCGGCGCGCTGGTCGGCGCCGAGACCGAGCACCTGGACATCATCAACCTGGACGTGCCCAAGGCCGTCCCGGGCGTCGAGACCAACCTGCTCAACCCGCGCAACACCTGGGCTGACAAGGCCGCCTACGACGAAGCCGCCAAGGGCCTGGCCAGCAAGTTCATCGAGAACTTCAAGAAGTTCGAAGTGAGCGAAGCCATCAAGAACGCCGGCCCGCAGCTGTAAGCGCGCCCGTTCGCCGAAAGAGCCGCCTCCGGGCGGCTTTTTCATTGGCCGGCCCCTGTGGGAGCTTGTCCGCGATAGCCGGGCGTATTGGCGGGCTTCGCGGATAAGATCCGCTCCTACGCCGCCCCACCCACGCCATTCCTCTGTAGGAGCGCGCCCTGCGCGCGAATCGCGGGCAGGGCCCGCTCCTACAGGTTGCCGGGGAACACGGTATTCCTCCCTCGTAGGAGCGGATCTTATCCGCGATCGCGGACAAGGTCCGCGCCTACCTTAGGAGCGTACTTTCCGCTGAACCGGAATCGGCTCGTTCGCGAGCAAGCCCGCTCCTACAATGGCTACCCCTAGCATGGCGTTTCCACCCATGACCGGTAAGGGAGATACCCGCATGCACGACACCCTCGAACGCGTCTTCGGTTTCCGCCAGTTCCGCCCCGGCCAGGAGGCGGCGGTCAGCGCCGTGCTGGGCGGGCGCTCGGCGGCGGCGATCTTCCCCACCGGCTCGGGTAAGTCGCTGTGCTACCAGTTGCCGGCGCTGCTGCTGCCGCACCTGACCCTGGTGGTGTCGCCGCTGCTGGCGCTGATGCAGGACCAGCTGGCCTTCCTCGCCCGCCACGGCATCGCCGCCGCCAGCATCGACTCGGCGCAGAGCCGCGAGCAGGTGGCGCAGACCATGGCCCGCGCCCGCAGCGGCGAGCTGAAGGTGCTGATGATTTCCGTGGAGCGCCTGAAGAACGAACGCTTCCGCAACTTCATCGGCGAAGTGCCGATCTCCCTGCTGGTGGTCGACGAGGCCCACTGCATCTCCGAATGGGGCCACAACTTCCGCCCCGACTACCTGAAGCTGCCGGCCTACCAGAAGCAGTTCCGCATCCCCCAGGTGCTGCTGCTGACCGCCACCGCCACGCCGGCGGTGATCGCCGACATGCGCGCCAAGTTCGCCATCGCCGAGGCCGACGTGGTCACCACCGGCTTCTACCGCGCCAACCTGAACCTGCAGGTGGAGCCGGTGGCCGGCGCCGCCAAGCGTGCGCGCCTGGTGGAGTGGCTGGGTGCGCGGGCCGGGCAGCCGAGCATCGTCTACGTGACCCAGCAGAAGACCGCCGAGGACATCGCCGCGCACCTTTCCGAGCACGGCATCCCGGCCCGCGCCTACCACGCCGGCATGGACCACGCCGAGCGCGAGGCCATCCAGCAGCGCTTCATGGCCGGCGCGCTGAACTGCATCGTCGCGACCATCGCCTTCGGCATGGGCATCGACAAGAGCGACATCCGCAACGTGGTGCACTTCGACCTGCCCAAGTCGGTGGAGAACTACAGCCAGGAGATCGGCCGCGCCGGGCGCGACGGCCAGCCCTCGGACTGCCTGGTGCTGGCCAACCGCGACAGCCTCAGCGTGCTGGAGAACTTCGTCTACGGCGACACCCCCGAGCGCGAGGGCATCCGCAGCGTGCTGGCGGAAATCGCCGCGGCGCCCAACGGCCAGTGGGAGCTGATGCTGACCGCGCTGTCGGACCAGTCGAACATCCGCCAGCTGCCGCTCAAGACGCTGCTGGTGCAGCTGGAGCTGCGCGGCATCATCGCCCCGCGCTTCGCCTACTTCGCCGAATACCGCTTCAAGAACCTCGTCGAGCCCGCGGCGCTGCTGGGCCACTTCGAGGGCGAGCGGCGGCAGTTCGTCGAGGCCATCCTCGACACCTCGGCGCGGGCGCGCACCTGGTCGACGCTGGATTTCGACACCCTCTACCAGCGCCACGGCGCCGAGCGCGCGCGGGTGGTCAAGGCCCTGGACTACTTCCAGGAGCGCGGCTGGATCGAGCTGGAAAGCAAGCAGATGACCGAGGTCTACGCGGTGCGCGAGGCGGGGTTCGACATGGATGCGCTCAGCGACGAGCTGTACGCCTACTTCAAGCGCCACGAGGCCAGCGAGATCGCGCGCATCGGCGCCATGCTGGAACTGTTCGCCAGCGACCAGTGCCTGAGCCGGCGCCTGGCCCGCTATTTCGGCGACGCGCGGGCGCCGGAGCATTGCGGGCACTGCTCGGTCTGCGCCGGCCGCGTCGCCCACCTGCCGGAGCCGCCGGCCCTGCCGCCGCTGGACGGGCAGACGCTGCAGAGCCGCTGCGCCGCCTTCCTCGACAAGTACCAGGGCGCCCGCGGCATGCCGCCCAGCGCCGACTGCGTGACGCGTTTCCTCTGCGGCATCAGCGTGCCGGCCTTCACCCGCCTGCGGGCGCGCACGCTGCCGGGCTACGCGGCGCTGGAGGACTACCCCTACGCCCAGGTGCGCGCCTGGGTGATGGCGCAGCTGGCGCAAGGGTAACGCCGCGGCGGCTCCACCCATCCTAGGGTGGGGCGCCGGCCGGCGGCGGCCCTTGTAGGGTACGGGGGAGGAAATTCCTCCTAGACTCAGCAAGGCGTTGCCCGCCACCGGCCGAGGAGCCCCCATGTCTGTCGAGCACCTGGATGTCCTGATCGTCGGCGCCGGCCTGTCCGGTATCGGCGCCGCGTATCACCTGATGAAGCACTGCCCGGGCAAGACCTTCGCCCTGCTCGAGGGCCGCGAGGCCATGGGCGGCACCTGGGACCTGTTCCGCTACCCGGGCATCCGCTCCGATTCGGACATGTACACCCTGGGCTACAACTTCAAGCCCTGGACCGACGCCAAGGCCATCGCCGACGGCCCCTCGATCCGCCACTACATCGAAGAGACCGCGCAGGAAAACGGCATCGACCGCAAGATCCGCTACCGCCACCGCGTGCTCAAGGCCGACTGGAACAGCGACAGCGCGCGCTGGCTGCTGACCGTGCAGCGCGGCGACGAGCCGGAACCGGTGCGCATGAGCGCGCAGTTCCTGCTGATGTGCACCGGCTACTACCGCTACGAGGCCGGCTACACCCCGGAATTCAAGGGCCGCGACAGTTTCCGCGGGCAGATCATCCACCCGCAGCTGTGGCCGGAAGGCTTCGACTACGCCGACAAGCGCGTGGTGGTCATCGGCAGCGGCGCCACCGCCGTGACCCTGGTGCCCTCGCTGACCGACAAGGCGCGCCACGTCACCATGCTGCAGCGCTCGCCGTCCTACGTGATCAGCCTGCCGCAGAAGGACCCGATCTCCAACTTCCTGCGCCGCTTCCTCCCCGAGACCTGGGTGTACCGCCAGGCGCGGGCGCGCAACGTGACCATGCAGATGGTTTTCTTCCTGTTCGCCAAGACCTTCCCCAACCTGGCGCGCAAGGCCCTGCTGGGGCTGGCCAGGCACCAACTGGGCAAGGACTTCGACATGCGCCACTTCAGCCCGCGCTACAAGCCGTGGGACGAGCGCGTGTGCTGCGTGCCCGACGGCGACCTGTTCAAGGCGCTGCGCAAGGGCAAGGCCTCGGTGGTCACCGAACACATCGACAGCTTCTGCGAGAAGGGCATCCGCCTGAAGTCCGGGCAGGTGCTGGAGGCCGACGTCATCGTCACCGCCACCGGCCTGGACCTGGTGATGTTCGGCGGCGCGGAACTGGCGGTGGATGGCAAGCCGTTCCAGGTCAACCAGAGCATGGGCTACCGCGGCATCATGCTGCGCGATTTGCCCAACCTGGCCGCGGTGGTGGGCTACACCAACGCCAGCTGGACGCTCAAGGCGGACCTCTCCAGCGAGTACTTCTGCCGCCTGATCAACCACATGGACGCCATCGGCATGCGCCAGTGCACGCCGCGCGCCGGCGCCGGGCAGGTGAAGGAGGAACCCTTCCTCAACCTCAACTCCGGCTACATCCAGCGCGCCGCCGACAAGATGCCCAAGCAGGGCGACCGCACCCCCTGGAAGCTCTACCAGAACTACGCCCTGGACCTGGCGCTGCTGCGCCACGGCAAGGTGGAGGACGGCTACCTGACCTTCACCTCGCCGCGCGCCCAGCAGGACGACGGGGCCTCGTTGCAGGCGGTGTAGCGATTCGATGATTCCTATCGGGAAAACCGCGGCAAGCCTGCGCCCGGGCGGTTTACCATGGCGGACATTTTTCGCCGTCAACGAAAGGAGTCCCCATGCATATCGACGAAGCCATCCGCAGCCGCCGCGCGGTCAAGGGCTACGACCCGGCCTTCACTCTCAGCCGCGAAGAGAAGGACGAGCTGCTGCAGCTGGCCATGCTCGCGCCCTCGGCCTTCAACCTGCAGCACGTGCGCCTGGTCGAGGTCAGCGACGCGCAACTGCGCGCGCACATCCGCGAAGTGGCCTGGGGCCAGCCGCAGGTGACCGACGCCTCGATGCTGGTGGTGGTCTGCGCCCAGCTCGACAGCTGGGAGCAGAACGCCCGCCGCGTGTGGGAAGGCGCGCCCCAGGAGGTGCAGGACTACATGGCCGGCGCCATCGACGCTTACTACCGCGGCAAGCCCCAGGTGCAGCGCGACGAGACCATGCGCAGCTGCGGCCTGATGGCCCAGACGCTGATGCTCGCCGCCCGCGGCAAGGGCCTGGATTCCTGCCCCATGGACGGCTTCGATTTCGACGCCGTGGCCAAGCTGATCAACTTGCCGGAGAACCACGTGATCGGCCTGATGGTCGCCGTCGGCAAGCAGGCCGTGGCGCCCAAGCCGCGGGTGGGCAAGCTGGCGCTGGACGAGGTGGTGATTCGCGATCGGTTCTGAGGTTTGCCGATGGCCAATGAACGCGCCCTCGGGCGCGTTCTGCTTTTCGTGGGGGCGAGGGGGACGCCTCGCGGACGGTACGGTTCCAGGAGGCACCCGTAGGATGGGTTGAGCGAAGCGATACCCATCACCGTGACCGCATGGGTTTCGCAAGCTCAACCCATCCTACGAAAAGCATCTCGGCGCAGGGCCTACGGCCTCGGCGCCGCCTCCTGCATCCGCCCCAGCAGCCACTGCAACGCCATGTCGCGCTCGCGCTGGGCCAGGTACACCAGCTCCAGGTGGAACTGGCCGACGTCGAAGGGCAGTTCCAGCACCTGCAGCGGCAGCAGCCTGGCGAAGTATTCGGCCAGGCGCGTCGGCAGCACCGTCAGCAGGTCGGTGCCGGCCACCAGTTGCGCGGCCTGCAGGTAGTTGGGGGTGACGTAGGCGATCTGCCGCTTCAGGCCCTGGCTGGCCAGCCACTGGTCGACCATGCCCTTGGTCTGCCCGCCGGACACCCACAGGTGGCGCTCGTTCAGGAAGCCGTCGAGGTCCAGCGGGCCGCTCACCCGCGGATGCCCGCGGCGCGCCAGCAGGCGCAGCGTCTCGCTGGCCCAGGGGCGGCGGCCGAAGCGCGCCGGGATGTCCTCGAAGCGGCCCAGCACCAGGTCCAGGTGGCCCTTGTCCAGCGCCTCCACCGGCAGGCTCGGGGCCAGGTGGCGCACGTCCAGGGCCACGCCCGGCGCCTCCGTGCCCAGGTGCTGCAGCAGCGCCGGCATGCACAGCAGCTCGGCGTAGTCGGTCAGCGCCAGGGTGAAGCGCTGGCGGCTGCGCGCCGCTTCGAAGCGCTCGGCGCCGCTGAGGCTGTGGAGGATGCGCTGCAGCGACTCGCGGATCGGCGCCTCCAGCTCCAGGGCCCGCGGCGTGGGCTGCATGCTGCGGCCGATGCGCACCAGCAGCGGGTCGTCGAGCAGCTCGCGCAGGCGGCCCAGGGCGTTGCTCACCGCCGGCTGGCTCAGGGCCAGGCGCTCGGCGGCGCGGGAAACGCTGCGCTCGCGCAACAGGGCGTCGAAGACACGCAGCAGGTTCAGGTCGAAGGTATTTATATTCATTAGCTAAATACTGCGCATCACAAGACTAAATTTCAAAAATAATCCGATCTTCCCTAAGGTGACTGTCACTTTTTTGCTCGAACGCCCGTTTGATAACAAGAGGAAGACCATGAGCCAGATCCCCCCGATTCGCAGCGCCGCGGTGATAGGCGCCGGCACCATGGGCCGCGGCATCGTCATGTGCCTGGCCAACGCCGGCGTGCAGGTGCAGTGGCTGGACAACAATCCGCAGATGCTGCTGCAGGCCCAGGGCGCGGTGGCCGACACCTACGCCCACAACGTGCGCCAGGGGCGGATCGACGAGATGGAGGCGGCGGCCCGGCGGGCGCGCATCTCGCCTGTGGACAACTACACTGCGATCCGCGAGGCGGACCTGGTGATCGAGGCGGTCTACGAGAACCTGGAACTCAAGCAGGCGATCTTCCGCGAGCTGGACGCGGCGCTGAAGCCCGCGGCCATCCTCGCCAGCAACACCTCCTACCTCGACGTCGACGCCATCGCCGCCGTGACCAATCGCCCGTCGCAGGTGCTCGGCCTGCACTTCTTCAGCCCGGCGCACATCATGAAGCTGCTGGAGATCGTGCGCGGCGCGAAAACCGCGCCCGCCGTGCTGGAAGCCGCCCTGGAGCTGGGCCGGCGCATGGGCAAGGTCAGCGTGGTGGCCGGCAACTGCCACGGCTTCATCGGCAACCGCATGCTGGAGAAGTACGTGCAGGAGTCGCGCCGGCTGATCCTCGAAGGCTCGCTGCCCTACCAGGTGGACGCCGCGCTGCAGGGCTTCGGCTTCGCCATGGGCCCGTTCCGCATGTTCGACGTGGTCGGCATCGACCTCGAATGGCGCGCCCGCGAGCTGGCCGGCAAGGGCCAGGATGCGCCCACCGTGCAGGTGGACAACCGCCTCTGTGAGATAGGCCGCTTCGGCCAGAAGAGCGGCAACGGCTTCTACCACTACGAACCCGGCAGCCGCCAGGCCGAGCACGACCCCGAGGTCGACGCCCTGGTGCTGCGCGAGTCCGAGCGCCTGGGCTACGCGCGCCGCGACATCGGCCCGGAGGAAATCCTCGAGCGCTGCCTGCTGGCGCTGGTCAACGAAGGCGCGAAAATCCTCGACGAAGGCATCGCCAGCCGCAGCGCCGACATCGACACCGTCTACCTCAACGGCTACGGCTTCCCCGCCGACAAGGGCGGCCCCATGGCCTGGGCCGACGCCCAGGGCCTGCCGAGCATCCTCGCGCGCCTGCGCGACTTCGCCGGGCAGCACGGCGCGCACTGGCAGCCGGCCGCGCTGATCGAGCGCCTGGCCGCCAGCGGTGGGCGCTTCGCCGACGTCCACAAGGAGCACCACGCATGAGCTACCAGGCGCCCCTGCGCGACATGCGCTTCGTCCTCCACGAACTCTTCGACGCGACCGCTCACTGCGCGCTGCTGGGCAACGGCCTGGACCGCGAGCTGATCGACGGCGTGCTGGAAGAGGGCGCGCGCTACACCGGCGAGGTGGTGGCGCCGCTGAACCGCAACAGCGACGAGCAGGGCGCGACCCTCCACGACGGCGCGGTGACCACCCCGGACGGCTTCCGCGAGGCCTACAAGCAGTACTGCGACAACGGCTGGGCGAGCATGACCGGCCCGGTCGAGTTCGGCGGCCAGGGCTTCCCGCAGCTGGTGGCGGCGAACTTCCACGAGATGCTGATGGCCGCCTCGCTGTCCTTCCGCGTCTATTCCGGGCTCACCGAGGGCGCCGTGCTGGCGCTGTACAAGCACGGCAGCGCCGAGCTGCAGCGCGACTACCTGGCGAAGATGGTCAGCGGCGTGTGGACCGGCACCATGTGCCTCACCGAGCCCCAGGCCGGCACCGACCTGGCGCTGCTGCGCACCCGCGCCGAGCCCCGGGCCGACGGCAGCTACGCGGTCAGCGGCAGCAAGATTTTCATCAGCGGCGGCGAGCAGGACCTGTCGGAGAACATCGTCCACCTGGTGCTGGCGCGCCTGCCGGACGCCCCGGCCGGGGTGAAGGGCATCAGCCTGTTCCTGGTGCCGAAATTCATCGCCAACCCCGACGGTACGCCCGGTGCGCGCAACGCGCTGAGCTGCGGCGCCATCGAGCACAAGATGGGCATCAAGGGCGCCTCCACCTGCGTGATGAACTTCGACGGCGCCAGCGGCTGGCTGCTGGGCGAGGCCAACCAGGGCCTGGCCTGCATGTTCACCATGATGAACGACGCACGCTTCCAGGTCGGCCTGCAGGGCCTGGGCATCGCCGAGCGCAGCTTCCAGGGCGCCTTGAGCTACGCCCGCGAGCGCCTGCAATCGCGCGCGCTGACGGGACCTGCGCAGCCGCAGAAGGCCGCCGACCCGATCATCAATCACCCCGACGTGCGGCGCATGCTGCTGACGCAGAAGACCCTCACCGAGGGCAGCCGCATGCTCGCCGCGCTCTGCGCCCGCGAGCTGGACCTGGAGCACGGCCACCCCGAGGCCGAGGGCCGCAGGGCCGCCGGCAAGCGCGCGGCGCTGCTGATCCCGCTGGTGAAGTCCTTCCTCACCGACATGGGCCAGGAAGTCGCCAGCCTCGGCGTGCAGGTCTATGGCGGCCACGGCTACATCCGCGAATGGGGCATGGAGCAGCTGATGCGCGACAGCCGCATCACGCAGATCTACGAAGGCACCAACGGCATCCAGGCGCTGGACCTGATCCGCCGCAAGCTGCTGGGCGACGGCGGCGCCGAGATGGCCGCGCTGCAGGCCGACCTGGCGGAAACCTGCACCGCGCTTGCCGCCCACGCCGAGCTGGAGCCCATGGCCGCGGTGGTGCGCGAGCGCATCCAGGAATGGCGCGGGCTGACCGCCGACGTGCTGGCCGCCACCCGCCGCGATGCGCAGGAGATCGGCGCCATGTCGGTGGACTACCTGCAGTACAGCGCCTACGTGCTGCTCGCCGGGCTCTGGCTGCGCGCCGCCGGCGTGGCCCAGGCGGCGCTGGACGCGGGCAGCGGCGAGGGCGACTTCTACCGCGCCAAGCTGGCCAGCGCCGACTTCTACCTGCGGCGCATCCTGCCGCGCGCCAGCATGCACCGCGAGGCCCTGCTGGGCGGCGCCGGCTGCCTGATGGCGCTGGACGAGGCGCACTTCGCCTTCTGATGGCCGGGCGGCCGCCCCGGCTCGCCCGGGGTGGCCGCCATGGCGGGCCGGGTTAAACTTGCATCGATTCAGCCCGATGACGAGAAACCACCCATGTACGAATGGCTCAACGCCCTGCCCAAGGCCGAACTGCACCTGCACCTGGAAGGGACCCTGGAGCCCGAGCTGCTGTTCGCCCTGGCCGAACGCAACCGGGTGAAGCTGCCCTGGGCCGACGTCGAGACCCTGCGCAAGGCCTACGCCTTCAACAACCTGCAGGAATTCCTCGACCTCTACTACGCCGGCGCCGACGTGCTGCGCAACGAGCAGGACTTCTACGACCTGACCTGGGCCTACCTGCTCAAGTGCAAGGCGCAGAACGTCATCCACGTCGAACCCTTCTTCGACCCGCAGACCCACACCGACCGCGGCATCCCCTTCGAGGTGGTGTTGCGCGGCATCCAGGGCGCGCTGAAGGACGGCGAGAAGCAACTGGGCATCAGCCACGGCCTGATCCTCAGCTTCCTCCGTCACCTGTCCGAGGAAGAAGCCTTCAAGACCCTGGAGCAGGCCATGCCCTTCCGCGACGCCTTCGTCGCCGTGGGCCTGGACAGCTCCGAAGTGGGCCACCCGCCGAGCAAGTTCCGGCGCGTGTTCGACCGCGCCCGCGCCGAGGGCCTGCTGACCGTGGCCCACGCCGGCGAGGAAGGCCCGCCGCAATACATCTGGGAAGCCCTGGACCTGCTGAAGGTAGAGCGCATCGACCACGGCGTGCGCGCCATCGAGGACGAGCGGCTGATGCAGCGCATCATCGACGAGCAGATTCCGCTGACCGTCTGCCCGCTGTCCAACACCAAGCTGTGCGTGTTCGAGCACATGGGACAGCACAACATCCTGGCGATGCTGGAGCGCGGGGTGAAGGTGACGGTGAACTCGGATGATCCGGCTTACTTCGGGGGGTATGTGAGCGAGAACTTCCAGGCGCTGTATGAGCACCTGGGGATGACGAAGGAGCAGGCGCAGCGGTTGGCGCAGAACAGCCTGGATGCGCGGTTGGTGTAGGAGCGGGGGGGCGCCTAGTTCTTGCTCGCGAACGGTGCCTCCCGGCCACGCTGTGCGTGAGGTCACCTCCGTCCCCTCTCCCCAGCCCTCTCCCTGAAGGGAGAGGGGGCCTGTCTGTGCCGAGAAAAGTGATGTTTCCGCCGGAAACCTCTGCGCTAGCCGGCTAACGCCGTAACATCAAACCCTGCCCAACGGTCCCCTCTCCCTTCAGGGAGAGGGTTAGGGAGAGGGCGCTCTACCCCCCAACGCCCAAAGTCCCGAGCAAGCACCGTTCGCGAGCAAGCTCGCTCCTACGAAGAGCCTGTGCCGTCGTTGACCCCCGCACACCGCAGAAAAGCCCCCAGGCAAGGGTTGTCGTTATGCGGACTCCAAGCCACCCCATAATCCACCAACGGCGACGCCTCCAGCGCCACGAACGCAGCACCAGGCAGTTGCATCTTGCGCATCGAGTCCGGCACCAGGGCCACGCCCAGGCCCTCGGCCACCAGGTTGACGATGGTCTGCTGCAGGTGCGGCTCCAGCTGGATGCGCGGTTCGAAACCGCTGTTCCGGCAGCACTGCATCACCGCTTCGTGCAGCGCCGGCGCGGTGCTGTGGGGGAAGCTGATGAACGATTCCTGCGCCAGCTTTCCCGCCGTCACCTGGGCGCTCGCGGCTAGCGGGTGCGCACTGGGCAGCACCGCGCACAGCGGCTCGCGCAATAGCGTGCGGTATTGCAGCTGGCCGCTCCCGTGGGCCGGGAAGGTCAGGGCCACGTCGGCCTCGCCGGCTTCCAGCGCCGGGCCGAGGTCGCGCGGCAATACTTCGTTGAGCACCACCTTCACCTGTGGATAAGCGTCGCTGTAGCGCTTGAGCAGGGTCGGCAGCAGCGTCCAGGCGGCGACCATGGTGAAGCTCAGGCGCAGTTCGCCGCGCTCGCCGCGGGCGCTGGCCTGGGCCGAGCGCACCGCCAGGTCGAGGCCGGCGAGCAGGCTCTTGCAGTGCTGCTGGAATTCGCGGCCGGCGGCGGTCAGCTCCACCGAGCGCGAGTGGCGGGCGAACAGCGGGGTGCCCAGCTCGGCCTCCAGCGCGGCTATCTGCCGGCTCAGCGGCGGCTGGGTCAGGTGCAGGGCCTCGGCGGCGCGGCCGAAGTGCAGGTGTTCGGCGAGGGCGAGGAAGTAGCGCAGCTGGCGCAATTCGATCATCGATGCGTTTCCGGAATCGATTGGGCTCTCAACAAGCATTGGACGGTATCGATGCGGCAATCCTATGCTCGCCAGCCCTCCTATAACAACGCCTTGCCGAGCTTGCCATGCACACCGTGATCGCCGTCGTCCTGCCCATCTTCGCGCTGATCCTGGCCGGCTGGCTGGCGCGCAGGACCAACCGCCTGGGCGAGGGCGCGGCGTCGGAGATCAACAAGCTGGTGGTCTGGCTATGCCTGCCGGCGCTGCTGTTCAAGGTCACCGCCACCTCCACCTGGGCGGAAATCTGGCAGCCGGGCTTCCTCGCTGCCTTTACCGCTGGCTGCCTGCTGGTGTTCGTCGCCACCCTGGCCTGGCGTATGTGGCAGGGCCGCGAGCTGCCGGCGGCGAGCATCGACGGGCTCAGCGCCTCCTACGCAAACACCGGCTACATGGGCATCCCGCTGTGCCTGCTGGTGTTCGGCCAGGACGGCCTGGAGCCGGCGCTGATCGCCTCGCTGCTGGTGGTCTGCGTGCTGTTCGCCGTCGCCGTGGTGTGCATCGAGGTCGGCCTGCAGAGCGAGAAGCACGTCGGCCGCGCGGTGCTGGTGGTGAGCCGCGCGCTGCTGAAGAACCCGCTGGTGGTCTCGCCGATCATCGGTGGCCTGTGGGCGGCCAGCGGCCTGGGGCTGGCCGAGCCGGTGGTGCATTTCCTCGACCTGCTGGCGGCGGCCACCACGCCTTGCGCGCTGATCTCGCTCGGCCTGTTCCTGGCGCAGAAGCAGGAGGGCCCGCAGGTGGGCGCCTGGCCGCTGGTGCTGGTCAAGCTGGTGGGGCAGCCGCTGCTGACCGGCGTGCTGGCCTACAAGGTGTTCGCCCTGCCGCCGTTGTGGGCGGATTCGGCGCTGCTGCTCAGCGCGCTGCCGACCGGCACCGGGCCGTACATGCTGGCGGAGTACTACAAGCGCGAGGCGCCGGTGGTGTCGCGCAGCATTCTGTTGTCGACGCTGGGGTCGTTGCTGACCTTGTCGCTGTGCCTGTTGTGGATTGCGCGTTGAGCCAAGGTTGCGGCCACGCCGTGGTCAAGCCTGGCGTAGTGCGGAAAAAAACCGGGCCTGCCAAGCGCGGGGCTGGCAGGCCCGTTCGCAAACCGCGTGGCGCCGGCGCGGGGAGGGGACCCCGCGTGGCGCCGGACGCGCCCCTCAGGCGTATGGCCCGAATTGCGTCAGGGTTGCGATCAAGCCGGTTCGGCAAGCGCGCCAGTCGCGCGCACGGATCGTTGGCGGCCGGAGATCCGGTGGGCGTCGCCGGCCGGCGCGGTGCCCTTGTCGTAGGGCCTGGCCAGCAGCATGTAGAGCACGCCCGCGCCCAGCACCACGGCGGTGGTGAGGATCATCGAGTAGTTGATGTACCAGGGCGCGTCGGGGCTGCGCGGCCAGACCATGTTGGCGATGGCGCCGGCGCCGTAGACCAGCGCGGCGACGTTCACCAGCGTGCCCCAGGGGCCCAGGCTGAACTGGCCGCCGGGCACCCAGCCCTTGGCGCGGGCGATCAGCGCGGCGACCACGATCAGCTGGAAGGCGACGTAGATGCCGATGGCGGCGAAGCCGACGATGGTGGCCGTGGCGTCGGCCATGAACAGGCCCAGGCAGACGATCGCCGCCGGCACCACGCCGCTGACGAGCAACGCGGCGGACGGCACCTGGTTGGCCGACAGGCGCTGCAGCACGCGGCTGCCGACGATCATCTCGTCACGGGCGTAGGCGAACAGCAGGCGGCTGGCGGCGGCCTGCAGGCTGAGCACGCAGGACACGAAGGACACCAGCACCACCGCCATCACCAGGCGCGAGCCCAGCGGGCCGAAGGCGTTGGCCAGGATGGTGGCGACCGGGTCGGTGTCTTCGCCGGCGAGCACCTTGTGCATGTCCGGCACCGAGAGGATCAGCGCCAGGCAAGCGAACATCGCGGCGGCGCCGCCGATGTAGATGGTCATGCGCATGGCCTTGGGGATGCGCTTGCCGGGGTTGGGGGTTTCCTCAGCGACGTCGCCGCAGGCCTCGAAGCCGTAGTACTGGAACAGCCCGGCCAGGGAGGCGGCGAGGAACGCCGGCAGGTAGGAACCCTGCGCCGCGCCGAGGCCGAAGGTGTCGAACAGCACGCTGAACGGCTGGTGGCGCTCGAAGATCAGCAGGTAGCCGCCGACCAGGATGGCGCCGACCAGCTCGCAGAGGAAGCCGAACATGGCCACCCGCGCCAGCAGCTTGGTGCCCACCAGGTTTAGGCCGGTGGAGACCAGGATCAGCACCAGGGCGATGTAGATGCTGACGTCCGCGCTCGGCGTGAAGCCCAGCAGCGCGGCCAGGTAGGGCCCGGCGCCGACCGAGACGCCGGCGATGGTGGCGCATAGCGCCCAGGCGTACACCCAGCCGACCATCCACGCCCAGCGCTTGCCCACCAGGCGCCGCGCCCAGGGGTAGACGCCGCCGGAGATCGGGAACTGCGAGACCACCTCGCCGAACACCAGGCACACCAGCAGCTGGCCGAGGCCGATCAGCAGGTACGACCAGAACATCGGCGGGCCGCCGGCGGCCAGGCACAGGCCGAACAGGGTGTAGACGCCGACGACCGGCGACAGGTAGGTGAAGCCCAGGGAGAAGTTCTCCCACAGGCTCATGCTGCGCTCGAAGTTCGAGCTGTAGCCGAGGGCGGCGAGCTGCTCGGCATCGGAATCGGTTACGCCAGCGGCACGCTTGGCAGGGGACCCACTCATCGTTGTTTCCTCTCAGGGGGTAATGGGCAGTGGCGGATTGTCTGCGGCGGAGCTTGCGCATCCGCCGCTGCCCTCTACGGGCTCATTGTCGTTATGGAAAGCGCGGCGCCTATTTGCCGTCGTCGTACTGCGAGAGCCACTCCACCGCCGCGTCGCGGTAGCGGGTGAAGCCCTTGTAGTCCACCAGTTCCTGGTTCAGGGACTTGAGCACGCGGTGCATGCGCTTGGCCCAGACCGGGTTGGTGGCGATGTCTTCCAGGTTCAGCAGGTAGGTGCGGATCGGGAACACGATGGCGTTGCTGCGCGGCAGGCGGTGCAGCGGCTGCAGCTCGATGCGCAGGTAGACCAGCTTGCCGGCGTTCTCGGCGGTCACCTGGGTGCGGTCCGGGGCCCAGTCCGGCAGGCTCTCGGCGGAGACGTCCAGGCGCGGGTTGACCGTCAGCGACCAGTTCAGGCGGCGCACCGGGTGGCCGTTGCGCAGGCGCAGGAGGAACTTCAGCGCGCGGTCGAGCATGCCGGTTTCCTTCACCAGCGGCACCGGGCCGTGGTACTCGTGCCAGGCCATGCCCAGGTTGAAGCGCAGCGAGTAGTCGGCGCGCTGGGTGGCGATGCCGGCGCCCCAGTACAGGGTGCCGTCGCGTTCTTCCTGCAGCACCCAGTCGCCCTGGGCCTGGCGGGTGATGTATTCCATCGGCTCGTAGGGCAGGGTGGCCGGGTCGCCGAAGGTGAAGGTGTCGTCGATGCCCAGCAGCCTGTTGGTCCAGTGCCAGCGGGTGCCGTCGCGCTCCAGGGCGAAGTACTCCGGGTAGTCCTTGGCGTAGGACTCCATGATCAGTTCCAGCAGGTCCCACTGCGCCTCCATCATGTGCGGCGCCGAGACGTAGTGCATGCCCGGGTCCTTCTCCAGGGTGATGGCGCGGTCGCGGCATTCGCTGATGTAGTGCTCATCGATGTCGAATACCGCGCGGAAGGCGCCGTCGCCCACGCTGACGTGGGGTTCCAGGTTCATCGAGTACATGTACTCGTCGTCCGGGAACGGGAAGGGCGCGCGGGCGATGCACGCGGGGCTGTTCGCGTAGGTGTAGTCGTCGCGGTAGGTTTCGTCGGGGCGGAATTGGATGGTCATGGTCGTTCTCCGGCTCAGCAGTCGATGACCAGCCGCGAGCACTTGGCGCGCGACACGCAGGGCATGATTTTCTTGTTGGCGGCCTTGTCCTCGTCGGACAGCCAGTCGTCGGTGTGGAGGATCTCGCCGTCCAGCTCCAGGACGTTGGTCTCGCACATGCCGCAGGCGCCGCCGCGGCACAGGTAGGGAATCTCGTGGCCGGCGGCCTCGGCGGCTTCCAGCAGGCTCTGGTCGGGCGACACCTCGATGGTCGCGCCGCTGCGCGCCAGGGTGACCTTGAACGGCTCGCCGGAACTGCCCTGTTCGAGGAAGCGCTCGTAGTGGATGTGGCTGTCGGTCCAGCCATGGGCGTGGGCCGCGTCTATGGTGGCCTGGATCATGCCCTCGGGGCCGCAGACGTACACGTCGCTTCCCAGCGGGCGGTCGGCCAGCACGGCGGAAATATTCAGGCGCTCGCCACGGTCGTCGCGGTACAGGCGCACGGCGTCGCCGTATTCGCGCGCCAGCTCCTCGCCCAGGCGCGCGTGTTCCGCGCCGCGCACCGCCAGGTGCACTTCGAACGGGGTGCCGCGCAGGCGCAGCTCGGCCAGCTGCGAGCACACCGGGGTGATGCCCACGCCGCCGGCGATGAACAGGTGCAGGCGCGCGTGCTTGCTCAGCGGGAACAGGTTCACCGGGCGGAGGATTTCCAGTTCGTCGCCTTCCTTCACCGCATCGTGCATGCGCCTGGAGCCGCCACGGCCGTCTTCCACGCGGCGCACGGCGATCTGGTAGGCGCTGGCGTCGTAGGGCGAACTCATCAGCGAGTAGGCGTTGCGGTAGGTGCCGCCGTCGTGGGGGATCAGCACCACCACGTTGCTGCCGCCGGAGAAGGGCGTGAGCTGGCCGCCGTCGCGCGGCACCAGGGTGAAGCGCTTGATCTCCGGGGTCACCTGCTCGATGCGGGCGACGCGGACGTTGAGGGTTCCGCTGGACTGGCTCATGTGTCGAGCTCCTCGGCTGCCGGCAGCTCGCCGGGGACTTCGGCGTCGGCCTTGACCGCCTGGAAGGCGGCGAGGCGGCGCGAGTAGTGGTCGCGGACCACCAGGGTGCGGGCGCAGTGCGGGCAGATGAACACGCGCTGGGTGACGTTCTCGGTGTAGCCGTCGCAGTGCACGCACCAGACGCGGCGCACGAAGGAGCCGCAGTGCTCGCGCAGCACCTCGTCCCGGTTCAGGTTGATGGCGTCGGCCGCCTGCATGGCGGTGCCGATGAAGCTTTCCGAGCCGGCCAGGTACAGGCGGGTGCCCATGCGCGACTGGCCGAGCAGGGCGTGCAGGTCGTCGACCAGCGAGCGGTTGCTCGGATAGACGCTCAGCTCGACGCCGGCGATGTCGCGCAGCGCGGCCAGGTGGTTCTGCCCGGAGAAGGATTCGGTGGAATAGAGCACGCGGATGGGCGCGGTGCGCGGCATTTCGGCCAGCAGCCGGAGCATGGCGCTGCCGCCGCTGCCTTGCCCTGCGACTATGTGGTTGCTGCCGGCGAGCGGGCGCAGGTCGTCGTAGACCGGCCTGCTCTTGATACCTGTGATGAGCATTGTTGTTGTGCCTCCAGAACTGCCGGCAACCCCGGTCGGGGATGCCTGGCGCGATTCGAGGACCCGCGCACGGTCACGGGTCGATGGAGGTGGAGCACAGGGTGTGCCAAGAAATTAAGTTGTTGAAAATTAATGGATTATTGTTTTTGAGGGGAGGAAATGTAAGCAGAAATGACAAGGGGGATAGGCAGAAATGCAGCGTTGGTGGGGGTGGTTATCCTGGGGCGGCGGTGTGTTGGTTGGGCGCCGCCCCTCTCCCCAGCCCTCGGCTGCGCGCCCCGCCCTGAAGGGAGAGGGGGCTAGTCCGTGCCGAGAGGAAGAGTGGTTTCAGCTGGAAACCACTGGAGCTGCCGGCTGACGCCAGAATACCCAACCCTGCCCAACGGTCCCCTCTCCCTTCAGGGAGAGGGTTAGGGAGAGGGAACGGAGGTCAGAACAATGCCAATGCACCCGGCAAACACAACCCCCGTAGGATGGGTTGAGCGAAGCGATACCCATCACCGCCACCGCATGGGTTTCGCAAGCTCAACCCATCCTACGAAAAGCATCTCGGTGCAGCCTGCAAGGCAGTGGCTCCTGCAAAAGAAGGAGCAGCCTGCCGCTCAATCCCTCTGCAACTTCCGAATCAAGGTCCCGACGTCGATCCCCAGGTGCTGCGCCGCCTTGCGCTTGCTGCCGCACAGGCGCACGGCCTGGAGGATCACCTGGCGCTCGAAGCGCTGCACCTGTGCCTTGAGCGGTTCGTCGGCGCTGGCGAAGGGCAGCGGTTCTTCCTCCCCGGCTGACACGGCCTGGCCCAGCAGCTCCGGCGGCAGGTGTTGCTCTTCGGCGACGTCGTCGGCCAGCACCGCCAGGCGTTCGAAGATGTTCACCAGCTCGCGGATGTTGCCCGGGAAGTCATGGCCCAGCAGGCGCTGGCGACAGGACGTGGACAGCCGCAGGGGCGGCTGGCGGTCGCGGTTGATGCGCGCCAGGAGGATGTCCATCAGCACCGGCAGGTCGTCGCGGTGGGCGCGCAGCGGCGGGATGTCCACCGGCAGCACGGCCAGGCGGTAGTAGAGGTCGGCGCGGAACAGGCCGGCGGACACCTGTGCCTTGAGGTCCTTGTTGGTGGCGGCTATCACCTGCACCTGGACCTTCTTCGACAGCGGCGAGCCCACCGGCTGGATGGTGCCGTCGTCGAGGAACTTGAGCAGCTTGGCCTGCACCTGCAGCGGGATCTCGCCGATCTCGTCGAGGAACAGCGTGCCGCCGGCGGCGCTCTCGATGTAGCCGCGCTTACCCTGCTGCAGCGCGCCGGTGAAGGCGCCGCGCTCGTAGCCGAACATCTCCGACTCGAACAGCGTCTCGGGGATGCTCGCGCAGTTGACGTCGACGAAGGGCCGGTCGCCCCAGCCGGCGGCGCGGTGGATGTGCCGGGCGATGGCGGTCTTGCCCACGCCCGGTTCGCCGAGCAGCAGCAGGCGGGCGCGGCGGCGGAAGGCGCGCACGCCCATGTCGGCGATGTCCGAGAGCAGCGGCGACATGTGCAGCGCATTGTCCTGCGGGTCGCCCAGGCTCGCCGGGCTGTCCGCCAGCGATGGGGCCGGAGTGTTGCGGCCGGCGCTTTCGCGCGCTTCGTATTCGCGCTGGATCAGCAGCGTGTAGGGCTTCTCGTAGGCGCCGGCGGGCACGCTCTGCAGGCGGGTGAGAAACAGCCGGCCGTCGCGCGAGCGCGTCAGCGCGCTCTTGCCGCCGCGGCGCACGGCCTGCAGGAAGTCGTCGAACTGCAGCGCCGAGCGCTGGTAGAAATCGCTGTCGCTCAGGCCCAGCACGTCCTGGCGCGCCACGCGGTTGATGCGCTCGGCGGCCAGGTTGAGGAAGCGCACCCGGGAGTCGCCGTCGCAGACGATCAGCGCCTCGCCGAAGCCGTCGAGCAGGGCGTGCAGCGCCGGCGCCTCCAGCAGCGCGGCGAGCATCTCGGCGCTGACGTTGACCGACGAGCGCATGCCCATGCGCATCGGCGCGAAGAAGCCCTCGCCGCTCATGGGTGCAGCTCTGCCGGCCGGCGCTCGACGCCGTCCGGGCGCAGCACCACCACGCGCCAGGCCTGGTTCTCGCGGATCAGGATGCGCGAGCAGTGGCTGTCGAAGGTGCGGTAGCGGCCGTACTGGTCGGGCAGCTCCAGGCGCTGCCAGGTGCGCTCGGGCAGCGGCAGGCGGTCGAGGGTGGCGGCCACGCCGGCGGCGCGGGTGATGCCGAACACCTGCTCGAAGGCGGCGTTGCGCCATTGCGGCTGGGCGGCTTCGTCGATCACCAGCACCGCGTCGGGCACCGCGTCGAACACCCGGCGCAGGGCCTCGATGCGCTGCTCGGCGTCGTGCTGCATGCGCAGCTCCTGGCTGACGTCGCGCAGGCTGCCCCACATGCGCAGCAGGCGGCCGTTGTGGATGCTGGCGCGCACGTCGTTCTCCACGTAGGCCGGCGAGCCGTCGTGGCGGCGGTCCACCGAGAGCGCGCCGTCGACGTGGAAGTCGGCCTCGATCAGCCGCCGCACGAACTCCTCGTTGGCCGGGCTGCGCGGCCAGTACAGGCGCACCGGCTGCTGGCCGAAGTCGACGTCGGCGGGCATCTCGTAGATCGCCGCCATGGCGCGGTTGCACATGCGCCAGTAGGAGCGGTTCTCGAACACCTGGCGGACGATCTCGTCCGGCGTCTGGCGCACGTCCACCGGCTCGGCGAACTCGATGCACCAGTAGGCCACCTTGGCGCTGTAGAGCATCTGGCTCATGACTTCGTTGGCGTTCTGCAACTCGCCCAGGCGCCGGCTGATGCCGCCCAGGGGCATCTTCACCAGGTGCAGGCGCGCCGGCTCGCCGTCGCGCCACTGCAGCACGCCGCTGGCCAGCACCGGCAGCAGGCCGCCGTTGTGGCGGATCAGCGTCAGCTCCAGGTCCTGCACCCGTTCGTCGGCCGGCGGGTTGGCGAAGAGCTGCTGCAGGGCGCGCACCGAATCGGCGGTGTAGACCTGTTCCATGCCCTGGCCGTGGAGCGCGCCGGGCGGGTAGCCGAGCTGGTCGCTCTGCTCGGCGGAGACGTCGAGGAAGCGGCCATCCGCGGCGATGCTGTCGGCCAGCAGCAGGCCACGGTCGAGCAGCAGGCGTAGCGGGTCCATCTGGGATTCTCCATGGGGGATGACGGGGCCGGCGCGGGGCGCCGGCCAGTCGTCTACCCAGGCAGGTTGCATGCCAGGACGCGGAGCCCGCGGCATGGGGCCCCGCGGCCCGGCGCCGTGGCGACTGTATGCAGAAATGCAGCAGCGTTTGCGTTTGCGCAGCGCCCTCGGGCAAGCGTAGCGCCTCCCCGGGAAAGGCGTAAGACAGGACTTTGGCCTAGTACACGTCCATTAACATGGCATGTTAATCTGATGCGCATTCTTCCGCGGAGGAGTGGACGATGATCGCCGTACGTGACGCCTGGGCGGCCGGGCTTCTGAAGTTGCAGAACTGGCCACGCAACCTGCTGGCCGGGGTCATCGTCGGGGTGGTCGCGCTGCCCCTGGCCATGGCCTTCGCCATCGCCTCCGGGGTCAAGCCCGAACAGGGCCTGTACACGGCCATAGTGGCGGGCATCGCGGTGTCGCTGTTCGGCGGCAGCCGGGTGCAGATCGCCGGGCCCACCGGGGCCTTTATCGTCATCCTCGCCGGCATCACCGCGCGCTACGGCGTCGACGGCCTGCAGCTGGCCACGCTGATGGCCGGGGTCATCCTCCTGCTGCTGGGCATCACCCGCCTGGGCAGCGTCATCAAGTACATCCCCGACCCGGTCATCGTCGGCTTCACCGCCGGCATCGGGGTGATCATCTGGGTCGGCCAGTGGAAGGACTTCTTCGGCCTGCCGGCGGTGGGCGGCGAGCACTTCCACCAGAAGCTCTGGCACCTGTTGCAGGCGCTGCCGCAGCTGCACCCGGCGACCACCCTGCTGGCCCTCTTAGGCCTGGCCGCGGTGCTCTACGGCCCGCGCCTGCCGTACCTGGGGCGGGTGCCGGGGCCGTTGCTGGCGATGGTGCTGGTCAGCATGCTGCAGGCGCTGTTCCAGTTCGACGGCGTGGCCACCATTGGCAGCGCCTTCGGCGGCATCCCCCGCGGCCTGCCGGTGCCGAGCCTGCCGGAGATCAGCCTGCCGCGGATGCTGGAACTGATCGGCCCGGCCTTCGCCATCGCCATGCTCGGGGCCATCGAGTCGCTGCTTTCGGCGGTGGTCGCCGACGGCATGGCCGGCACCCGCCACGACTCCAACCAGGAGCTGGTCGGCCAGGGCATCGCCAACCTGCTGGCGCCGCTGTTCGGCGGCTTCGCCGCCACCGGCGCCATCGCCCGCACCGCCACCAACATCCGCAACGGCGGCAACAGCCCGATCGCCGGGGTGGCCCACGCGGCGACCCTGGTGCTGATCATCCTGTTCCTCGCCCCGCTGGCGTCGAGCATCCCGCTGTGCGCGCTGGCGGCGATCCTCTTCGTGGTGGCCTGGAACATGAGCGAGGCCCGCCACTTCGTGCGCATGCTGCGCCGCGCGCCCAGGGCCGACGTGGCCATCCTGCTGATCACCTTCGGCCTGACGGTGTTCAGCGACCTGGTGATCGCGGTGAACATCGGGGTGATCCTGGCCATGCTGCTGTTCATGCGGCGCATGGCCTCCTCGGTGGAAGTGCTGCAGCAGGGCAGCGCTGAGCTGCGGGGCGAACTGCAGGGCGCGCTGCCGCCGGGCGTGCTGGTCTACACCATCGAGGGGCCGTTGTTCTTTGGCGCGGCGGAAACCTTCGAACGCGCCCTGGCGCAGACCCGCAGCGATCCGCAGTTGCTGGTGATCCGCCTGAGGCGGGTGCCGTTCATGGACATCACCGGGATGCAGACGCTGGAGGAGATGATCCAGCAACTGCGCAAGCGCGGGGTGACGGTGAAGCTCTGCGAGGCCAACCCGCGGGTGCGGCACAAGCTGGTGCGGGCGGGGATCATCGAGGCGGTGGGGCGGCGGAATTACCATGCCAGTTTTGCCATGGCGCTGGCGGCCTGCGAGGGGCGGGGGGAAGAGGTGGTTTCTTCGTAGGGAGGGTTCGGCGCCGCCTGGGAGCAATCGCGGACGGAGTCCGCTCCTACGGTTCCAGGAAGCACGGCTTTTCGTAGGATGGCGTTGAGCGAAGCGATACCCATCAGCGCAACCGCATGGGTTTCGCAAGCTCAACCCATCCTACGAAAAGCGCCCCGGCGCGGCTTGCAAGACAGTTGTTCCTACGCCCGCCGGCAAACGCAACGTCCGTAGGATGGGTTGAGCGAAGCGATACCCATCACCGCAACCGCATGGGTTTCGCAGGCTCAACCCATCCTACGAAAAGCGCTGGCGAGACCGGGCCCAGGGCGGCACGGGCGTAGGAGCGGACTCCGTCCGCGATCGAGCCGGCAGGCTGCTCCGGACTGGCCGGCGGCCCTCAATCCTGCCCCCCCACCTTCGGCTGCGTGGCATAGCTCACCCCGTGGCTCTCCAGGTAATCGCGGATCAACTGGCGAACCACCTGGGAAGGTGTCAGGTCCTGGCTGGCGCAGAGTTCCTCGAAGGCCTTCTTCTTCACCGGGTCGATCAGGACGGTCAGGCGGGCGGTGCGGTTTTCCATGGGTTCTACTTGTTCGGTTCGCGGATGTTAATCAAATTCTAATGCCCCATCCGTGCCCCTGTCATGGCGCCGTCCGCCGCAGCCGCCGCCGGCTCACTGTTCGCCGCGGATGTACTGCTCCAGCTGCTGGATCAGCTGGGCCTGCTCGGCGATGGCTTCCTTGACCAGGTCGCCGATGGACAGCAGGCCCACCAGCTGGCCGTTCTCCACCACCGGCAGGTGGCGCAGGTGGCGCTCGGTCATGATGCTCATGCAGGTGTCGATGTTCTGTTGCGAATCCACCGTGACCACCGGCGAGCTCATGATGGCGCTGACCGGGGTGCCCACCGAACTGCGGCCCTGGAGGATCATCTTGCGCGCGTAGTCACGTTCGCTGACCACGCCCACCACCTGGCCGTTGTCCACCACCGGCAGGGCGCCGACGTTCTTCACCGCCATCACCCGCAGGGCGTCGAGCACCATCTCGTGCGGGCCTATGGTGTGCACCTGCTGGCTCTGCTTGGCGTGGAGGAGCTGTGCGACGGTCTTCATGCTGGATGTCCTTCTGCTGTTGTGCGCAGGGCTATTACCCCGGGGTGGCGACAGGATCGGCAAGCGAGGCTTCCCGCACAATGCTGGAAACGGCATCGCCCCCATAGGAAAACGTCATGACCTTCCTTCTGACTTATAGCCAAATGCGCCGCGCCGCGCGACCGCCGAGGCTTTGCGCGGGTCCGGCGAGGCCGTAGCATTGAGGCCTGCCGCACCCCGCCTGCCGAGACCGCACCATGCACGACGACGACATCGACCTCCCCGAGCCGGAGCACGAGCACCTGCTCGACCACGAGTGGGACGAGGATTCCCCGGAGGATTTCGAGCACGACGCCACCGGCCTGCGCGACGAGCCCGAGGACGCTGAGGACGACTGGGACGACGAGGACAGCGACGCCCACTGGCACGACGACTGAGGCGCGCCGGCGCTCACTGCGAGGTGATGCGCCGGTACTCGTTCTGGTACTGGTCGAACGGCAGGTTGCTGCGCTGCAGCTTCTGCAGCTGGCGCTCCTGGTTCTCCACCGCCACCACCGGCTTGGCCGCCGCCTCCCGGCTGGCCACCGACTGGCCGGGCGCCGGGGCCGGCGCGGGGCGGGCCGGTTGCTCGGCCGGCGTGCTGGCCGGCATGGGCGCTGCCGGTAGCGGGTCGCGCTTGGCAATGCGCTGGGCGCTTTCGACTTCCTCGATGATCGCCTTGGAAATGTCCTTGAGCTGGCCTTCCAGCGCCTCGGGTTCGGCGGAGTCGGTCTCGTAGCGGCGCGAGCCCATCAGCCGGCCGCTGGGGCCGTCGGTGAAGCGCACGTTGACGCGCAGGCTGCCCTTGCCCAGGCCGTCGCCGTCGGCCTGCTGGCGCAGGCGGTCGACTTCCACCACCAGCAGCGTCGCCGGCAGCGCGGTGGGGGTCACCGCGCCGGCCTGCTCGCCCAGCTGGTAGTCGGACGAGGCCGCGCGGTCCGCCAGGATGCGCCGCCAGGCGCTGGTCAGCCGCGTCCAGCCCGGCGTAGCGGTCACGCTGGGGTCGCCCTGGAAGTTCACCAGCAGGCGGTTGCGGGTGTCGGCATAGGTGCTGATGGGGGAGAGCGCGTCGGCGCGCTTCACATCCGCCGCGCAGCCGGCCAGGCCGGCCACGAGGAGCAGTACGAAACAGGTACGCACGATGGCCTCCTTGGAAAATGCACGGGCCGGGAGTTGCAAGTCTAGTCGGTGCTTTGGCGCTTGCAGGGCGCGGCGGCACATTTCCGTCGCCCGGCTGTTCACCTGGCAACAGCGCATCAGCAGCTTGCTCGGCCGCGGACAGGACGATAACCCGGCGCCTGTTGCAAGTTCATGATCCGCAAGGCTTTCCGGCACTGGCACGGTTGCTGCTCCGGCCCTGGTGGAAGCCGCGTGGCGCCTGGCTGCGCGGCATGCAACTCCCGGAGAGCAGAACCATGAGCCAGCAACCCATCCGCTTCGCCTACTGGGTGCCCAACGTCAGCGGCGGCCTCGTCGTCAGCAACATCGAGCAGCGCACCAGCTGGGACTTCGACTACAACCGCCGGCTGGCGCAGAGCGCCGAGAAGGCCGGTTTCGACTACGCCCTGTCGCAGATCCGCTTCACCGCCGGCTACGGCGCCGAGTACCAGCACGAGTCGGTGGCCATCAGCCACGCGCTGCTGGCGGCCACCGAGAAGCTCAAGGTCATCGCCGCCATCCTCCCCGGCCCGTGGAACCCGGCGCTGGCGGCCAAGCAGTTGGCGACCATCGACCAGCTGACCGGCGGGCGCATCGCGGTGAACATCGTCTCCGGCTGGTTCAAGGGCGAGTTCCACGCCATCGGCGAGCCCTGGCTGGAGCACGACGAGCGCTACCGCCGCTCCGAGGAATTCATCCGCGCGCTCAAGGGCATCTGGACCCAGGACAACTTCACCTTCAACGGCGACTTCTACCGCTTCCGCGACTACAGCCTCAAGCCCAAGCCGCTGCAGCGCCCGCACCCGGAAATCTTCCAGGGCGGCAGCTCGCGGGCCGCGCGCGACATGGCCGCGCGGGTGTCGGACTGGTACTTCACCAATGGCAACACGCTGGAAGGCATCAAGGCCCAGGTCGACGACATCCGCGCCAAGGCCGCGGCCAACGGCCATGCGGTGAAGATCGGGGTGAACGCCTTCATCATCGCCCGCGACAGCGAGGCCGAGGCCCGCGCGGTGCTGCAGGAAATCATCGACAAGGCCAACCCCGAGGCGGTCAACGCCTTCGGCCACGAGGTGAAGAACGCCGGCGCCGCCAGCCCGGAAGGCGAGGGCAACTGGGCGAAGTCCAGCTTCGAAGACCTGGTGCAGTACAACGACGGCTTCAAGACCAACCTGATCGGCACCCCGCGGCAGATCGCCGAACGCATCCTCGCGCTCAAGGCGGTGGGCGTGGACCTGGTGCTCTCCGGCTTCCTGCACTTCCAGGAAGAGGTGGAGTACTTCGGCGAGAAGGTCCTGCCCCTGGTGCGCGAGCTGGAGGACGAGGCGCAGCGCAAGGCTGTTGCCTGACGGGCAACTGTTGGCTGCCGGACAGTGCTTCAACAAACAGTGTCCGGCCAGCGACTCGGCTGCCTTTGCTAACCATTAAGTGGCTGATTTATAGGAAGAAAATTTCGGGCATGGATCGTGCTCAGCCAGGACAGGGCCCGCTGCCGGGAGGTCCCGGCCCCACACGGGCCACTGTTCGCCACGAGGAAGACCATGTCCGTTTCTGCTGCCTATCCGATCAACCGCCCCGCCGCGCGGATCATCCGCGACGATGCCGAGGCCCTCCGCGTCGCCCACGAGGTCGCCGAACTGCTGCTGGCCGGCGCTTCCGAGCGCGACCTCAACCGCTTGGTGCCGGTGGAGATCGTCGACGCCTTCTCCAACAGCGGCCTGTGGGGCATCACGGTGCCGCGCGAATACGGCGGCGCCGAGGTGTCCCATGCCACCCTGGCCCAGGTCATCGCCATCGTCTCGGCGGCCGACCCGTCCCTGGGGCAGATCCCGCAGAACCACTACTGCCTGCTGGAGGACATCCGCCTGCAGGGCAGCGAGGAGCAGAAGCGGCACTTCTTCGCCCTGGTGCTGGAAGGCCACCGCTTCGCCAACGCGCTGTCGGAAACCGGCGGCAAGAACGTCCAGGACATCCGCACCCGCCTGGTCGCCGAGGGCGATGGTTACCGCATCGACGGCCGCAAGGGCTACTGCACCGGCTCGCTCTACGCGCACTGGCTGGGCGTGCTGGCGCTGGACGAGCAGGACCGCGCGCAGCTGGCCTTCGTCCCGCGGGAAAGCGCCGGGCTGACGGTGGTGGACGACTGGGACAGCATCGGCCAGCGCACCACCTCCAGCGGCAGCGTGCTACTGGACGGCCTGCGCGTGCCGGCCTTCCACCTGTTCCCCAGCTACCGCTCCTACGAGAGCCCGACCCTGGCCGGACCCTTCGCCCAGATTACCACCGCCGCCATCGACGCCGGCATTGCCCGCGCCGCGCTGCGCGACACCATCGCCTTCGTCCGCGAGCAGGCGCGCCCGTGGATCGATGCGGGGGTGGAGAAGGCCAGCGAGGACCCGCTGACCATCATCCAGGTCGGCGGCCTGGACATCCGCCTGGAAGCCGCCGAAGCCCTGCTGGAACGCGCCGGCCGCGTGCTCGACGCCGGCAAGGCGGCGCCCGACGAGGACAAGGTGGCCGCCGCTTCCCTGGCCGTGGCGCGGGCCAAGGTGCTGACCACCGAGATCGCCATCGAGGCGAGCAACAAGCTGTTCGAGCTCGGCGGCACCCGCTCCACCCTGCGCAAGCACAACCTCGACCGCCACTGGCGCAACGCCCGCGTGCACACCCTGCACGACCCGGTGCGCTGGAAGTACCACCTGGTCGGCAACTGGCTGCTCAACGGCAAGCGCCCGCCGCGCCACGACTGGAACTGAGGGGGCGCCATGAGCAAGCAGATACGCCTCAACGCCTTCGCCATGAACACCGTCGGCCACCTCTCGCCTGGCCTCTGGCGCCACCCGCGCGACCAGGCGCGGCGCTACACCGACATCCACTACTGGGTCGAGCTGGCGAAGACCCTGGAACGCGGCAAGCTCGACGGCCTGTTCATCGCCGACGTGCTGGGCGTCTATGACGTCTACGGCGGCAATGCCGACGCCGCGCTGCGCAGCGGCGCGCAGGTGCCGGTGAACGACCCGCTGCAACTGGTCCCGGCCATGGCCGCGGCCACCCGCCACCTGGGCTTTGGCGTGACCGCCTCGGTGTCCTTCGAGCACCCGTTCCCCTTCGCCCGGCGCATGTCCACCCTCGACCACCTGACCGGCGGCCGCGCCGGCTGGAACATCGTCACCTCGTACCTGGCCAGCGGCGCGCGCAACCTCGGCCAGCAGCGCCAGCTGTCCCACGACCAGCGCTACGCCCTGGCCGACGAGTACCTGCAGGTCTGCTACAAGCTGTGGGAAACCAGCTGGGAAGACGACGCCGTGGTCGCCGACCGCGACAGCGGCGTCTATGCCGAACCGTCCAAGGTCCACGGCATCCGCCACGAAGGCGAATACTTCCAGGTGCCCGGCTTCCACCTCTGCGAGCCCTCGCCGCAGCGCACCCCGGTGCTCTACCAGGCCGGCGCCTCCAGCCGTGGCCGGGCCTTCGCCGCAGCCAACGCCGAGTGCGTGTTCGTCGCCGCGCCGAGCAAAGCCGTGCTGAAGAAGCAGGTGGCCGACCTGCGCGAAGCGGTGCGCGCCGCCGGGCGCGAGCCGGGCGACGTGCTGGTGCTGGAACAGCTCACGGTGATAGTCGCGCCGACCGACGCCGAGGCCCTGGCGCGCCTGGCCGAGTACCGCGAGTACGCCAGCGCCAGCGGCGCCCTGACGCTGATGTCCGGCTGGACCGGCATCGACTTCGCCGAATACGCCCCCGGCCAGGTGCTGCGCGAGGTGCCCAGCGACGCCATCCAGTCGGCGGTGGAAGCCTTCACCCGCGCCGACCCGACGCGCACCTGGACCACCGCCGAGATCGCCGACTACTGCGCCATCGGCGGCGACGGCCCGGTGCTGGTGGGCTCGCCGCGGACCGTGGCCGACCAGTTGCAGGAATGGGTGGCGGAAACCGACGTCGATGGCTTCAACCTGGCCGGCGTGGTCATGCCGGAAACCTTCGAGGCGGTGGTCGACCTGCTGGTGCCGGAGCTGCAGGCCCGCGGCCTGTTCAAGCGCGACTACGCCGAAGGCACCCTGCGCCACAAGCTGTTCGGCGCCGGCGACCGCCTGGCCGCGCCGCACCCGGTCGCCGCCCTGCGTGAGGAGGCCCGGCGATGAACGAGTGGCTGGCCAACGTCGACTGGAGCGAGATCGCCCAGGCCTGCCTGGACACCCTGAGCATGCTCGGCGCCGCCCTCGGCTCCACCGTGCTGCTCGGGCTGCCGCTGGGCGTGCTGCTGTACCTCACCGGCCAGCGCCAGCTGCTCGACTCGCCGCGCCTGTACCGGGTGCTCTCGGTGCTGGCCAACGTGTTGCGCTCGATGCCCTTCATCATCCTGCTGATCGTGCTGATCCCCGCCACCGAGCTGCTCACCGGCACCTCGCTGGGCGTGCGCGGCGCCATCCCGCCGCTGGTGGTGGGCTGCACGCCGTTCTTCGCGCGGCTGGTGGAAAGCTCGCTGCGCGAGGTCGACCGCGGCCTGGTGGAAGCGGTGCAGGCGATGGGCGCGAGCACCCGGCAGATCGTCTTCCACACCCTGTTGCCGGAAGCGCGCACCGGGCTGATCGCCGCCATCACCGTGACCGCCATCGTGCTGGTCGACTACACGGCCATGGCCGGCGTGGTCGGCGGCGGCGGCCTGGGCGACCTGGCCATCCGCTTCGGCTACCAGCGCTTCCAGACCGACGTCATGGTGGTCACCGTGCTGCTGCTGATCCTGCTGGTGCAGGCCCTGCAGATGAGCGGCGACCGCCTGGTGCGCCACTACACCCGGCGCTGAACCCAAACACCCGCTCGCGGCGGCCGGGAAAACGCCGCCGCTGGCCCCACGTCCAACCCACGACGGCCATTCCAAGAAACCACTGATCGGAGCAAACAGCATGAAGAAAGTCCTGGCCGCCCTGGCAGCCGTAATAGCCATCAACGCCCACGCCAACGAGCACCTCGTCGTCGGCGCCACCCCGGTGCCCCACGCGGAAATCCTCGAATTCGTCAAACCGGCCCTGGCCAAGCAAGGCGTGGACCTGGAAGTGAAGGTGTTCAACGACTTCATCCAGCCCAACCTGCAGCTGGCGAAGAAGAACCTCGACGCCAACTACTACCAGTACCGCCCGTTCCTCGACGACTTCAACAAGACCCGCCACACCAACCTGGTGCCGGTGGTGGGCGTGCACATCGAGCCCTTCGGCGCCTACTCGGCCAAGTACAAGAGCCTGGCCGAGCTGCCCGATGGCGCCAGCGTGGCCATCCCCAACGACCCGGTGAACACCGGCCGCGCCCTGGTGCTGCTGGCCGAGGCCGGGCTGATCAAGCTCAAGGACCCGAGCAATCCGCAGTCCACCGAGCGCGACATCGTCGATAACCCCAAACACCTGAAGATCCGCGAGCTGGAAGGCGCCATGCTGGCGCGCTCGGTGAAGCAGGTGGACCTGGCCTTCGTCTTCGCCAACTACGCGCTGGAAGCCGGCATCGACATCAAGAGCGCGCTGATCGTCGAGAAGGGCAAGGACCTCTACGTCGAGTTCCTGGTGGCGCGTCCGGACAACATCCAGGACCCGGGCATCCAGAAGCTGGCCAAGGCGCTCAACTCGCCGGAAGTGCGCAACTTCATCCTGACCCGCTACAAGGGCGAGATCGCCCCCGGCTTCTGACGTGATCCGGCGCGGCGCCCAGGACGGGCGCCGCGCCCGGCAGGAACGCACCCATGGTCAGCTTCAATCATTCGCAGCCCCTGGCGGCTGCCACCCACATCCGCCTGCGCGGCCTGGCCAAGCACTACCTGGCCGGCGGCCGGGAAGTGCAGGCGCTGCACGGCATCGACCTGGAGATCCGCCGCGGCGAGGTGTTCGGCATCATCGGCCGCAGCGGCGCCGGCAAGTCCTCGCTGCTGCGCTCGCTCAACCGCCTGGAGCGGCCCAGCGCCGGCCAGGTGCTGGTCGACGGCGAGGACATCGGCGCCTTCGACGACGCGCGCCTGGCGCAGCTGCGCCGGCGCACCGGGATGATCTTCCAGCACTTCAACCTGATGGCCTCGCGCAGCGTCGGCGACAACGTCGCGCTGCCCCTGGTGCTGGCCGGCGTGCCGCGCGCCGAGCGCGAGCGGCGGGTGGCCGAACTGCTGCAGTTGGTGGGCCTGGCGGACAAGCGCGAGGCCTACCCGGCGCAGCTTTCCGGCGGGCAGAAGCAGCGCGTCGGCATCGCCCGCGCGCTGGTGCTGCAACCGGACCTGCTGCTGTGCGACGAAGCCACCTCGGCGCTGGACCCGGAAAGCACCCAGTCGATCCTCGCGCTGCTGCGCGACATCAACCGCCGCCTGGGCCTGACCATCGTCCTCATCACCCACGAGATGGAAGTCATCCGCGACCTCTGCGACCGCGTGGTGGTGCTGGAGCGCGGCCGGGTGGTGGAGCAGGGCGAGGTCTGGGAAGTGTTCGGCGACCCGCGCCACGAAGTGACGCGCAGCCTGCTCGGCACGCTGCACCATGATGCCGACGGCGAAGCGGCGGGCGAGGGCCTGCTGCTGGACCTGCACTACAGCGGCGCCAGCGCCCGCGAACCGGAGCCGGCCGCCATCGGCCGCGAACTGGGCTACGAGGTGCGCCTGGTGCAGGCCAGCCTGGAGCGCATCCAGGGCCGCTCCCTGGGCAGCCTGCGGCTGCGCGTGGCGGCGCCGGCGGCGGAGCGCGAGGCGGTGGTGGCGCGCGCGCAGGCGCTGGCCGACCGGGTCAGCCTGGTGGGCAGTGCCTGACGGGGCTCAGATGGACAGCCGCACCACGCGGTTGTCCAGCGCCTGTTCCGGGCCGCGGCGCTTGTTCACCACCAGCTCGCCGATGGCGATCAGCCGCGTGCGGGTGACGTTGCGCGACAGGCCCAGCAGGTTGGCGGTGTGCACCTGGTTGTGGTGGCAGAAGCGGTAGGCGGCGCGCAGCAGGCTTTCCTCGACGCGTTCGTAGAGCGCCCCGGCGGATTCCTCGAACAGCCGGCGGAAGGCGCGCTGCAGCAGTTCCTCGGCGGACTCGCCGCCACTGGCCGCGGGGCTGCCGGCATGGCCGGCGGGGGCTTCCTCCTGGCGTTCCAGGCGCAGGTTGGACAGACGCAGGTCGTCCTCGCGCACCAGGCCGTCGCGGCAGGTCAGCAGGCTGTGGTGGATGACGTTCTCCAGCTCGCGGATGTTGCCCGGCCAGCCGTAGCCCACCAGCTTGCGCTCGGCCTCGGCGCTGAGCTGCACCTGGCCGTAGCCCAGGCGCTCGCTGTAGCTGCGGATGAAGTGGCGGGTCAGCGGCAGGATGTCGCCGGGGCGCTCGCGCAGCGGGTGCAGTTGCAGGGTGACGACGTTGAGGCGGTAGTACAGGTCCTCGCGGAAGTGCCCGGCGTTGATCGCCCGTTCCAGCTGCACGTTGGTGGCCGCCAGCACCCGCACGTTGATCGGGATGCTCTTGCGCGAGCCCAGGCGCACCACCTCGCGCTCCTGCAGCACGCGCAGCAGCTTGACCTGGATGGCCATCGGCAGGTCGCCGATCTCGTCGAGGAACAGGGTGCCGCCGTTGGCCTCTTCGAACCAGCCGGCCTTGGCGCTCAGGGCGCCGGTGAAGGCGCCCTTCTCGTGGCCGAACAGTTCGGCCTCCACCAGCGATTCGGAGAAGGCCCCGCAGTTCACCGCGACGAAGGGCCCGTTGCGCCGCCCACTGAGGTTGTGGATGTGCCGCGCCACCAGTTCCTTGCCCGTGCCGGTTTCGCCGATGATCAGGACGCTGGCCTCGCTGGGGGCGACCTGTTGCAGATGGGCGAGCAGCGCCTGCGATTTCGGGTCTTCGAAGACCTGTGCGGTCGCCCGGATCGAGGTGGCCAGTGCGGGGGAGGGGGGTAGCGTCAGCAGTTGCATGTCTCTGCCTCAGGAATAGAAGGTGGGTGTCGGCCGCGTGCCGTTGAGCGCCCAGTCCCCCAGCTCGTGGAGCTTGTAGTCCAGCGGGTCGTGCAGGGTCTGGGTGCGCAGGTTGCGCCAGAAGCGGTCCAGGCGCAGCGAGGCATGGGTGGCACGGGCGCCGGTGACCTCGAACAGGCGGTTGCAGATGTCCAGGCCGCTGCGGCTGGCTGCGACCTTGGCGGTGGCGATGGCCACCGCCAGCTGCGCGCGCTCCTCGGCGCCCAGGGCGTGTTCCTTGCGCCAGGCTTCGTCCAGCAGCGCGGCGGCGCGCTGCACCAGCAGGCGCACGCTCTCCAGGCCGACCCAGAACTCGCCGTAGTGGCGCAGCACGTACGGGTCCTCGCCGACGCTGCGGGCGCTGGAGCGGAACCACGGGCGGCTTTCCTTGAGGCTGTACTGCCGCGCCTCCTCGAAGGCGCCCTCGGCCACGCCGAGGAACAGGTTGGCGAACAGCAGCTGGGCGATCAGCGGGCGCAGGCAGGCGAAGGGCGTGCTCAGCGGGCCCGGGTCGAGCAGCAGCTCGGATTCCTCCACGCGCACCCGTTCGAAGGTGGCGCTGCCGCTGTCGGTCTGCCGCTGGCCCATGTTGTCCCAGTCGCCGTGCAGGGTGATGCCGGTGCGGCCGCTGGGGATGGCGGCGATCAGCAGCTTGCCGCCGTTGCCTTCGTCCACTGCCGAGGCGATGAGCATTTCCGAATCGCTGGCGCCGGAGCAGAAGCTCTTCTTGCCGGAGAACTCGCGCCAGCCGTCGAACTTCTTCACCACCGTGCGGGTGTCCAGCGGGTTCAGGGCGTTGCCCCAGAACCAGTGCTTGCGCGCGGTCTGCTCGAACCATGGCTGCCACTGCTCGGGGCGGGCGAACAGGCGCACGGTGGCCAGCATCAGGTGCTGGAAGCCGAACACGTGGGCGATGGAACTGTCGACGCGGGCGAACTCGCGGGTCACTTCCAGGGCCTCGCTCCAGCTGGCGCCCAGGCCGCCGTACTGTTTGGGGATGACCAGGCCGAGCAGGCCGCTGCGGCGCAGGGCGTCGCGCTCGGCCTTCGGCGTGCCGCCGAGCCGGTCGCGCTCGACGGCGCTTTCGGCGAATTCCGCCGCCAGCTGGCGGGCCAGTTGCAGCGGGCTGAGGATGGAGGCTTGTGCCGGCGAATTCATCGGGCGGCTCCTCAGGCGATGCGGCGCAGCGCGCGGTGGTCGTCGAACAGCGGCAGGGCGCGCTCCACGGCCAGGCGGATGCGCGCCTGGAGCAGTTCGCAGCTGATGCGGTAGTCCTTGAAGTCGGCCTCGCTGGCGTACACGCCCAGGGGCAGGGTCAGCGACTGGAAGAAGCTGAACAGCGGGCGCAGCTGGTGGTCGATGACCAGCGCGTGGCGCTGGCTGCCACCGGTGGCGGCGAGCAGCACCGGGGTGCCGATCAGCGCGTCCTGGCCGATCAGGTCGAACAGGTGCTTGAGCTGCCCGGGGTAGGAGCCGCGGTACACCGGCGAGGCCACCAGCAGCAGGTCGGCGCCCTCGATGGCGCGCAGCTGCGCCTCTACCTCTTCCGGCAGCTCGGCGCGGCTCAGGGCGCCGCCCACCGGGCGGGCGATGTCGGCCAGCTCGATGAGCTGGACCTCGGCGTCCAGGTGGCGGCCGATCTCGGCGAGGATGGCCTCGGTCAGGACCAGGGTGCGCGAGGGGCGATAGGCGCCGCCGGATACGGCGACCACTTTCAAGGGGGCAGTCATGTTCGGTTTCCTGTGCTGTTGCCCTGCCGGCAGGGCGGGTTCAGGTCGGGTTTCGCAAGACCTGTGCCAGGACTCAAGTCATTGATTGGTATGGGTATTCATCAAGTGTTGCTGGGCGAACTGTTGGCTGGCGGCTAGTTGCTGCTGGGCAACTGTTGGCAGGGCAACAGTGGAGCGGCCGTCGATTCCTGCGCAGTTATAGAGGAATCGAGGTTGAGGTAAAAAAGAATAAATTAAGATTTTATTATTCTTTAATTGAATATGAGGGTTGCAGGCCGCGTCAGGCGGCGCCCTGGCCGCGGAACTCGCTGGGCGACAACTGCGTGTGCTTGCGGAAGAAGCGGCTGAAGTAGCCGACGTCGGAGAAGCCCAGGTCGTGGGCGATGGCCTTGATGCTCTGGCGCGAGTGGGCCAGCTCGCGCTTGGCTTCCAGCACCAGGCGCGCGTTGATCGCCGCCATGGGCGTCATGCCCAGCTGTTCCTGGCACAGGCGGCCGAGGGGGGGGCGGGCGCCGGTTCCTGGTGAACCGGGCCTGAATGCGCAACGCCGGTCAGTTTCCTGACCGGCGTTGTCGTTGCGAAGCCTGGGCGGGCACTCAGCGGAACGCCGGCACCACGTGCTTGATGAACAGTTCCAGGGACTTCTTCTTCTGCTCGTAGGGCAGGCTGTTGTCGGCCCAGAAGCTGAACTCGTCGACGCCCAGCTCCTGGTAGTGGCGGATGCGCGCGATGATTTCCTCGGGGGTGCCGATCATGGTGTTCTTGCGGATGTTTTCCAGCTCGAACTCCGGGCGCTCCTTGAACTTTTCCTCGGGGCTGGGCGGCAGCAGGCCGTTGACCGGGGTCTGCTTGTTGCCGAACCAGGCGTCGAAGGTGCGGTAGAAGCGCGAGATGGCCTGCGCGCCGACCTTCCAGCCTTCCGGGTCGTCGGCGCTGTGCACGTGGGTGTGGCGCAGCACCATCAGTTGCGGGCGCGGCACGCCGGGGTTGTTGGCCAGGGCCGCCTCGAACTTGTTCTTCAGGTCGACCACTTCCTCGTCGCCCTTCATCAGCGGGGTGACCATCACGTTGCAGCCGTTGGCCACGGCGAAGTTGTGCGAGTCCGGGTCGCGCGCGGCGATCCACATCGGCGGGGTGGGCTTCTGGATCGGCCGCGGCGAGGAGGTGGCGGTGGGGAACTTCCAGATCTCGCCGTCGTGGGCGACGTCGCCCTGCCACAGCGCGCGCACCACCGGGACCATCTCGCGCAGGTACTTGCCGCCCTCGGTGGCCGGCATGCCGTTGGCCATGCGGTCGAACTCGTACTGGTAGGCGCCGCGGGCCAGGCCCACTTCCATGCGGCCGTTGCTGATCACGTCGAGCAGGGCGCATTCGCCGGCCACGCGGATGGGGTGCCAGAAGGGCGCGATGATGGTGCCGGCGCCCAGGCGGATGGTTTCGGTGCGGGCGGCCAGGTAGGCCAGCAGCGGCATGGGGCTGGGCGAGATGGTGTATTCCATGGCGTGGTGCTCGCCGATCCACACGGTGCTGAAGCCGCCGGCCTCGGCCATCAGCGTCAGTTCGGTGAGTTCCTCGAACAGCTGGCGGTGGCTGGTTTGCTCGTCGTAGCGCTCCATGTGCACGAACAGGGAAAATTTCATATCGCTTACCTCGAACCTTTTTTGTATCCGGCGCTGGGCGGGCCGGCGGATGGGATGCGCCTGCGCGCACCGCTGCTTCGGGGAATGGGCGCGGTCATGGCGATTGGCCACAAACGTGCTGGGTGTCCGTGGTTTATTGGTATACCATAATACGGAATATCTGCAAGGCGTTTCTGCCCGGCGCCACCCCAAGGAGTTAAGGATGAACCTCAAACAGAAACTGATCCTGGCCTTCGCCGCCATCGCCAGCCTGCCGGTGCTGCTGGTCGCCGTGCTGGTGATCTTCAACCTGCGTGGCGAGGCGCGGGAAGGCTTCATCGACAGCAGCAGCCGGGAAATCCGCCAGGTGGAGAACGCCATGCAGCTGTTCTTCGACGGCATCGCCCAGAACGTCGAGTACCTGGCCGCGCACCCGCAGCTGCAGGCCATCGACGGCAGTCTCAAGCAGTACATCGGCGCCGACGCCGCGCAGCACCCGACCGGGGCGCTGGACCGCCAGGTGTTCGACCTGTTCGCCGGCCTGGCCCACAGCCACCCGGACTACGCCTACGTGTCCCTGGGCACCCGCGACGGCGGCTACGCCTTCTGGCCGGGCGACGACAAGCTGGCCAGCTACGATCCGCGCAGCCGTCCCTGGTACCAGGCGGCCATGGCCCAGCCGGGCCGCACCCTGCGCACCCACGCCTACTACTGGGCGGCGGACAAGGTGGTGCTGGTCAGCAGCGTGCGCACTTTCGCCAACCGTCTCGGCGAGCAGGGCGGGGTGGTCAACATCGACGTTTCGCTCAAGCGCCTGACCGACATCGTCAAGGGCATCCGCCTGGGCGACAGCGGCTACCTGATGCTGATGGAGGGCGACGGCACCGTGCTGGTCGACCCGCACCAGCCGGAGCACAACTTCAAGAAGCTCGGCGAGCTGGGCGCCGGCTATGCCAGCCTGGCCAGCGCCGACAAGGGCCTGGTGGAGGTGGAGATCGACGGCGAGCGCTACCTGGCCAACGTCTGGCCGTCGGAGGGCCTGGGCTGGCGCTTCGTCGGCCTGATCAAGGAAAGCGAGGTGATGGCCGGGGCGACGCGCCTGACCTGGCTGGTCGGCCTGATCGCCGCGGTGATAGCGCTGGGCTTCGCCGGCGTCGGCGCCGTGTTCGCCGGCCTGGTGGTGCGCCCGGTGCGCGCGGTGGCTGACGGCCTGGAAGGCATCGCCCAGGGCGACGGCGACCTGACCGGGCGCCTGGCGGTGCGCGGCCGCGACGAGACGGCGCAGCTGGCCGGCTGGTTCAACCAGTTCCTCGAGGCCATCCGCCGCCTGGTGCAGCACATCGGCCAGGCCGCCTCCGGCATCCACCAGAGCGCCGGCGGCGCCAGCGGCACCTCCCAGGCCCTGGCCGAGGCCGCGGCGCGCCAGCGCGAGGCGGTGGACATGGTGTCCACGGCGTTCAACGAGATGGTCATGACCGCCAACGAGGTGGCGCGCTCCTGCAGCCAGGCGGCGACTTCCGCCGACAGCGGCCAGCGCCAGGCCCACGACGGCCAGCTGCAGATCGACGAAGCGGTGGACAGCGTCGGCCGCCTGAGCGAGGAGATCGCCGGCTCGGCGAGCGCCATGCGCCAGCTGGAACAGGACAGCAACGACATCCAGTCGATCCTCGGCACCATCCGCTCCATCGCCGAGCAGACCAACCTGCTGGCGCTCAACGCCGCCATCGAAGCGGCCCGCGCCGGCGACCAGGGCCGCGGCTTCGCCGTGGTGGCCGACGAGGTCCGCGCACTGGCGCGGCGCACCGCCGAATCCACCGGCGAGATCGACGCGCTGCTGGGCAACCTGGCCCGCCGCACCCACGACACCGGCCGGCAGATGCAATCCAGCCTGGAGGCCTCGCAGCGCACCGTCGGCTCCATCCGCGAGGCCCGCGCCTGCTTCGGCGCCATCCGCGAGTCGGTGGACGTGATCCGCGACATGAACGCGCAGATCGCCACGGCGGCGGAAGAGCAGCACCAGGTGGCGGAGGAGATCAACCGGCACATCGCCCAGATCCACCGCGACGCCCGGGAAGTGGCAGGGCTGGCGGAGGCCACGCGGGGGGATGCGCAGACGTTGAATGGGCTGTCGGAGGAGTTGAATCGGTTGGTGTCGCGGTTCAGGACCTGATCGAGGTGGTGGGGGCTGTTCGTGCCACCGGGGTGTCCGGCGTGGCCGGTGAGTCCAATCGCGGACAAGGTCCGCTCGCCCTCCGGCAACACCCCCGTAGGATGGGTTGAGCGAAGCGATACCCATCACCGTGGCCGCATGGGTTTCGCAAGCTCAACCCATCCTACGAAGAGCACCTCGGCGCAGCCGGCAAGACAGTTGCTCGCATGGGCGTAGGAGCGGACTCTGTCCGCGATTCGTCCAGAGAAACATCCAAGCGCACCGGAACGCCCCTTCAGAAGGCCGAGCGAAACCGGCGCTCAGGACAGCCCCCTCTCCCGCTTGCGGGAGAGGGTTGGGGAGAGGGCGCTCTTGAACCCAGCACCTACGCCCCGGGAAACACCGTTCGCGAGCAAGCTCGCTGGCAATCGGCGTCACGCCAAAGCCGGCAATGCCCCCATCTTCCCACGGCAATAAACCATCGGCTGCACCCGCTGCTCCGGCACCACCAGGTTCTTCACCGCGCCGACCATGATCGCGTGATCCCCACCCTCGTACTCACGCCACAACTCGCACTCGATCACCGCAGTCGCGCCTTCCAGCAACGGGTTGCCCAGATCGCTCAGTTGCCAGTCGATGCCCAGGGCCTTGTCCTTGCCCTTCTTGGCGAAGCTGTAGGCCTCGCGCTGCTGCTCGGCGGAGAGCAGGTGGATGGCGAACTGCTTGCGGCGTATCAGCACCGGGTAGGAGTCGGAGGTGTAGTTGGGGCAGAACAGCACCAGCGCCGGGTCCATCGACAGCGAGCTGAACGCGCTGGCGGTCAGGCCCACCAGCTGGCCGTCCTCGTCCAGGGTGGTGATCACGGTCACGCCGGAGGGGAAGGAGCCCATGACTTGCTTGTAGAGGTTGGCGTCGATCATTGCGGTTACCTGCTGCCACGGGGGCTGGCGGTGGAGGAATTATTTTCGTCTGATGGTATACCGTATTATTGAAAATTCAAGCCCCTGGGTGACCGCCAGTCGGTTGCCGACGAACGTCGCGCTCGCGGCTGGAATCCGCATGTGGACTGGGCTCTAAGGCTTCGGTGGGATGCCGGGAGGGATGCCAGGATAGACCATGGTCGGAGCCGTTGGCGGGGAAGGGGCTTGCCGGAATTTTGGAATACCATAATATGGTGTTCTCCTAGGCATGCCTGCCAGCCCTTTCCGGGGCTTGCTGCCGAAGGCAAATTTCATACGTGGCTTTCGTACAAAGAAGACAAGAAGATGCTGTCCATGATGTTCCCCCGCCGCGCCCCCGACCGGGCCTGGCTCGATGATTCCCCGAGGTTGCACCCGCCCCTGGACCGCCGGTCCGGCGCCAGGCCGTCCGCGGCCTGATTCCTGCAATCCCGATTCCCGACTGTCCGCGCCCGCAGTGGATCGACGTCGGCCGCCCGGCCGGCCGATCCGTGCTCGCGCCCGGCCATCCGCAGCGAGCCAGAAGATGTCCCATACCGAGTCCACCCCGCTCATCGAGAACCACACCGTCGACTACGTGCCCCCGGCCGAGCGCCATGGCCGTGCGCGCGACCTGTTCACCCTGTGGTTCAGCACCAATATCGCGCCGCTGCCGGTGGTGACCGGCGCCATGGTGGTCCAGGTCTACCACCTGGACCTGCTCTGGGGGCTGGTGGCGATCCTCCTCGGGCACATGCTCGGCGGCGTCGGCATCGCCCTGGCCTCGGCCCAGGGGCCGCAGCTGGGCATCCCGCAGATGGTGCAGAGCCGCGGCCAGTTCGGCCGCTACGGCGCGCTGCTGATCGTGTTCTTCACCGCGCTGATCTACCTGGGCTTCTTCATCTCCAACATCGTCCTGGCCGGCGAATCCATCCACAGCATCGCCCCGGCCGTGCCGCTGCCGGCGGGCATCCTGTTCGGCGCCCTGGGCGCCACCGCCATCGGCGTGATCGGCTACCGCTTCATCCACACCCTCAACCGCATCGGCACCTGGGTGATGGGCGGCGCGCTGCTGGTGGGCTTCGCGTGGATCTTCTGCCAGCAGCTGCCGGCGGACTTCTTCAGCCGTGGTGGCTTCAACCTCTCCGGCTTCGTCGCCACCCTGTGCCTGGGCATCATCTGGCAGGTCAGCTTCTCGCCCTACACCTCGGACTACTCGCGCTACCTGCCGGCCAGCGTCGGCATCGCCAGGCCGTTCTTCGCCACCTTCTTCGGCGCGGTGCTGGGCACCAGCCTGTCGTTCAGCTTCGGCGCGGTGGCGGTGCTGGCCACGCCCGAAGGCACCGAGGCCATGGCCGCGGTGAAGCAGGCCACCGGCGTGTTCGGCCCGGCGCTGATGGTGCTGTTCCTGCTCAACATCATCAGCCACAACGCGCTGAACCTGTACGGCGCGGTGCTTTCCATCGTCACCTCAATCCAGACCTTCGCCGCCGCCTGGACGCCCAGCGTGCGCCTGCGGGTGGCGCTGTCCTCGGTGGTGCTGGCCGGTAGCTGCCTGGTGGCGCTGAGCGCCTCGGCGAACTTCATCTCGCAGTTCATCGGGCTGATCCTCACCCTGCTGCTGGTCCTGGTGCCCTGGGCCTGCATCAACCTGATCGACTTCTACCTGGTCAAGCGCGGGCGCTACGACATCGCCTCGATCTTCCGCGCCGACGGCGGCATCTACGGGCGCTTCAACCCGCACGCGATCATCGCCTACGCCATCGGCATCCTGGTGCAACTGCCGTTCGCCAACACCGCGCTCTACGTCGGGCCCTACGCCAACTACCTGGAAGGCGCCGACCTGTCCTGGCTGGCCGGCCTGCTGGTGACCTGCCCGCTGTACTACTGCCTGGCCACCCGCGGCCAGGCTCGCGAAAGCCTGCAGCAGGGGCGTCTGGGCCTGGCCGACTGATTCCTCGTCCCACTCTCCGCCCCGCCCCGAGCGCAGCTCTGGCGGGGCTTTTTTTCGTCTGTGGGAAAGGGCGTGGGATTGGCGGGCAGGCATGGACGGGAGACTTGGCGTCAACCTGTAACCGCGCCGAGGTGCCCTTCGTAGGAGCGAGCTTGCTCGCGAACAAACGCCGTGCCATGCGGTTCGCCTGTAGGAGCGGGCCCTGCCCGCGATTCGCGCGCAGGGCGCGCTCCTACATGGGAATGGCGGGGGTGGGGCAGCGTAGGAGCGGATCTCATCCGCGAAACGCGCCGGTGGTTCCGGCTATCGCGGACAAGGTCCGCTTGTGTCAGCGACTTTCGATAGGATCGAAGGTGAGAGCGACGGGAGGCAAGCTGCAGGTCCGCGGTGTTGCGAGCACGAGTAGGAGCCCAAGCT
>NZ_JWMC01000030.1:0-62531 GCF_000812405.1 Pseudomonas sp. PI1
CGAATTCCCCCGCCACGGAGGCCCGCCCCGAGGGTACGTCCCTGTAGCCCATCGGGGCTCTCGCGACATCCATGTCGCATGACCTCCTGAGCGCGGGTTTCGCTCGGCCTGCTGAAGGGGCGTTTCGGAGTGCGCGGAGGTTTCTCTGGAAGTCTCAAGAGCAAAAGCCAGAGCGGACGCGCTTTTGCTTTTCGTAGGAGCGAGCTTGCTCGCGAACCTAGCAGCCACTGGCTTATTCCCCCTTCGGGCCAGCGCAAGCGCTGTTCGCGATGAAGCCGCGTCCCGCGTTCGCGGGAATGACAGGGGTCGTGAGGAGTTTCAGGATGACTCTTGATTCCCCGTCCACTCCGAACAGCCCCCTCTCCCGCTTGCGGGAGAGGGTTGGGGAGAGGGCGCTCTTAACCCCAGCGCCTACGCCCCCGGCAAACCCCATTCGCGAGCAAGCTCGCTCCTACAGGCCCCCCGCCAACCTGCAGGAGCACAACGCGAACGGCGGACACAACAGCCTCAAACCACAACTGCTTATCTCCCCACGCCAACCACCCCATAACCCCCATGAATCCCCCACCCTCCACGCCGCTGATCACGCCAGAACCCCCGCCCCAGAGCCTCTCCAGCCCTCGCTCATCAGCCTTTGGCACGAACGCCAGCCCCCACCATCGGCACTTTCTCCAAGCCGCAAATTCCGGACAGTTCATACAAGCGCCGCAGCCTCACCATGCTTGCAAACAATAAGGAGACACCAGCAAGTGCAAACCCCCTGGACTCGCTCATACCCTGCCGGCGTGCGCTGGAACACCGACCTCTCCGGCCTCAGCGTGCTGGACATGCTCGATGACTCGGTGCGCCGCTGGGCCGACCGCCCGGCCATCGACTTCATGGGCCGCAACATCGACTACCGCGAACTCTCCTCGCTGATCGACCGCGCCGCCAAGGGCCTGCAGGACCTGGGCGTCGGCCCCGGCGTCCACGTCGGCCTGTACCTGCCCAACGTGCCGCAATACGTCATCACCTTCTTCGCCATCCTACGCGCCGGCGGCACCGTGGTGAACTACTCGCCGCTGGATGCCGGCGAGGTGCTCGCGCACAAGATCGAGGACAGCCGCACCGACATCCTCGTCACCCTCGACCTCAACAGCCTCTACCCGCTGATGGCCCGCCTGCTCGACAGCACCCGCCTGCACACCCTGGTGGTCGGCTCGCTGGGCGAGTTCGGCGCGCAGCCGCGGGAGATCCGCGCCCGCCTGCAGCAGGAGGGCCAGCTCGCCCAGGTGCACTACAGCGAGCAATGCCTGCCCTTCGAACAGCTGCTGGACAACGAAGGCGACTGGCAGCCCCACGCCCTGCCGCCGCTGGACGAGGCCCTGGCCGTGCTGCAGTACACCGGCGGCACCACCGGCCTGCCCAAGGGCGCCATGCTGACCCACGCCAACCTCGGCGCCGCCGCGGCCCAGGTGATGATGATCAACGTCGACAACGACCAGCGCCTGCACGAAGGCCGCGAGAGCATCCTGGTGGTGCTGCCGCTGTTCCACGTCTACGCCATGGTCGGCTGCCTGCTGTTCCCGGTGGCCGCGGGCGCCGAAATGCGCCTGCACACGCGCTTCGACGCCGGCGCCGTATTGCGCGACATCCACGACAACCGGGTGAGCTGCTTCCCCGGCGTGCCGACCATGTTCACCGCCCTGCTCAGCCACCCGCAGGTGAGCGAGTACGACCTGCGCTGCCTGAAGATCTGCGCCTCCGGCGGCGCCCCGCTGCCGGTGGAGCTGATGCAGCAGTTCAAGGCCCTGACCGGTTGCCAGATCACCGAGGGCTGGGGCATGACCGAGACCTGCACCGGCGGCACCTTCACCCCCGCCGAGCGGCCCCAGGCCGGCTCCTGCGGCGTGCCGCACATCGGCGTGGACATCTGCTTCCTCGACCTGGAGGACCCCGGGCGCAAGGTGCCGCCGGGGCAGAACGGCGAACTGGCCATCCGCGGGCCGAACATCATGCGCGGCTACTGGAACAACCCCCAGGCCAGCGCCGAGTCCTTCACCCACGACGGCTACTTCCGCACCGGCGACGTCGGCTACATGGACGCGGACGGCTACATCTACATCGTCGACCGCACCAAGGACATGCTCCTGTGCGGCGGCTTCAACGTCTACCCGCGGGTGATCGAGGAAGCCATCTACGCCCACCCGGCGGTGGAGGAAGTCATGGTCCTGGGCATCCCCGACGCCTACCGCGGCCAGTCGCCCAAGGCCTACGTCAAGTTGCGCCCCGGCCACCCGGCCTTCGACCTCGACGCGCTCAAGGACTTCCTCAAGGACCGCCTGGGCAAGCACGAGATGGTGCAGGCCCTGGAAATCCGCGCCGACCTGCCCAAGACCGCCGTGGGCAAACTGTCCAAGAAGCTGCTCAAGGACGAAATCGCCGCCGCTCAAGCGAGCGCCGGTAACTGAACCCGTAGTACCCCCGTACAAGGAAACCGCCATCATGCCCGCCGCTTTCTACGAGTCCCTCACCGCCCCCTTCCGCCGGTACCCGGTGGAGCGCCGTCCCTCGCCCATGCTCTGGGCGCTGGAGTCGCGCGCCCTGCTGGAATGGGCCTCGATCCCGGCGGCCATGCCCTGGCTGCTGCTCAACGTGCCGCGCGGCGATGGCCACAGCGTGCTGGTGCTGCCCGGGCTGATGGCCAACGACTGCACCACCCTGCCCCTGCGGCGCTTCCTCGACAACCGCGGCTACGACACCCACGGTTGGGGCCAGGGCCTCAACCGCGGCCCCAGCCGTGGCGTGGTCGAGCGCCTGCTGGCGCAGCTGCAGGAGCTGCACGAGACGTCCGGGCGCAAGGTCAGCCTGATCGGCTGGAGCCTGGGCGGCATCTTCGCCCGCGAACTGGCCCGCGCCATGCCCGGCAGCGTGCGCCAGGTGATCACCCTCGGCAGCCCGCTGTACGGCCCGCCGCAGACCAGCACCAACGCCTGGGAGCTGTACCGCCTGGTGCGCAGCTTCAATCGCGAGAGCGAGGAGCGTGGCGAAGAGGCGCCGCCGGTGCCCACCACTTCCATCTACAGCCGCGCCGACGGCATCGTCGGCTGGGGCGGCAGCGTCGAGCGCCGGGGGCGCCTGACCGACAACATCGAAGTCAACTGCGCCAGCCATATCGGCCTGGGCGTACACCCACTGGTCTGGTACGCCATCGGCGACCGCCTGGCGCAAGCGCAGGACCAGTGGCGGAAGTTCCGGCCGCGTGGCCTGAAGCGCGCGCTCTATCCCTTCCACGCCCCCCGGCGCTGAGGGGAACACCGGCCCGGCGGCAATGGGCCTTGCGAGTACTTTCCCTGCAACGACAAGAACGAAGGTTGGTGATGCAATGAAACATTTGAGCGGGATGGACGCCTTGTTCCTACACATGGAATCGGCCGAGATGCCCACACACGTCGGTTCGCTGCATGTGCTGCAACTCCCCGAGGGCTATGACGGCGACTTCTTCGAGGAGGTCAAGCAGTACCTGACCGGGCGCCTGCACCTGGCCACGGTCTTCACCCGCAAGCTGGCGTTCATGCCCTTCGACCTGTCCGACCCGGTGTGGGTGGAAGACGAACAGCTGGACCTGGAGCACCACATACGCCACATCACCCTGTCCAAGCCGGGCAGCAACCGCCAGCTGCAGCAGGCCGTGGCGCGCAGCCACGCCAGCCTGCTCGACCGCAGCCGGCCGCTGTGGGAAGTCACCATCATCGATGGCCTGCGCAGCGGCGAAGTGGCGCTGTACGCCAAGGTGCACCACGCCAACGTCGACGGCCAGGCCGGCATCGAGCTGGTCCGCTCGCTGTTCGACGACGTGCCCAGCGGCCGCGTCATCCCGCCGGCGCAGCCCAGGCTGCGGCGCAACCAGTACCAGCTCGGCGTCGCCGAACTGGCCGGGGCGGCCATCGGCAATGCCGGCCGCCAGTACGTCAAGCTGGCGAAGATGCTGCCGGACATGCTGCGCGCCGGGCGCAGCATGCTGCCGGTAATCGGTGACGGCAACCTGCGCAACTGGCGCAGCCTCGACCCGCGCAAGCTGCTGGCCCCGCGCACCCCGCTGAACGTGGCCATCACCAACCAGCGCAGCTTCGCCGGGCGCACCGTGCCCCTGGCCGAGATCAAGGACATGGCGCGCCAACTGGACGTGAGCTTCAACGACGTGGTCATGGCCACCGTCTCCGGCGCCCTGCGCCGCTACCTCAAGGCCAGCGGCGAGCTGCCGGAGAAGCCCCTGACCGCCGCCGCGCCGGTGAGCCTGCGCGCCCCCGGCGACGACACCGCCAACAACCAGGTGAGCATGCTGGTGGTCGACCTGGCCACCGACGAGGCCGACCCGCTGCAGCGCCTGCAGCGCATCAACGCCTCCTCGACGCAGCGCAAGGCGGCGATGAACAAGTTCCGCTCGGCCATCCCCATGGACTTCCCGATCTTCGCCGCGCCCTGGCTGCTCTCCGGCATGGCCGCCATGTACGGCCGCTCGCGCCTGGCCAACTGGATGCCGCCGCCGGCCAACCTGGTGATCTCCAATGTCACCGGCATCCCCGCCCAGCTGTACTTCGCCGGCGCCAAGGTGCTGTGCTACTACCCGGTGTCCATCCCCTCCCACGGCATGGCGCTGAACGTCACCGTGACCAGCTACCACGACCGCCTGGACTACGGCCTGATCGCCTGCCGCCGCGCCCTGCCGGACCTCAACGACCTGGGCGACCACCTGCTGGCCGAACACCGCCGCCTGCTCGAACTGGCACGCAAAAAGGCCGCCGCGGCAGCGCAGGACAAGGGCGGCGACAAGCCGGCCAGCCAGAAGCACAGCGCCGCCGCCAAGGCCGTCGCCAGCAAGCAGGGCGAAGCCGCGGACAAACCGGCAGCCAAGGCCGGGAACCCCGCCAAGGCGCTGCCCAAGGCCCGGCCGGCGGCCCCGCCGCGGCGCAAGGCGAACGGCACCGCGGCGCAACAGCCCAGCCCCGCGCCGCAGCCGGCAGCGGCCGAAGCCACACAGGTCCAGTGATCCCGGCGCCGGTCCGCCGCGCGGCGGCCCCACGAGGGCCCCGTGGCGGCGACCGGTAACCCGCGGTAGACCCCACCCCGGAGCCTCGCATGTCCACAGTCATCAGCGCCCCCGCCGCGGCACAGGCCGCCCTGGCGCCCCAGGGCGACGCCGAAGCCGTCTACGGCAAGATCACCCGCCGCCTCATTCCCTTCCTGTTCATCTGCTACCTGCTGAACTTCATCGACCGCGCCAACATCGGTTTCGCCCAGTTGCAGATGAAGACCTCGCTGGGCTTCAGCGACGCCGTCTACGGCCTCGGCGCAGCCATGTTCTTCGTCGGCTACGTGCTCTTCGAAGTGCCCAGCAACATCCTCCTGCAGCGCATCGGCGCGCGCCTGACCATCATGCGCATCATGCTGCTCTGGGGCCTGGCCTCCAGCGCCACCCTGCTGGTCACCACGCCCACCCAGTTCTACGTGGTGCGCTTCCTGCTCGGGGTGTTCGAGGCCGGCTTCTTCCCCGGCATCGTCCTCTACCTCACCTTCTGGTACCCGCCGCAGCGCCGCGCCCGGGTGCTGGCGTTCTTCTGCATGGCCCAGGTGGCCGCGGCCTTCATCACCAGCCCGGTGTCGGGCTGGATCCTGAAGAACCTGCACGGCGCCCACGGCTGGGAAGGCTGGCAGTGGATGTTCTTCATCGAGGGCATGCCCACGGTGCTGCTCGGCCTGCTGGTGCTGTGGCTGCTGCCCAACGGCCCGCAGGACGCCAAGTGGCTGACCCCGGACGAGCGCGAACTGGTGCGCCAGGGCGTGCAGGGCACCACCGGCGCCGACGTCGACGGCGGCGGCCACGGCAAGGGCGCGCTGGCCGCGGCGCTGCGCGACCCACGGGTCTACCTGCTGGCCTTCGGCGCCTTCGTCTCCGGCTGCGCCGGCTACTTCCTGGCCTTCTGGACGCCGACCATCATCCGCGAACTGGGCGTGGCCGACCTGCAGCTGGTCGGCCTCTACGCGGTCATCCCCAACGTCTTCGCCCTGTTCGCCATGTTCTGGTACGGCCGCCGCTCCGACCGCCGCGACGAACAGCGCCTGCACTGGGCCTGGGCCTTCGTCGTCGCCGCCGCCGGCTTCCTGCTGCTGGCCTGGGCCATCGGCAACGGCAGCCTGGCCTGGACGCTGGTCGCCATCAGCACCGGCGGCTCGGCCCTGGTGGCGGCCACCCCGGTGTTCTGGGCCATGGTCACCCGCTACCTGGCGCGCGAACGCGCCGCCGTCGGCATCGCCCTGGTCAACACCCTGGCCAGCGTCGCCGGCATCAGCCCGGCCGTGGTCGGCGCCATCAAGACCCGCACCGGCAGCCTGGACGATGCCATCTACCTGCTCTGCGCGCTGTTCGTGATCGCTGCCCTGGCCATGGCCTTGGGCATGCGCAAGGCCCTGGCGGCGCCGCAGCAGCCGGCCTGAACCGGCCCCGAGGAACAGACATGTCATCGCCGATCCACGCACCCGCCTGCTTCGCCCTACGCTACAGGCATGCCCGTGACCCATTCCTCGCCGCCGCCCGCACAGGAGCCCCCGCATGAACGATTCGCTGCACCTGCTCGACGCCACCGCCCAGGCCCAACTGGTCTACCGCGGCGAAGTCACCCCGCTGGAACTGGTGGACGCCGCCATCGCCCGCATCGAAGCGCACGACCCGGCGCTCAACTCGGTGATCTGGCGCCAGTTCGAACTGGCCCGCGAGCGCGCCCGCGGCCCGCTGCCCGGCGGCCCCTTCCGCGGCGTGCCCTTCCTGCTCAAGGACCTGGCCGGCGGCGCCGAGAGCGGCCAGCCGCTGTCCTACGGCAGCCGCCTGGGCCTGGGCAACCGCGCCGACCACGACACCGAGCTGGTGCGCCGCTACCGCGGCGCCGGGCTGATCACCGTCGGGCGCAGCAACACCCCGGAATTCGGCATCACCCCCACCACCGAGCCGGCGGCCTTCGGCCCCTGCCTCAACCCCTGGAACCTCGGCCTCTCCGCCGGCGGCTCCAGCGGCGGGGCCGCCGCGGCGGTGGCCGCGCGCCTGGTGCCCATGGCCCACGCCAGCGACATCGGCGGCTCCATCCGCATTCCCGCCTCGGCCTGCGGGGTGTTCGGCCTCAAGCCCAGCCGCGGGCGCAACCCGGTCGGCCCCAAGATAGGCGAAGGCACCGGCGGCCTGCCCGCCGAGCACTGCTGCTCGATCTCGGTACGCGACAGCGCCGCCCTGCTCGACGCCACCTCGGCGCCGGACTACGGCGCGCCCTACGTGGCCCCGTCCAAGGCCCGCCCCTACCTGCAGGAAGTCGATGCGCCGCACCGCCGCCTGCGCATCGGCCTGCTGCGCACCCCGCTCACCGGCGCCGCGGTGCACCCCGACTGCCTCGCCGCCCTGGAGTCGGCCGCCCTGCTCTGCCGTGGCCTGGGCCACGAGGTCACCGACGAGGCGCCGACGGTGAGCGACATGCCCGCCGTCGGCCAGGCCTTCGCCCGGCTCTTCGTGGTGTCCGCGGCGCTGCACCTGCGCAGCCTGGAGCAACAGGTGGGCCGCCAGGCCGGCGAGCACGACATCGAGCCGCTGACCCGCGCGGTGGTCGGCCTGGCCGGCCAGGTCAGCGCCACCGACTACGTGCTGGCCCAGCGCACCCTGCAACGCATGGCGCGGGAGATCGCCGCCTTCCACGAGCGCTACGACCTGATCCTCAGCCCGACCATGGCCTGCCCGCCGAGCGCCATCGGCGAGCTGGCCTTCCGCGAGGGCGAGTCCATCGAGGCCTTCTTCGCCCGCTCGGGCCCCTTCGCCGCCTTCACCTCCGTGTACAACGCCACCGGCCAGCCGGCCATGAGCGTGCCGCTGCACTGGACCGCCGGCGGCACGCCCATCGGCGTGCAGTTCGCCGCGCGCCTGGGCGACGAGGGCACCCTGTTCCGTCTCGCCGCCGAGCTCGAACGCGCCCGTCCCTGGGCCTCGCGCCTGCCGCCGCTGCGCGGCTGAGCCGGCAGCACATCCGCATCAGCGCCCCGGCAGCCCGGGGCCAGGAGTTCCGCAGATGAATTCGCACCCCAACCTCCACGCCATCGCCAGCCGTCCCGCCCCACGCCCCCTCAGTGGCGCGCTGCCGCTGCTGCCGGCCCGCCACGTGGCGCGGCCGCGCCTGCTGCAACGCCTGCTCGGCGGACGCCAGCGGGTGAACCTGCTGCACGCCCCCGCCGGCTTCGGCAAGAGCGTGCTGCTCAACGAATGCGCGCGCCAGGCCGGCCCGCGCGGCCGCGTCGCCTGGCTGGACCTGCGCGGCCGGCCGCTGCAGGAGGGCGACTTCCTCAGCCGCCTGGCCATAGTGCTGGACCTGGACCCCAGCGCGCGGAACTGGCAGGAAGACCTGCAGCGCCTGCTGGAGGGCAGCGCGCAGCCGCTGTGGATCGTGCTCGACGACTACCCGCGGCAGGGCGATGCGCAGCTGGACGCCTGCGTGGCCCGCCTGCTGGAGACCAGCGCCAGCGACATCCGCTGGTGGATCGGCTCGCGCCGCCGTCCGGACTGGAACCTGCCGCGCCTGCTGCTGCAGGGCGAGCTGCTGGAGCTGGATGCCAGCGACCTGGCCCTGGACCACGACGAACTGGAGCACCTGCTGCGCAAGCAGCAGGCCGAGGCGAGCGACGGCGACAGCGTCGACCTGCTGAGCCACAGCGCCGGCTGGCCGGCACTGCTCGGCCTGCTCGCCCTGCAGGGCCGCATGCGCTGGCCCGAGGCCGGCGGCGGCCTGCTGCACGACTACCTGCGCCGCGAGGTGCTCGCCCCGCTGCCGGCGCAGCTGCGCGGCGCCTTGCGCGTGCTCAGCCACCTGCCCCGCTTCAAGGCCGGCCTGTGCCGGCACCTGGGCTCGGTCGGCGAGGCGGCCTTCGCCCAACTGGGCCAGTTGCAGCTGCTCCGGCGCCTGGACGAGAACTCGGGCTGGTTCGCCGTCTGGCCGCCGCTCGCCGAGCTGCTGCGCCAGGAACAGGACGACGCGCCGCCCACCGTCGCCCTGCTGGAAGCCAGCCAGTGGTTCGCCGAGCACGGCGACCTGCGCCAGGCCACCCAGCTGGCCCTGGCCGCCGGCTCCATCGAACGCGCCGTGGCCTTGCTGCAGGACGCCAACAGCGACCAGATGATGGTCGAGCACAGCGCCGTGCAACTGCTGCGCTGGCGCGACGAACTCCCCGCCGGCCTGCTGCAATCCAGCCCCAAGCTGATCCTCCTGGAAACCTGGGCGCTGATCATCTGCGCCCGCCTGGACGAGGCCATGGACTGCCTGCAGGCGCTGGCGCGCTTCCTGCCGCGGCCGGACGCCCACCGCCAGCGGCTCAGCCTGGCGCACTACCAGTCCATCCTCGGCGTGCTGCAACGCCAGTTCGCCCTGCCCGATGCGCGGCGCAACTGCAGCGACGCCCTGGAACACCTGGAGGAGCACTACTGGGGCCAGCACATCCTCTGCCACCAGGCCCTGGCCCAGCAGGCCATGGTCGAGGGCGACCTGATCGTCGCGCGGCAGCACTGCCAGGCCGGCCTGCGCCTGTCGCGGCGGCACGCCAGCCTGTGCTTCGAGGCCCTGCTGAGCGTCGAGCACATCCACCTGCTGGCCCTTTCCGGCGAGCACCACCACGCCCTGGACTACGCCGAGCAGATGCTCGCCGAACTGCGCAAGGGCACCCACGGCGGCCCCATGAGCGCCCGCCTGCACGTGCTGCGCGGCGAACTGCTGACCCTGCGCGGCGAGGACGTCGCCGCCGAAGCCGCTCTCCAGCAGGGCCTGCGCGAGGCCGAGGAATGCCAGGACGCCTACCTGCTCTATGCCTACCACGCGCTGATCAGCCTGACCTGCGAGCGCGGCGAGGTGGAACGCGCCCACCAGCTGCTGTTGGCCGCCGAGCGGCGCATGCAGCGCCTGTGCATCCCCGAGATCCGCTACCGCGAAGTACTGCGCCTGGCCCGCGCCCGCCTGTGGCTGGCCAGCGGCGAACCGGCCAAGGCCCGCGACGAGCTGTTCGGCGTGCTCGCCGAGCTGCGCCTCAACCCGCTGCTGGCGCCCACCGGCTTCTACGACCTGCAGTACCGCGTGCGCCTGCTGCTGGCCCAGGCCCATGGCGAGCTGGGCGAAACCACCCGCGCCAGCCAGGAACTGCTGGCCCTGCAACGCGACTGCCAGCGCCTGGGCCTGCGCAGCCTGGCCTGCGAAAGCCAGCTGCGCCTGGCCGAGGCCCTGCACGGCCTGGACCCGGCCGCCGCCGAGGAACACCTGCGCGAAGCCCTGCAGGACTGCCGCCGGCTGTCCCTGCTGCGCCCCCTGGCAAGGCTGCAACGCAAGGACGCCAGTTGGTCGCGGCAACTGCTGGCGCAACTGCCCACGGCGCCCCAGGCCCAGCCCACCGCGGCCCCCGCCCCGGCGCCGACGGAAATGCTCAGCCAGCGCGAACTGGAGGTGCTGGAACTGATCGCCCAGGGCTGCTCCAACCAGGAGATCGCCGAGCAGCTGGAAATCTCGCTGCACACGGTGAAAACCCACGCCCGGCGCATCAACATCAAGCTGGAAGTGGAAAGACGCACCCAGGCGGTGGCAAGGGCCAAGGCGAGTGGGTTGTTGGCTTGATGGGGGGTCTTGGTGGGTGTTTTTTCCTGGGGGATCGGCGCACTGGGGTTAGTCCGCTCCCTCTCCCCAACCCTCTCCCTGAAGGGAGAGGGAGCTAGACCGTGCCGAGAGAAGGAATGGTTTCAGCCAGTAATCTCTGTGCCAGCCGGCTAACGCCGAAACACCAACGCACACCGAACGGTCCCCTCTCCCTTCAGGGAGAGGGTTAGGGAGAGGGCGCTCTTAAACCCAACACCGCAGCCACCGACAAACTCCATCGCGGACAAAGTCCGCTCCGTTGTTTCTGGGTTCCCGCATTCGCGGGAACCCAATAAACAGTTACCCCTACGGCACAGCCAGGCACGGCCTCTCGTAGGAGCGAGCCACCCTCTGCACCGCTTTTTCCCACCCCACCTGAACCTACCCCCCAACCCCGCCCCGGCACACACTATCAACCGGATCAGCGAGGCCAATCGCCCCGCTGCCGATCTGCAGCCTCCGCCGCCCCAACCCCGGTCGCACCCGGGATGGGTGCGGCGGTCTTTTTTCCCGCAACTGTACTGGTAGCGCCCCATCGCCCGGCGCTAGAGTGCCTGCTGCGCAACGGGAAAAGAGAACGCCATGGGCCAGCCACTGACCTTCGACGCCACCGACGGCTACCCGCTCCGGGGCCGCCTCTGGCGCCATGCCGAAGCGGCGGCGCAGCCGCGCCCGCTGGTGATCGTCAACCCGGCCACCTCGGTGCGCAGCGACTACTACGCACGCTTCGCCGACTACCTGCACGGCCAGGGCTTCGACGTGCTCTGCTACGACTACCGCGGCATCGGCGGCTCGCGCCCGGCCTCGCTGCGCGGCTTCTCCGCAAGCTGGCTGGACTGGGGCCGCCTGGACTTCGAAGGCGCCCTGCAATGGGCCGTCGCCAACGCCCCGCAGCAACCCATCCAGGTGGTGGCGCACAGCGTCGGCGGCTTCCTCGTCGGCCTGGCCCCTTCCAACCACCTCATCCAGCGCGTGTTCAGCATGGGCGCGCAGTTCGCCCACTGGCGCGACTACCACCCACAGCGGCGCCTGCGCATGCTGCTCAAGTGGCACCTGGCAATGCCGGTGCTCAGCGGCCTGTTCGGCTACTTCCCGGCCAAGCGCCTGGGCTGGATGGAAGACACGCCCCACGGCGTGGTGCGCGACTGGACGCACCGCTCCCCACGCTTCGAGGACGCCTACCGGCGCGGCCCGCGGGCCATGTCGGCGGAAGAACGCAGGCGCCTGGCCGAAGGCTTCGCCGGGCTGCGCGGCGACACCCTGGCCCTGAGCGTGACCGACGACGAATTCGGCACCGGCCCGGCCATCCAGCGCCTGCTCGACTACTACCGCAACAGCCGCTGCCTGCACCTGCGCCTGCCGCCCCGGGCCATGGGCTTCGCCAGCATCGGCCACTTCGCCTTCTTCCACAGCCGCTTCCAGGACAGCCTCTGGCCCATCGCCCTGCGCTGGCTGCGCGACGGCGAGCTGGACGACAGCCTCGCCGCCTACCTGGTGCACCCGGCCCGGCGCCATCCAACGCCCGCCTGACAACGAAATTCCCCAGGCAAATCAAGGCACTGCCCGACCGAAGGCAGTGATATCCCCTGGCCATTACACAAGACTGTCACATGGCTTTCATATGCTCTGCGCGTCCGAAACCCGCTCGCCAGAGCATCACAGCAGTCCGTGGTAGCCCGTGATGAAGACACTCCAAGCCCTCCTCGGCCGATTCGCCCGCTGGGAGCCCCTGCGGCGCCTGCGCATCGGCCAGCGTACCCTGCTCTGCTTCCTCTTCAGCGCGGCGCTGCTGGGAGGCGTCGGCGCCTATTGCCTGTACCAGATGGCGGCCATCCGCGCCCAGGGCGAGGCCATCGACAGCGACCAGCTGCCGAGCATCGCCCTGGCCGACAGCATCGCCCTCAACCTCGCCCAGCTGCGCGTGCGCTCCATGCAGCAGGTGGCCAACCCCGAGCCCATGGTGCGCAGCGGCAACAAGGTGATCATCGAGCAGCTGGCCCTGGACATCGAACAGGAATTCCGCGCCTACCAGACGCTGATCAGCGACGACACCGAGCGCGGCGCCATCGAGGCGCTGCACCAGGCCTTCGGCCAGTTCATCCAGACCATACGCGAGGAACAGCAACTGCTGGAGCAGCAGAAGCTGGACGAGGCGCGCACTCTGCTGATCGCCAACATCGACCAGCAGGGCGAAGCCATCGACACCCAGGTGCAGCTGCTGCGCGAACTCAACCGCCAGGCCGCGGACAGCGCCACCAGCGCGGCCGCCAGCGCCTACGCCCAGGCCCTGCGCATCGTCTGGGCGGCCCTGGGCGGCGCTCTGCTGGTCACCCTGCTACTGGCCTGGCGCCTGACGCGCAGCCTGGTGCGGCCGCTGGCCGAGGCGCTGCAGGTGGCCGAGCGCATCGCCGGCGGCGACCTCAGCCAGGGCGTGCACAGCCGCGGCCGCGACGAGGCGGCGCAGCTGCTGGAGCGCCTGGGGCGCATGCGCGACAACCTGCAGGGCACCATCCGCCAGATCGGCGAGGCCGCCGAACAGCTGGCCACCTCCAGCGAGCAGATGAGCATGGTGATGGACGAAGGCAGCCGCGGCCTACACCAGCAGCACGGCGAGATCGACAACGTCAGCCGCGCCATGAGCCAGATGAGCGCGGCGGTGGGCGACGTCGCCGAGCACGCGCAGAGCACCGCCGCGGTGGCCCGGCGCTCCAACGACGAGGCCCTGGACGGCCAGCGGCAGCTGGCCACCACCCTGGGTTCGCTGCGCGAGCTGGGCGCAGGCGTGCGCCACGCGGCGCAGCAGGCCCAGGGCCTGGCCGAGCAGACGCTGAACATCAGCAAGGTGCTGGACGTGATCCGCAGCGTCGCCGAGCAGACCAACCTGCTGGCGCTCAACGCCGCCATCGAGGCGGCCCGCGCCGGCGAGGCCGGGCGCGGCTTCTCGGTGGTGGCCGACGAGGTGCGCGCGCTGGCCAAGCGCACCGGCGACTCCACCCGCGAGATCGAACAGCTGATCGGCGCCATCCAGCAAGGCACCGGGCGCACCGTCGAGGCGCTGCAGCAGAGCGCCGAGCAGGCCGAGCACACCCAGGGCCAAGCCAGCGCCGCCGACCGCGCCCTGGCGCAGATCATCGAGGCCGCGCGCAGCATCGACGAGCGCAACCGGCGCATCGCCGAATCGGTGGAACACCAGGCCGCCATGGCCCGCGACATCGAGACCAACCTGGGCAACATCCGCGACCTGTCCAACCAGAGCGCCGCCGGTTCGCAGCAGACCAGCAGCGCCAGCCACGAACTGTCGCGCCTGGCCGTGGACCTCAGCGGCCTGGTGCAGCAGTTCCGCCTGTAGAAACGACCGTGCGCCGACCTGCTCTTCGTAGGAGCGAGCTTGCTCGCGAACGGAAGGTACCGGTGACTTCGGCGTGTTCGGCTGACTCCGCTCCCTCTCCCTAACCCTCTCCCTGAAGGGAGAGGGGACCGTTCGGAGTGCGTTGGTGTTTCGGCGTTAGCCGGCTAGCACGAAGTTGCCGACTGACGCCAAATCCATTCTCGGCACGGACAAGCCCCCTCTCCCTTCAGGGCGGGGCGCGCAGCCGAGGGCTGGGGAGAGGGCGCTCTTGCACCCAACACCGTAGCCACCGGTAAACTCCATTCGCGAGCAAGCTCGCTCCTACGAAAAGCGCATCGGCGCGGTCGGCAAGACTCTTGCGCCTGGGGTATGCCCATCTGTAGGAGCGCGCCCTGCGCGCGAATCGCGGGCAAGGCCCGCGGCTACACGAGAAGACCAGGTGCCATGACGCCGGATTTGCCCCGGATCAACCCCTTTCGAGCCGCAGCTGGCCTAGACTTGTTCCAACGACACAATGGATAAGGCCCACCCATGGACTCCTTCGGCGTCACCCTCGCAGTCATCATCTTCGGCATGTTCATGCTCGGCATCGGCTTCACCATCCGCGAGCGGGGCGCGGGCGTGCTGCTGATGTGGGGCGGCGTGCTGAGCATGCTGTCGATCATCACCTACCGCATCTACCTCGCCACCTCGGCGGTCTGAGCGCCGCGCCAGCCGTGCATCGCCCGGGCATAGCCGGCCGGGGCGAAGCGCAGGGTCACCCCCAGCATCAGCAGCACCGACAATGCCAGCAGCGTCCAGGAGGCCTGGAAGCTGCCGGTGGCGTCGCGCAGCCAGCCGGTGACGTAGGGAATGATCCCGGTGATGATGAAGCCTATGCCCTGCACGAAGGCCGCCAGGCTGCCCGCCGGGCCGGGTTCGGCCAGGTGGTCGAGGGTCAGCGTCAGGCTCAGCGCGAAGCAGGCGCCCAGGCCGTAGCCGATCAGCGCCACCCAGGCCGCCGGCAGCCCCAGGGGCGACAGCAGCAGGCCGGCGAAGCCACCGAGCTGGATCAGCAGGCACAGGCACAGCCAGGGCCGGCGGTCCGCCGAGCCGCGGCTCAGGGCCGGCATGCTCAGCGCGCCAAGCACCTGGAAGAGGGTCATCAGGCCGATCAGTTGTCCGCTGCCCTGGGCGCTCCAGCCCAGTTGCCGGTAGAACATCGGCAGCCAGGCCACCATGCTGGTGTAGCCGCCGTTAATCAGCCCGAAGTACAGCGCCAGCAGCCAGGCCCGGCGGCTGCCGAAGAAGTGTTCGCCGCGCCGCGCCACGCTGGGCACCGCCGCCTCGCGCGGGCGCACCAGGGCCCACAGCGCCAAGCCCAGCACGGCCAGCGCCACCCAGGCGCCCAGGCCCAGCTGCCAGTGCCCGGAGCTACCGGCCAGCACCGGCGCCAATACCGCGGCGGTGCCGCCGCCGGCCATCAGCGAGGCCGAGTACAGGCCCATGGCCGCCGGCACCCGCTGCGGGAACCAGCGCTTGACCACCCCCGGCACCAGGGCCTGGATGATCGCCACGCCGGTGCCGGCCAGCACCGCGCTGGCGATCAGCGCCAGGCCGCTGTCCAGCAGCAGGCGCCAGGCGCAGGCCACGGCGATGGCCAGCAGCCCGGCGAGCATGCCGCGGCTCTCGCCCAGGCGCGGGCCCACCCAGGGCAGCGCCAGGGCGAACAGGCCCATGCACAGCACCGGCAGCACGGTCAGCAGCGACGCGCCCTGGAAGCCCAGCCCGGTGGCCTGGCGGATTTCCGCGAGCAAGGGGCCGATGGAAGTGAGGATCGGCCGCAGGTTGATGCCCAGCGCGACTATGACCAGCAGGCCGATCCAGCCGACCCGCGCCTTGTCGCCGCTCACCCCTGGTGCTCCCGCCAGAAGCCGTAGAGCCCCTCCTCGTCTTCCGGGCGCAGCGGCTGCAACGGCAGCGATTGCCACTCCACGGGCTGCGCCATCTGCGCGTACACCGCCGCGGTGGACAGCCCGTAGGGCTCGCCGTCGGCGTTGGAATAGGCGTAGTAGGCGGCGCTGACGCCGCTCAGGTGCATGGCCGCCAGGCACATCGGGCACGGGTGGCCGCTGGCGTAGATCACGCAGCCTTCCAGGCGCGGGCTGCCCAGGACGCGGCCGGCCTCGCGCATGGCCAGCAGTTCGGCGTGAGCGGTGGGGTCGTGGTCCAGGTGGATGCCGTTGGCGGCGCGGGCGAGCACCTCGCCGTCGCGCACCAGCACGGCGCCGAACGGACGGCCGCCGGCCTCGACGTTGGCCCGCGCCAGGGCCAGGGCTTCGCGCATGAATGCCAGGTGTTGCATGGGGAATCCTCTTCAGCGGGGCCCGTACGACGCCCCTTTCGTCGAAAGGGATTATCCCGGCATGACCTTCCATGGTGAAATTAAATGGAAAAATGACTTCCAGTGGATTTCCAAATGCTAGACCCGACCCTGCTGCGCAGCTTCGTCATGGTGGTGGACGCCGGCAACTTCACCCGCGCCGGCGAGTGGCTGCACCTTACCCAGTCCACCGTCAGCCAGCAGATCCTGCGCCTGGAGGAACAGCTCGGCTGCCGCCTGCTGGAACGCGGGCGCCGCCAGGTGCTGCCCACCGAGGCCGGCGAGCGCCTGCTGGGCTATGCCCGGCGCATCCTCCAGCTAGGCGAGGAGGCCCGCGCCGCCCTCGGCGAGGAACACAGCGAGGGCGTGCTGCGCCTGGGTATGCCCGAGGACTTCGCCGGCGAGCGCATGATGCCGCTGCTGGCGGCCTTCGCCACGCAGCGCCCGCGCCTGCGCCTGGAGGTTTCCAGCGGCCTCAGCCACGAGTTGCTGCGCCAGTACCGCAACGGCGAGCTGGACCTGGCCCTGGTCAAGCAATGGGGCGCCGACAGCGACTGCCTGGCGCGCTGGCCCGAGCCGCTGTGCTGGCTGGACAGCGCCGCCAACCCGGCGGCCGCCCGCGAGCCGCTGCCGCTGGTGGCCTTCCCGCTCGGCGCGCTGTACCGCCAGGAGATGATCCACTCCCTGGAGGCCCAGGGCCGGCGCTGGCGCATCGCCTACGGCAGCGCCGCCCTGGCCAGCCTGTCGGCGGCGGTGGCCGCGGGCCTGGGCGTCAGCCTGCTGCCACAGCGCTGCCGGTCGCCGGCGCACCGGGTGCTCGGCGCCGCCGAGGGCTTCGCGGAAATCACCGGCCTGGAACTGGCGCTCTACGCCCGCGCCGACCTGCCCAGCGCCGGCCGCAGCCTGTGCGAACAACTGCGCGAGCTGTGCGCACCTCCAGGCAGGCGTCGAGCACGGAGGTGAGCAGCGCGATGGCGAGGATGGCCAGGGTCACGGGGATCACCAGCAGCGCCAGCCAGCCGCTGTCCAGCCCGGCCGGCGACCACCAGGGGCAGGCCGAACAACAGCGGGTCGTAGTCGATGCCCGGCTGCATGAGCATGGCGTACATGCCCAGGTAGCGCATGCCGGCGATGCCGCAGCCCCAAGCGCCAGTACCTTCAACCAGATGCATTTCCCTGCCGGGGCGCCGCCGGGTTTGCCGCTCGTCGGCCACAACACCTAAGCTGAGCAGGTCCACTCCGCGAGGAACCCCCTTGGCGAACATCCTGCAATCCCTGGCCCTGCCCTGGCGCCGCCTGGCCAACCCCTATACGCGCTACCGCTACGCCGCCTGGATCCATTGCGTGCGCGTCGGCCTGGCGCTGCTGGCCTCCATCCTGCTGACCACCGGCATCGACATCCCCCACGGCCTCTGGGCCTCGGTCACGGTGCTGGTGGTGATGGGCGGGCTGGTGCACCAGGGCACCATCCGCGGCAAGTCCCGCGACCGCATCCTGGGCACCCTGCTGGGCGCCGCCGTGGGCCTGGCGATCATCCTGGTGCACAACCTCAGCGGCTCCAGCGTGCTGGTCTACCTGCTGATGTCGCTGGCCGGCGCCGTGGCCGCCTTCTACGCCATCCGCCGCCCCGGCTACGTGGCGCTGCTGGCGGGCATCACCATGTGCACCGTGGCCGGGCATGGCGACAACAGCATGACCGAGGGCCTCTGGCGCATGCTCAACGTGCTGATCGGCGTGGCCCTGGCGCTGGTCTTCGCGCAGATCTACCCGCTGCGCGCGGTCTACGTCTGGCGCTACCTGCTGTCGGACAACCTGCGCGCCTGCGCCCGCCTGTTCGGCCAGCTGAGCAGCAGCGCCGACCTGCGCGCCGAGCACTTCGCCAGCCAGCTGGAGGAACTGGACCAGCGCCTGGTGGCCTCCCGCGCGCACCTGGCGCCGGTGGCGCGGGAAACCGGCATGCCGCTGCGCGAACTGGAACTGATCCAGCGCGCCCACCGGGCCATCATGGGCACCCTGGAATCGCTGCTCGCCTCGCGCCAGTTCGCCGCCCAGGCCGGCGACATCGCCCCGCCGCCCGCCGACCTGGAGCCCATGCGCCAAGCCATCGGCCGCCTGCTGCTGCAATCGGCCCACGCCCTGAAGTTCAGCCGCACCTCGCGCCTGGTCCAGGAATGCCAGGGCAGCGGCCACCTGCCGCCGCGCCCGCAGAGCCTGGCCGGCTCCTTCGAGGTACAGGGCTTCTACTGGCTGACCCTGCGCCTGTACGAGCAGGTGGAACAGCTCTCCGCACAACTGGCCGGCAGCGCCGCGCACTGGAACATCCAGAGCCGCGACCGGGTGCCGGCGCGGTGAGTCTTCGGGCGCCCACTGCGGTGTCGGGAAACTACAACTCCAATTGCGCCGGCGCTATGCCGAGCGCACTGGCGATGCGCTGTAGCGCGAAAAAAATGACACGTCCGGCAAAAGGCAAGGTCGAAACAGGCGTCAGGTATTCCTGACCGCCCCGATCGGCATCGGGTGAAGCGCCATCCACGGACCCGCAGGCTCGCCCTGCCAAGGCCCTGCGCCCTCAGGTTCATGGTGAACCCATCCAGGAGACAGCCCCATGAAGAAGATCGCCCTCGTCCTCGCCGCCACCCTTGCCCTGCCGCTGGCGGCCATGGCCGACAGCAAGCTCTGCGACGCCAACCTGACGCAGTTGAAGGACTTCATCGCCACGGCCAGCAAGAACGCCACGGGCGTGAAGGTCAACGTGGTCCAGGAGCATATCGACCAGGCCGAGAAGGCCCGCGCCGCCGGCGACTACGAGTCCTGCGTGAACCACACCACCCAGGCGCTGCGCATCATCCGCAAACCGGCCAACCGCTGACCGGGCTCTACCAGTGCGGGAGCCCACACCGGGCTCCCGTCACCCCGCGCCCGGGCATTGCACGCCGGGCGCCGTTTTTCGCCTCAACCGCAGTTGAGCCCGCGCACTATTTCGCTGTCGTCGACATTGATGTTCAGGCGCTGCGAGTTGTATTCCAGGGTCACCGCATCATGGGGGTGCAGCGCACGTGCGCTCTGCGCGCCGGAGTCGCGCCGGGCCTGCTCCACCAGCGCCTGGGACAGCGGCTTGCCGACCAGCGACTGCACCGCCCCGGCATTGCAGCGACCGGTTTCGGGCGCGGCGGCGGCCGGGGATTCGGCGGGCTTGTCGGCACTGCTGCAACCGGCCAGCAGGATGGCGCCGAACAGCATGGCCGGCAGGGCTCGATTCAAGGGCATAAAGCCTCCTTGGCTTGAGGGAAAACCGCAACCATAACAAGCCGCGCCGCAGCCGGCCCGGTTTTTGTGTTGCCGGCTGCATCGAATCGGCCCCGGAACGACCGTACGGCGCCCTTTACACAGGATTTACACAGCGCCGGTTACACTTTGCGGGAACAGAATGTCTTAGAAGTATCCGGCCCCCAGGCCGGGAATTTCAGGAGGTAAGACAGATGATTCGCCGGATCCCGCAACTCGCCCTGGTGGTGTGCGCGTCCTTCGCCCTGGCCGGGCAGGCATCGGCCAACAGCAATACCGATGCGGCGGCCATCGGCGCGGTGGTCGGCGCCGTCGTGGGTGGCGCTGTCGTCGCCGGCGCCTCCGCGCCGCCTGCCCCGGTCTACGTGCAACCTGCCCCGCCGCCGGCGGCCTACTATCCGCCGGCCCCGGTGTACTACGCTCCGCCGCCGCCTCCGGTGGCCGTGGTGGTGGCGCCGCCGGTGCGCTATTACCGGCCGGTGTACTACGGGCCGGCGTACTATGGGCCGCGTTATTACGGGCCGCCCCATGGTTACTATCGTGGGTATCGGCATTGGTAATCGTGCCTGAGTCTGGAAGAGCGCCGTTTCCTGTTGAAGGGAACGGCGTTTTTTCTGGGGCATGTTTTGTTTGCATCCTGAACCTTGGCCCCGCGTTCCTGACCTTCCCTCGTCATTCCCGCGAACGCGGAAGCCAGTGGCTTGGGGGCTTGGTGTAGCGCGCCGCTCCGAGTCTGCCCGACCGTCTTGTTTCGCCCCCTCGGGCGAGTCCCTTTTGTCAGTCGCCACAAAAGGAACCAAAAAGGCTTGCCCCGACATACGGGCCCGACACAGTCGGGCTACCCTCACGAACTCCCCCGCCACGGAGGCCCGCCCCGAGGGTACGTCTCTGTAGCCCATCGGGGCTCTCGCGACATCCATGTCGCATGACCTCCTGAGCGCCGGTTTCGCTCGGCCTGCTGAAGGGGCGCTCCGGTGCGCTCGGCTATTTCTCTGGAAATCCAAATCGCGGACAAGGTCCGCTCCTACGGTTACAGGAAGCACAGCTTTTCGTAGGATGGCGTTGAGCGAAGCGATACCCATCGCCGTGACCGCATGAGCACCTCGGCAAAAGACAGTTGCTCCTACGGTTCCAGGAAGCACGGGCGTAGGAGCGGACCTTGTCCGCGATTGGATTCACCGGCCACGCCGGACGCCCCGGCGGCACGAACGGCCCCCTCTCCCTCCGGGAGAGGGCTGGGGTGAGGGCAACGGACTGCACCGCCACTCCGCTGCCAACCTGTACTCCGCTCCCCCGCAAATGCCACCCCAATCCCATTCCTGAAAAACACCCCGCCACTCGATGGCCGCCCCGCCAGGCCGTGCCTATTCTTTGAGCATTCCGCCGCTTCGCTCACCGCCCCAGGAGGCCTGCATGGCCACGACCAGGAAGATGGGCCTCACCGGGCTGACCACCCTGGTGATGGTCAACATGATGGGCTCGGGGATCATCATGCTGCCCTCCAGCATGGCCCAGCTGGGCGCGGTCTCGCTGCTGTCGTGGGTGTTCACCGCCGTAGGCTCCATGGCCATCGCCTACTGCTTCGCCCAGTGCGGCATCTACTGCCCGCGCTCCGGCGGCATGTCCGCCTACAGCGAGGAGGCCCATGGCAAGTCGGCGTTCTTCCTCTGCTCGTACCTGTATTTCCTGTCCCTAGTGATCAGCAACGTCGCCATCAGCCTTTCCGCGGTGGGCTACCTGACGCCCTTCTTCCCCTGGCTGGGCAGCGGCTCGGTGCCCCTGCTCCTCGGGACACTGGGGCTGATCTGGCTGACCACCCTGGCCAACTTCGGCGGCCCGCGGATCACCGGGCGGCTGGGCTCGGTCACCGTCTGGGGGGTGATCATCCCGGTGGCCGGGCTGGGCTTCTTCGGCTGGTTCTGGTTCCGCCCCGAGGTCTTCGCCGCCGCCTGGAACCCCAACGACCTGCCGGTCAGCCAGGCGATCACCGACAGCATCCCGCTCACGCTCTGGGCCTTCCTCGGCATGGAGTCGGCGGCGCAGAACTCCGACGCGGTGGACAACCCCAAGCGCAACGTGCCGCTGGCCTGCCTGCTGGGCACCCTGGGCGCGGCGGTGGTGTACGTGCTGTCCACCACCGTGATCCAGGGCCTGGTGCCGAACCCGGAGCTGGCCAACTCCAGCGCGCCCTTCGCCCTGGCCTATGCGCGCCTGTTCAACGACGGCGTGGGCAACCTGGTAATGGCCCTGGCGGTGATGGCTTGCGTCGGTTCGCTGCTGGGCTGGCAGTTCACCCTGGCCGAGACGGCCAAGGTCACCGCCGCCCAGGGCCTGTTCCCGCAGCTGTTCACCCGCGTCACCAACGCCGGCGCGCCCCTGGCCGGGCTGGTCACCTGCGCGGTGCTGCAGAGCCTGATCGCCCTGTCGACCATCTCGCCCAACGCCACCGCGCAGTTCAACAAGCTGGTGAACCTGGCGGCGGTCACCAACATCATCCCCTACATCACCTCGCTGACCGGGCTGGTGGTGATCCTCTACAAGGCCGGCGTCGGCCTGGAGCTGGTGCGCCGCAACACCGCCGTGATGCTGGTCGCCGCCTGCTACTGCTTCTACGCGCTCTATGCCTCGGGGCTGGAAGCGGTGTTCGGCGCGGCCCTGGTGATGGTGGTCGGCTACCTGCTGTTCGGCTTCATCGCCAAGCGCTTCGTCAAGGCCTACGAGCGCCTCGCCGCGCCGCCGGAGTCGCCATGAACCGCCTGCTCGTTCCCCTGCTCGCGCTGCTGTTGCTGGTGCCCGCCGCCCAGGCCGGCACCCTGGCGCGCATCCAGGCCAGCCATACCCTGACGCTGGGCTTTCTGGCCGACAACGCGCCCTTCTCCGAGGGCGACGAGCGCACGGCCAGCGGCTACGCCATCGACCTGTGCCAGGCGCTGGTCGCCCGTCTGCGCAGCGAGCCGGGCCTGGGCGACCTGCAGGTGCGCTACCGCCCGCTGCCCCTGGAGCAGGCCCTGGAAGCCGTGCACGGCGGCCAGGTCGACCTGTTCTGCAGCCCGCTGGTGGAAACCCTGCAGCGCCGCGAGCTGGTCAGCTTCTCGCTGCCGGTGTTCACCGCCGGCCTCGGGGTGATCCTCCGCCGCGACGCCGACCCCACCCTGCTGGCCGCGCTCAGCGGCGCCCCGCGCGAACGCACCCCGACCTGGCGGGCAACCATCAACCAGGGGCTGAACCGGCGCAGCTTCGCCGTGCTGCGCGGCAGCACCAACCTGCAATGGGCGCAGCAGCAGGTCCGCGCCCTGGGCCTGCAGTCGCGCCTGGAAGAGGTCGGCAGCTACCAGGAAGGCGTCGAGCGCGTGCTGCGCCGCCAGGTGGACGCCTTCTTCGGCGAGCGCCTGTCGCTGCTCAACTACCAGGCCCGCTCGGCCCAGGGCGACCGCCTGCAGGTCTCCGAGCATCTGTTCGAAGTGGCCCGCGTCGCCCTAGCCCTGCCCCGCGACGACGACGCCTTCCGCCTGCTGGTGGACCGCGCCATCAGCGAGACCCTGCGCGGCCCCGGCGGCGAGGCGCTGTACAGCCGCTACTTCGGCCGGCCCTCGGAACAGCAACGCATGCTGCTGCGCCTGTACACCCTGCCCTGAGGCGGCGCAAGGTCCAGGGGACAAGGCCTCGCCTGCCTGCGCAGCTGGATGGAGCGCGGCCTGATCGCCGCGGCCGACCCGCAGCACCTGCTGCTGTTCCTCTGGTCGGCCACCCAGGCGCATACCCACTTCGGCTGGCAGGCCTCGCTGATCACCGGCAAGGCCCGGCCGGCGGAGGCGGACTACCGGGCGGTGGCTGAAAGCGTGAGCCGGCTGGTGCTGGGTGCCCTTGCCATGGATGGTGCGCGGGGGCGGTTGCGGCCTTTTCCGCTTTAGTGGGCGGCGGGCTTTCGTAGGAGCGAGCTTGCTAGTGAACCGGCTTCACTGGTGATTTCAGTGCACTCGGTTAACTCTGCTCCCTCTCCCTAACCCTCTCCCTGAAGGGAGAGGGGACCGTTCGGAGCGCTTGGGTGTTCTGGAGTTAGCCGGCAGCACCGAAAGTTTCCGGCTGAACCATCACCTCTCTCGGCACGGACAAGCCCCCTCTCCCTTCAGGGAGAGGGCCGGGGAGAGGGTGCTCCTGAACCCAACACCACAGCCACCCCGTTCGCGAGCAAGAACTAGGCGTCCCCCTCGCTCCTACAAAAAGCCACCAGGCACTACACGTCCCCCAGCAAAGCGCGACACCGCACAAAGCACAGCTTGAATCGACGCGCTGACGATGTTGGCATGGCAACCGGCGCCGAAGCGCGTGCCCGGCTCGCCCGGCCAGGCCACTTCCACCAGCGCCAGGGCCTGGGCGTCGGCGCCGCCGCCGAGGCTGCGTTCCTCGTAGCCGTCGATGCGGATCGGCAGGCCCAGGGCCGCCACGGCGGCGTCGATCGGGCCGTTGCCCACGCCCTGCAACTGTCGGCGGCGGCCGTCGGCCAGTTCCACCTCCAGCACTATGCCCTGCCCGCCCTCGGCCTCGAACAGCCGGTGGCCGACGTAGGCCAGGGCGCCGCCGGGCCGCGCCGGGGCCAGGTAGGTCTGGGCGAACAGTTGCCACAGCGCCTCGCTGCTCAGCTCGGTCTCGCTGCTGTCAGCCTGGCGCTGCACGATGGCGCTGAACTCCACCTGCATCCGCCTCGGCATCACCACGCCATGGTCGCGCTGCAGCAGGTAGGCGATGCCGCCCTTGCCCGACTGGCTGTTGACCCGCACGATGCTGTCGTAGGTACGCCCCAGGTCCCGGGGGTCGATCGGCAGGTAGGGCACTTCCCAGAAGCCATCCGCGGCCTGGGCGGCGAAGCCCTTGGCGATGGCGTCCTGGTGCGAGCCGGAGAAGGCGGTGAACACCAGGTCGCCGACATAGGGATGCCGTGGGTGGATCGGCAACCCCGTGCAGGCCTCGGCCACCCGCGCCACGCCGGCGATATCACTGAAATCCAGGCCCGGGTGGATGCCCTGGGTGTAGAGGTTCAGCGCCAGGGTCACCAGGTCGAGGTTGCCGCTGCGCTCGCCGTTGCCGAACAGGCAGCCCTCCACCCGCTGCGCGCCGGCCAGCAGCGCCTGCTCGGCGCAGGCCACGCCGGTGCCGCGGTCGTTGTGCGGGTGCACCGACAGCACCACGTGCTCGCGGTGTTCCAGGCGCTGGTGCATCCACTCGATCTGGTCGGCGAAGACGTTGGGCGTGGCCACTTCCACGGTGGTCGGCAGGTTGACGATGATCGGCCTTCCGGGACCGGCGTCCCAGGTGCGGATGGCGGCATTGCACATGCGCAGCGACACCTCCAGCTCGGCCATGCAGAAGGTCTCCGGCGAGTACTGCAGCACCCATTCGGTCTGCGGGTGCGCCGCCACCTTCTCCTTCAGCAGTTGCACGTGGCGCACCACCAGTTGCTCCACCTCGTCCACCGAAAGGCCGAACACCACGCGCCGCCACACCGGGGCGATGGCGTTGTACAGGTGCACGATCACCCGCCGCGCGCCGGCCACGGCGCGCACGGTCTCGTCGATCAGGTCTTCGCGCAGCTGGGTCATCACCATGGGCGTGACGTCGTCGGGGATGCCGCCCTCGTCGATCAGTTGGCGGATGATCGCGAAGTCGGTGCGCGAGGCGGCCGGGAAGCCCACCTCGATCTCCTTGAAGCCCAGCCGCACCAGTTCGGCGAACAGGCGCAGCTTGCGCTCGCGGTTCATGGGTTCGAACAGCGCCTGGTTGCCGTCGCGCAGGTCGGTGGACAGCCACACCGGAGCCTGGACGATGGTCTGCGACGGCCAGCGGCGGTTGGGCAGGTCGATGGCGGGGAACGGGCGGTACTTGGTTTGTGGGTTCGCTTGCATGGTCTGGCCTCGAACGGGTGTTCGGGCCCAGCATAGGCGGGGCGCAGCCGTCCAACTCGCGCCAAAGGGTCCATCGTTGTCGCGAAAGGGTCATCCTGCGCTAAGCTCGCCCTTCCCCCGCAACGGACGCGCCCCATGGTCGACCACGCCAGCCTGCCCTACGAATCCCTGGAGATGCCGGTCACCGGCGTCGCCATCGACTACCCAAGCGGCCACGTGGTGCCGCCCCACAGCCACCCGCGGGCGCAGCTGATCTACGCCATCGAGGGCGTGCTGGTGGTGGAGACCCCGGCGGGGCGCTGGGTGACGCCGCCGACCCGCGGCGTCTGGCTGCAGGCGGGCGTCGAACACTCGCTACGCATGCGCGGCGTGACGCGGGTGCGCAGCCTGTTCGTCAACCCCGACGCCATCGACGGCCTGCCGGTCGGCGACTGCGTGATCGACGTGTCGCCGCTGCTGCGCGAACTCATCCAGGCCGCCACCCAGGTGCCCGGGCGCTACGCAAGCGACAGCCGCGACGGCCGCCTGATGCGCTTCCTGCTCGACGAACTGCGCAGCCTGCCGGTGCTGCCCTTCCACCTGCCCTGGCCGGACGACGAGCGCATCGCCCGGGTCTGCCGCGCCCTGGCGGAAAACCCGGCGCAGGGCAGCAGCGCCGAGCACTGGGCCGAGCAACTGGCGATGAGCCCGAAGACCTTCCACCGCCGCTTCCAGCGCAGCACCGGCATCACCTTCGGCCGCTGGCGCCAGCAGGCGCGCCTGCTGCTCTCCCTGGAAGCCCTGGCCCAGGGCCTGCCGGTGCTGGAAGTGGCGCTGCAGCACGGCTACGACAGCCAGAGCGCCTTCGCCGCTGCCTTCCGCCGACAGTTCGGCGTGGCGCCCTCGGCCTTCTACCGCTGACCTGGACGTAGGGCGAATAACCGTTCGCGGTTATCCGCCGCTACACCGAGGCCACGATCGACGCCAAGGTCGGCCCCGGCGCCGCCGGGAATCAAGGCCAAACGGCGGATAACGCCGTAGGCGTTATGCGCCCTACGTCCCGGCCCCGGCGTTGCCCGATGTGCGGTCCCGCGCGGATGACGCCACCGGCCCCGGCGGGTAAGCTGCCGCCCCTCGTCCCACCCGCAGAAAGAGGCCCCCATGGCGAACAACGACCTCAGCTTCCTCCCCGACGCCGACCCGCAGTCGATCTCTTCCGACGTCGCCGGCTTCGGCGGCCTGCTGGTCTCTACCCAGATCCCCACCCGCGAGGACGGCAGCCTGGAGCTGGGCGGCATCGTCGAGCAGAGCGAGTGCACCCTGCGCGCGCTGAAAAGCGCCCTGGAACGCGCCGGCAGCTCCATGGAGCGCGTGCTGCACCTGACCATCTACCTCACCGACATGGCCGACCGCGCCGCCTTCAACGAGGTCTACCAGCGCTTCTTCGCCAAGCCCTGGCCGGTGCGCGCCGCCGTCGGCGTGGCCGCCCTGGCGGTGGAAGGCATGCGCGTGGAAGTCACCGCGCTGGCCGCCAAGGCCTGATGCCGCCGCGGCGCCGCCCGGCACCCCGCCGGACGGCGCCGCCATCGGGCAGCGCACGGGTGCCGCGCCGGCGTTTCGCCGCTACAATGCGCGCCTTGCCGTGTCACGCCTGATGAAGAAGAAACCATGTCCCTGCCCAAGAACCATCTGGAACTGCTCAGCCCTGCCCGCGATGCGAGCATCGCCCGCGAGGCCATCCTGCATGGAGCCGATGCCGTGTACATCGGCGGCCCGAGCTTCGGCGCCCGGCACAACGCCTGCAACGAGGTGAGCGACATCGCCCGGCTGGTGGAATTCGCCCACCGCTACCGCGCGCGCATCTTCGTCACCATCAACACCATCCTCCACGACGACGAGCTGGAGCCGGCCCGCGCGCTGATCCACCAGCTCTACGACGCCGGCGTCGACGCGCTGATCGTGCAGGACCTGGGCGTGCTCGACCTGGACATCCCGCCAATCGAACTGCACGCCAGTACCCAGACCGACATCCGCACCCTGGGCCGGGCCAAGTTCCTCGACCAGGCCGGCTTCTCCCAGCTGGTGCTGGCCCGCGAGCTGAACCTGAAGGAAATCCGCGCCATCGCCGACGAAACCGACGCGGCCATCGAGTTCTTCATCCACGGCGCGCTCTGCGTGGCCTTCTCCGGCCAGTGCAACATCTCCCACGCGCAGACCGGGCGCAGCGCCAACCGCGGCGACTGCTCCCAGGCCTGCCGCCTGCCCTACACACTGAAGGACGACCAGGGCCGCGTGGTGGCCTTCGAGAAACACCTGCTGTCGATGAAGGACAACAACCAGAGCGCCAACCTCAGCGCCCTGGTCGACGCCGGCGTGCGCTCCTTCAAGATCGAAGGGCGCTACAAGGACATGGGCTATGTGAAGAACATCACCGCCTACTACCGCCAGCGCCTGGACGGCATCCTCGCCGAGCGCCCGGACCTGGCCCGCGCCTCCAGCGGCCGCACCGAGCACTTCTTCCTGCCCGACCCGGACAAGACCTTCCACCGCGGCAGCACCGACTACTTCGTCAACGAGCGCAAGGTGGACATCGGCGCCTTCGACTCGCCGACCTTCACCGGCCTGCCGGTGGGTGTGGTGGAAAAGGTCGGCAAGCGCGACCTGATCGTCGCCACCGAGCAGCCGCTGTCCAACGGCGACGGCCTCAACGTGCTGGTCAAGCGCGAGGTGGTGGGCTTCCGCGCCAACATCGCCGAGCCGAAGGGTGAATTCGAGGAAGACGGCGAGAAGCGCTACCGCTACCGCGTCGAGCCCAACGAAATGCCCGAGGGCCTGTACCGTCTGCGCCCCAACCACCCGCTGTCGCGCAACCTCGACCACAACTGGCAGCAGGCCCTGCTCAAGACCTCCGCCGAGCGCCGCGTGGGCCTGGACTGGCAGGCCCGCCTGCGCGAGGAACGCCTGGAGCTGACCGCCACCAGCGAGGAAGGCGTGAGCGTCAGCGTCGCCCTGGACGGCCCCTTCGGCGTGGCCAACAAGCCGGAACAGGCCCTGGAGCAACTGCACGACCTGCTCGGCCAGCTGGGCACTACCCAGTACCACGCCGAGCGCATCGAGCTGGATGCGCCGCAGGCATTCTTCATCCCCAACTCGCAGCTCAAGGCCCTGCGCCGCGAGGCCATCGAGGCGCTCACCGCCGCCCGCGTCGCCGCCCACCCGCGCGGCAGCCGCAAGGCCGAGACGAACCCGCCGCCGGTGTACCCCGAGGCGCACCTGTCGTTCCTGGCCAACGTGTACAACCACAAGGCCCGCGAGTTCTACCACCGCCACGGCGTACAGCTGATCGACGCGGCCTACGAGGCCCACGAGGAAGCCGGCGAGGTGCCGGTGATGATCACCAAGCACTGCCTGCGCTTCTCCTTCAACCTGTGCCCGAAGCAGGCCAAGGGCGTCACCGGCGTGCGCACCAAGGTCGCGCCCATGCAGCTGGTGCACGGCGACGAGGTGCTGACGCTGAAGTTCGACTGCAAACCCTGCGAGATGCACGTGATCGGCAAGATGAAGGGCCACATCCTCGACCTGCCGCAGCCGGGCAGCGCGGTCAGCCAGGTGGTCGGCCAGATCAGCCCGGAAGACCTGCTCAAGACCATCCGCCGCGCGCCGCACTGAGGCCCCAACACGACAGCGCGGGGCGGCCCCATGACCGCCCCGCCGCTGTTCAGCCCGCCGGCTGCCCGCGCTCCTTGAGGAGTTGGCGGATGATCGCCTCCTGCCCCTGGTAATCGCCTTCGCCCACGTGCTGGTAGCGCACGTGGCCCTTGGCATCGATGAAGTAGTGCGCCGGCCAGTACTGGTTGGCGAAGGCGTTCCAGATGCGGTACTGGTTGTCCAGCGCCACCGGGTAGTGGATGTCGTTGCGCGCCACGGCCTTCGCCACGTTCGCTGGGATGCGTTCGTAGGGATACTCCGGGGTGTGCACGCCGATCACCACCAGGCCCTGGTCGGCATACCGCTTCGCCCACTGGTTGACATACGGCAGGGTGTGCTGGCAGTTGATGCAGTCGTAGGTCCAGAAGTCCACCAGCACCACCTTGCCGCGCAACGCTTCGCTGGTCAGCGGCGCGCTGTTGAGCCACTGCACGGCGCCGTCCAGGCTGGGCATGGCGCCCAGGTCGGCCAGGTCGGCGGCGCTGGCACTGGGCATCAGTTTGTCGAGCAGCTTGGGCACACCATCCAGAACTTTGTGCTCCAGCACGGCCAGGGTGCGCGAGGCGCCGGAACCCACCAGCTGCGCGCTGGCGCCGCTGCCGATGACCACCACCGCCAGCAGGGCCAGGGCCCCTGCCCCGCGACGCAGCCACTCCAGCGCACCCAGCGACGGGCGCAGGCGCTGGTACAGGCCGCGACCGAGGAACAGCGCGGCGCCCAGGGCGACGGCGCTGCCCAGCCCGTAGGCGAACAGCAGCAGGCTGGTGGACGCATTGGGCCCCTGGAGCATGGCCCCGGAGAGGATCAGCCCGAGAATGGGCCCGGCGCAGGGCGCCCACAGCAGGCCGGCGGCGAAGCCCAGCAGCCAGGCGGACAGCGCCGGCGGCAGGCCACGGGCCTGGCCGTGCAGGCGGTCGCCGAGCCAGGCCCAGGGCCGCGAAATCCAGGTGCCGAAGCGTGGCGACAGCAGCGCCAGGGCGGACAGCCCGAGCAGCCCCAGGGCCAGGTAGCGGCCGACCTCGCTGGCCTCCACCACCCAGGCGCTGGACACCGCCGCCAGGCTGGCCAGCACGGCGAAGCCGCTGGCCAGGCCCGCCAGGGTCAGCAGCGGCGACCAGGCCGGCCCGCCGGCGCGCTGCAGCAACAACGGCAATACGGGAAGGATGCAGGGGCTGAGCAGGGTCAGCACCCCGCCGAGAAAGGCGATGATCAGCATGGGAATCTCCTTTTGAAAGGGGCTGGAGCGGCAGGGCCATCCCTGGCCGGGGCGGCGTGCATCAACCGCCTTCGTTGCAGTCGCTGGAGAACTTCTGGTAGGCCAGGCTGTGGGGCTGGCCGTTGGAGTCCAGGTAGTCCATGCGCGCCTGCACCACCTGGCAGCTGCCGGGGTCTTCGTGCAGGGCCAGGACCTTCTTCACGTCCAGCTGCTGGCCGTAGTGGTACTGCTCCACCGGCTCGGGAGCGCTGGCGGCGAAGCTGGCCAGGGGCGCGGCGAAGGCGAACAGGGCGGCGGCAAGAGTCAGGGTTTTCATGGCGGTGTCCTCAGTGTGGGTTCGTGGCGCGGAGGCCTTGTGCCTTCCGCTTGGTGCCCATTTCACCCGCCGCGGGTATCCCGCCTGTGTCCGCCGCCGCCCGCGAATGCCGCCCCAGGTATCGGCGCGGCGAATAGATACACTGGTATACAAACCCTGGCGGGCAGGCACCGCCTTGCTCTATACACTTGCCCCAACGAACGAACCGATTGGGGAACCACCATGGAACATGTCGATCACGTCCTGATCGTCGACGACGACCGCGAGATCCGCGAGCTGGTCGGCAACTACCTGAAGAAGAGCGGCCTGCGCGTCAGCCTGGCCGCGGACGGCCGGCAGATGCGCGCCTTCCTCGACGGCAACGCCGTGGACCTGATAGTGCTGGACATCATGATGCCCGGCGACGACGGCCTGAAGCTGTGCCGCGAGCTGCGCGTGGGCAAGCACAAGGCCACCCCGGTGCTGATGCTCACCGCGCGCAACGACGAGACCGACCGCATCATCGGCCTGGAAATGGGCGCCGACGACTACCTGACCAAGCCCTTCTCCGCCCGCGAGCTGCTGGCGCGGATCAACGCCGTGCTGCGGCGCACGCGCATGCTGCCGCCGAACCTGTCGATCACCGAGAGCAGCCGGCTGATCGGCTTCGGCCCCTGGCGCCTGGACACCAGCGCGCGCCACCTGCTGGATGCCGAAGGCACCCTGGTCGCCCTGAGCGGCGCCGAGTACCGCCTGCTGCGGGTGTTCCTCGACCACCCGCAGCGGGTGCTCAGCCGCGAGCAACTGCTGAACCTGACCCAGGGCCGCGAGGCGGACGTCTTCGACCGCTCCATCGACCTGCTGGTCAGCCGCCTGCGCCAGCGCCTGCGCGACGACGCCCGCGAGCCGGACTGCATCAAGACGGTACGCAACGAAGGCTACGTCTTCTCGCTGCCGGTGCAGCTCATCGAACCCGCCGAGTGACCGCCATGCCCCGCACCCTGGCAGCGCGCCTGGCGCTGATCTTCCTCACCGGGCTGGTGCTGGCCTACGGCCTGTCCTTCAGCTCGCAGTTCTACGAACGCTACGTCAGCGCGCGGAGCATGATGCTCGGCAACCTGGAAAGCGACGTGAGCACCGCCGTGGCCCTGCTCGACCGCTTGCCGGCGAACGAGCGCGAGCAGTGGCTGCCCATGGTCGACCGCCCCAACTACCGCTACCGCCTGGACGAAGGCGAACCCGGCCAGGCCATGGACATGGCCCGGGCGCCCATGGCCGCAAGCAGCATCGAGAGCGCCATCGGCTCGCGCTACGCCCTGCGCTTCGAAACCCTCCCCGGCCCGGCCGCGCACTTCCAGGCGCACCTGCGCCTGGCCGACGGCAGGCCGCTGACCATAGACGTCACCCCGCGCGGGGTGGCGGCGGTGGCGCGCTGGCTGCCGGTGGTGCTGATGCTGCAGCTGGCCGTGCTGCTGGTCTGCACCTGGCTGGCGGTGCGCACCGCGATCCGCCCGCTGACGCGCCTGGCCCAGGCCGTCGACCATCTCGACCCGGACACCCCGGCCGCGCCGCTGGACGAGAACGGCCCCAACGAAGTGGCCTACGCCGCCCGCGCCTTCAACGCCCTGCAAGGCCGCATCGGCGACTACCTGAAGGAGCGCATGCAGTTGCTGGCGGCCATCTCCCACGACCTGCAGACGCCCATCACGCGCATGAAACTACGCGTCGAGCAGATGGAGCCGTCGCCGGAAAGCGAGCGCCTGTGGAGCGACCTGGAAGAAATGCAGCACCTGGTCCGCGAAGGCGTGGCCTACGCCCGCAGCATGGACGGCGCCAGCGAGGCGCAGCGCCGCGTCGACCTCGACGCCTTCCTCGACAGCCTGGTGCTCGACTACCAGGACGCCGGCCAGCAGGTCAGCCTGCAAGGCCGCGCCGGCGTGCCCCTGGAAACCCGCCCCCACGCCCTGCGCCGGGTGCTGGGCAACCTGCTGGACAACGCCGTGAAATTCTCCGGCGCCGCGCAGCTGGAAGTGGACCGCGAGGACGGCAAGCTGTGTATCCGCGTGCTCGACCGCGGCCCGGGCATCGCCGAGGAAGAACTGGAAGAAGTCCTCAAACCCTTCTACCGCGTGGAAAGCTCGCGCAACCGCAGCACCGGCGGCACCGGCCTGGGCCTGGCCATCGCCCACCAGCTGAGCCAGGCCCTGGGCGGCCGCCTGACCCTGGCCAACCGCGACGGAGGCGGCCTGTGCGCGCAACTGGAACTGCCGCTCCCGGCCTGAGCGAGCGTACAAGCCGATACAAGGCGGCCCCCGGCGGGACACATCCGGGACAAGCCGCCTTGCCAGCATGGCTCCACCCGCCGACCAACCGGCCCAAGGAGACACCGCCATGCAAAGCACCCTCGCCACCACCCTGCGCCCCCTCGACCGCCTCGGCGCCTGGAGCGCCGACATCCCCCTGAGGCTGTTCCTGGCCTGGGAATTCCTCGAATCCGGCCTGGAGAAGTGGAACGGCGAAAACTGGTTCGCACAGATCCACGACGCCTTCCCCTTCCCCTTCGACCGCCTGCCGGTGAGCCTGGACTGGCAAATCTCCCTGTGGGCCGAACTGATAGCCCCGGCGCTCCTGCTGCTGGGCCTGGGCACCCGCTTCGCCTCGGCGGTGCTGATGGTGCTGACGCTGGTAGCCATCGCCGCCGTGCACTGGCCGGCGCACTGGTCCAGCCTGGGCGAACTGGCCATGGGGTATTCGATCAGCGATAACGGCTATGGCAACTACAAGCTGCCGTTGATCTACCTGGTGGCGCTGCTGCCGCTGCTGCTCAAGGGGGCCGGGCGGTTGAGCCTGGATGCGTGGTTGCGGCGGCGGTTTGCGTAGGCTGCCGCACAGCACTGACGAACCCGCCGCATGGCGGGTTTTCTTTTGTGTAGGAGCGGGGGGGCGCCCAGTTCCTGCTCGCGAACAGCTGTCACCTGTTGCGCAGGTGTCTTGGCTTGACCCTGCTCCCTCACCCCAACCCTCTCCCAAAGGGAGAGGGGGCTGTCCCGTGCGCTTTGGAAGCTCGGCGCTGTCCTTTACCGCCGCCCTGCGGGCTTCCAGAAGGCGTAGGAGCGAGCTTGCTCGCGACCGCGACGTATCAGGATGACTCCGAATCCTCCGGCCACTCAGGACGGCCCCCTCTCCCCCTGGGAGAGGGCTGGGGTGAGGGAACGGAGGCGATCCGAAAAGCCCTCGCCAACGGTAAACACCTTTCACCAGCAATCTCCAAGCCCTCGCCTCCCCCAAACGAAAAAAGCCCGCGCACCTGACTTGGCACGCGGGCTTTCCTAATCATCGACTCACCCCATCACGGAACCTCGAAAGTCACCTCGATATTCCCCCGGGTAGCCCGGGAATACGGGCAGATCCGGTGCGCCGTCTCCACCAGCTTCGCCTTGTCCCCGGCAGGCAGTCCCGGCAGTTCCACCGTCAGCCTGGCCGCCAGGGCGAAGCCGCTGCCGTTGTCGGTGGTGCCCAGGGTCACGTCGGCGGCCACCGCCACGTCGGCCGGCAGGCGGATCTCCAGTTTCTGCCCGGCGCGGCGCAGGGCGCCGATGAAGCAGGCGGACCAGCCCACGCCGAACAGCTGCTCGGGGTTGCTGCCGGGGCGGCCGGAGCCGGGTGGGCTCAGGCGCACGTCCAGCTCGCCATCGCTGGAGCTGCCGCGGCCGTCGCGGCCGCCGGTGGTACGGGTGTGGGCGGTGTAGAGGATGCTGTCCAGGATGTCGGTCATCGCGGTGTCTCCTTGGGGGCTGGGGAAGGCTGTCGGCGGTGGGTGGCGCACAGGTTGCGCGTGCCGAGCACCACGCCTTGTGCGTGAAGGCTGCGCAGCAGGGCCAGGCCCTGCCGCAGGATGGGTTCGGGGTCGGCGCCGATGGCCTCGGCCAGCGCCAGCAGGTGCTCGCGGCCGCTCAGCTGGCGGTCACGCACGGACTCCAGCAGCGCATGGACCAGCGGCGCCAGGCGGGCGAAATGCACCTGCTGGTCGTCGCTGCGGTGGGCCAATAGCAGGGTCGGCTGCTCCGGCGGCTGCTCGGGCAGGTGGCCTGGGCCCAGTTCGCTCACCGGCCAGGCGTAGGCCAGCGGCCAGGCCAGGGACGACAGCAGCGGCACGCCGTGCAGCAGGTTGCCCTGGGGATCGTGGGCCGGCTCCTGGCTGTCGCTGAGCAACAGTGCGGTCTCCACCCATTCGTAGTGCGCCAGCTCGGCAGCCCAGGCTGGCGCGTCTATCCCGCCCTGTTCGAGGAAGGCGACGAACTCGCCGGCCAACTCGGTGAACAGCGGCGTCTGGCAGCGGTAGTCGGCATAGAAGGCTTCCGTCAGCGCCTGCCACTGGGCCTCGGCCAGGCTGGCGCGCAGCACCGGGAAGCTGCCGGCCAGCAGCGACTGCACGTTGCCCAGGAACAACTGGCGGTACACGGCCAGGCGCCGTGCCTCGATGCCCGGCGGCGGCGCGTTGCGCTGTGGGTCGCGGATGTGCCGGGCCAATTGCAATTGCTGCTCGCGCAGGGTCTCAGCCATGGCGCACCTCCCGCGCTGTGGCGGCCCGTTGCAGGGTGCGGATGTGCTCCACTTCCGCCAGCAGCTCGGCCAGCGGCGGGAGGTTGAAGTCGCGCTCCAGTAGCGTCGGCACTAGGCCGCAGTGCGCATAGGCCTGCTCCAGCAGGCTCCACACTGGTGGTTGCACGCTGGCGCCGTGGGTGTCGATCTTCAGGTCCGGCGCCTCGTCGTAGTGCCCCGCCACATGGATGCAGGCCACCCGCTCGGCGGGCACCCGGGCGAGGAAATCTGCGGCGTCGTAGCCGTGGTTGCAGGCGTTGACCACCAGGTTGTTGACGTCCAGCAGCAGGTCGCAGTCGGCTTCCGCCAGCACGGCCCGCAGGAACTCGATCTCGCTAAGCGCCTGGTAGGGCGCGGCGTAGTAGGAAATGTTCTCCACCGCAATGCGCCGCCCCAGCACGTCCTGGGCCTGGCGGATGCGCGCGGCGACGTGGCGCACCGCCTCGTCGGTGAAGGGCAGCGGCAGCAGGTCGTAGAGCTGGCCGTCGTCGGAGCAGTAGCTCAGGTGCTCGCTGAACAGGCCGACGCGATGGCGGTCGAGGAATTGCCGGGTGCGCCGCAGCAGTTCCAGGTCCAGCGGCCCGGGGCCGCCGAGGGATAGCGACAGGCCGTGGCAGGCCAGCGGGAAGCGTTCGGCGAGCTGCGCCAGGCCGTCGCCGTAGGCACCGCCGACGCCGATCCAGTTGTCCGGCGCGCATTCGAGGAAGTCCACGGCTGCGGCAGGCATCGCCAGCAGCTCGGGCAGCAGCGCACGACGCAGGCCGAGGCCGGCCCCGCGCAATAGGGAATGGGCATTCATGGCAAGGCTCCGCGGAGGAGGAATGCCCTCCCGGCAGGGAGGGCTGGGTGGCGCGTCCGGCTTAGTGGCGGTCGCCCTGGAACCTGGCGAACAGCCCGGCCGGCATCGGCTTGCCGTTGGATTCGAAGACGTTCTTCAGGTGCTGGTAGGCCTCGGCTTCGGAGATGAAGCCATCGTGGTCGGCGTCGATCCTGTCGAAGTCGCCGGCGCGGTCCTTGGCCACGGCCAGGAACTCATCGCGCGAGACCTTGCCGTCGTGGTCGCTGTCGGTGCGCGTGAAGGAAGCGTCGCCGCACTTGCCCTCCCCGCACTTGCCTTCGGCCTGGGTGACCTTAGCCTTGCTGGCGCCGCACTTGCCTTCGCCACACTTGCCCTCCCCGGCCTTGTCGGCGGCGGCGAGCTGGTAGCCCTGGGGCAGCGCCTCGACGGCGAAGGCCGAGGTGGCCAGGTTGGCGCCGCCCACCAGGGCGATGGCGAGCAGGCCGATGCGGGTCTTGGTCTGGATCGGGTTACGGGACATGGGTGTTTCTCCGATGCTGGGCGCTTGGGGCGCGGTTCAAGGGGCTTGGTCGAACCGGGATGCGCGAGGGGCTGGCTTTCGAAGCCCGCCGGGTGTCGCGTCCGGGTGTGGCCATTTGGCCCGCGCCATGTATCGGTGGCGTATCGGAGGGGGGTTGGGTTTGTATGCGTGCCTTGCGGAGGGGTGAGTTGGATACATTGGGATACAGCGGCTTGGGGGTGGCTGGCGATGTGGGGGTCAAGAGCCCCTCACCCCAGCCCTCTCCCGGAGGGAGAGGGGGCCGTTCGGCGTGGGTGGATAACACGGCGTCAGCCGGGAGGTTCGTAGGGCGACTCGGTTATCCGCCGTTGGCCGTGCCACCGGGATGTCCGGCGTGACCGGAGAGTCCAATCGCGGACGGAGTCCGCTCCTACGCCTTCCGACAAATATGACGCCACGTAGGATGGTGTTGAGCGAAGCGATACCCATCGCCGCGGCAGCATGGGTTTCGCCAAGGCTCAACCCATCCTACGAAAAGCGCCTCGGTGCAGTCGGCAAGACAGTTGCTCCTATGGTTCCAGGGAAACACGGGCCGTAGGCCACGCCGGACGCCCCAGTGGCACGGGCAGCCCCTCCCCCACAAAACCCCAACCTCAGAAGTTATAACTCACCGAAGCCGTCACATTGCGCGACGGCCCATAGAAACCGGACCCACCGCTATACAAGCTCATCAGGTACTTGCGATTGGTCAGGTTGTTCAGGTTCAACGACGCACTCCAGTGCTTGTCGATGTCGTAGTTCCCCATCAAATCCACCAGCGCATAGGCGTTCTGCCGCACACGGCTGTCGTCGTCGAGCTGGATCGCGCTCTGCCAGCTCACCCGGGTGCCGACCTTGGCCTGGGGCAGGCCGGGCAACTGGTAGGTCAGGCTGCTGCGCAGGCTGTGCCGGGGCACGTACTGGCGCGCCTTGTGGCCGTCCGGGTCCTCGATGTGCACGTAGGTGTAGCCACCCTGCAGTTGCAGGCCGGGGGCCAGCTGGCCGCTGGCTTCCAGCTCCGCGCCGCGGCTCTTGAAGTCCTCGCCGTTGTAGATGGTCTCGCCGCCGGGCAGGCTCTGGTCGGTGGCCTCGGCGACGTTGCGCTGGTCGGTCTTGAACAGCGCGGCCGACACGCTCAACTGGTCGTCGAGCAGGCTGCCCTTGAGGCCGGCCTCGTAGCTCTTGCCCTCCAGCGGGTCGAGCACCTTGCCCTGGGCGTCCATCACGTACTGCGGGTTGAAGATCTTGGTGTAGCTGGCGTACAGCGAATACTGCTCGTCGAGGTCGTAGACCACGCCAGTGTAGGGCGTCACCTCGCCGTGGATGCGCACGTCGCGGGCGCTGCCGTAGTCGGTGCCGTCGCTGTCGACGCTGAGCATGCGCGCGCCGAGGATCCAGTGCAGCTGGTCGGTGAGGTTCAGTCGCGTGCCGGCGTAGACGCTCTTCTGCCGGTCGGTGAAGCGCGCCATCTCGATGGTGTCGTTGGTGTAGGTCAGGCTCGGCCTGGGCACCGCGCCGCTCAGGGTCTGGCCCAGGTCGGCGTCCATGAACTCGTCTTCGTTGTTGTAGTAGCCGCGGTCGCTGTGCCGCGAGCGGCCGTAGTCCACGCCCAGGGTCAGCTCGTGCTGGCGCCCGCCGAGGCTGAACGGGCCGCTCAGCTGGGCCTCGCCCAGCAGCTGCTTCTCGCCGGAGTGGCTGTGGCTGGGGTCGGCCAGCCAGGGCGTGTCGGCGTCGTTGGCCATCAGGTAGTACATGTCGGCCTGCTGGCTCTGGTCCACGCCGGTGACGTTGAGCTTGCCCTTCCAGCCGCCGCCGAAGTCGTGGGCCAGCTCGACGAAGGCGCGCTGGGTGTGCACGTCCCAGTAGGTCCAGTCCTGGCCGATGTTGGCGCCGCGGCGGCTGTAGTGGATCAGGTTGCCGGCCTGGTCGGTCAGCGGCAGCGCGCCCCAGCTGCTGCCGTTGGAGTTGCTCTTGTTGTCGGAGAAGCCGACCGTCAGGGTGTCCGCCTCGGTGAGGTCGAAGGCCAGCATGCCGCTGAGCACGTTCTTCTCGTGGGAGTAGCGGTCCAGGTAGGAATTGCCGGTCTCGTTGGCGTAGATGAAGCGGCCGCGCACCTTGCCCGAGTCGGTCAGCGGGCCGGAGGCGTCGAGGTCGATGCGGCGGGTGCCCCAGGAGCCCACCGACAGCTTCACCTGCGCCTGCGGCGTGTAGGTCGGGCGCTTGCGGATGAAGTTGACGGTGGCCGAGGGGTTGCCGGTGCCGCTCATCAGGCCATTGGCGCCGTGCAGGATGTCCACCTGCTCGTACTCGGCCAGGTCCAGGTCGCCGCTGAGCAGGCCGGCGCTGAACGGCGAGCCGATGCCATCGTACTCGAAGTTGTTGATGTCGAAGCCGCGCGAGGTGAAGTTGGTGCGGTCGGTCTCGTACTGCTCCACCGTCACCGAGGGCGCGCTGCGCAGCGCGTCCTTCACGCTGTTCATGTTGAAGTCGTCCAGCTGCTGGCGCGACAGCGTGGTGACGCCCTGGGGCGTTTCCCGCGGCGTCAGGCCCAGGCGCGTGGTGCTGCTGTCGCTCAGTTGCTGGTAGCCGGTGGGGGTGCCGGCGCCGTTGGCGTTCGCCTGGATCACGGTCGCGGACATGGCCAGGGTATCGCCGCCCTTGCCGACTACGGTTTCGGCCGGCATCTGCAGGGCGCTGCCGGCGTCCTGCAGGGCGTAGATGCCCGCGCCGCGCTGCACCAGTTGCAGGCCGCTGCCGCGCAGCAGTTGCTGGAAGCCCTGCTCGAGCGTGTAGCGGCCCTTCAGGCCCGGGCTGTTGCGCCCGGCGAGCCTGGCCGGGTCGAGCACCAGTTGCACGCCGGCACTGGCGGCGAAGCGGGCCAGCACGTCGCTCAGGGCGCCGGCGCCGATGGCATAGTCGCGCGCGGCCTCGGCGGCCATGGCCACGGATGGGGCCAGGGCCAGCCCGGCGCAGCCCAGGGCCACGCCATGGATCGCCGCCGCCAGGGCCAGGTGGGTGAATCGACGAGTGCCGGAATGCCGTCGGTGCTTCGAAGCCATGTGCTTTGCCATCCTTCAAGCCGCGCCTCGCGCGGGCTGCCCACCCCTCCCCATGAGGCGTGTTCACCCTCTATCCCGGACGAGATGGAAAAAGTGCTCAGGGGGGGGCGCGAAATTTTTTCGCTAGCGGGCCGAAACCGTCACCCAGTAGCGGCTCAGGCGTGACACCCGCACCGGCAGCGTCAGCTCCAGGGCGTTCAGCGCTTGGTCCGTGTCCGCCACCGACAGCGCGCCGGAAACGCGCAGCCCGGCCACCTCGGGGTCGCAGCGCAGCAGGCCGTGGCGGTAGCGCGCCAGCTCCGCCAGCACCTCCGCCAGCGGCTGGTCGCGGGCCACCAGCATGCCCTGCTCCCAGAGCGCGGCGCTGTCGTCCACCGGCGCGCTGCGCAGCACGCCGCGGGCATCGAACCAGGCCTGCTGGCCGGCGGAAAGGCGCATTGCCGCACCAGCGTGCGGGCGGATCTCCACCTGGTGCTCGAACACCGCAACCTGGCACTGCTCGCCCAGCTGGCGCACGCTGAAGCGCGTGCCCAGCGCCTCGACCACGCCCTGCTGCGCAGCGACCAGGAACGGCCGCCGCGGCGCCAGCGGGTCGGCATGGGTGGTCACCAGCACCTCGCCGGTGCGCAGGCGCAGGCGGCGCGCCGTAGAGTCGAAGTGGACATCCAGCGCCGACACGGTGTTGAGCACCACCCGGCTGCCATCGGCCAGCGTCAGCGCCTTGCGCTCGCCGGTGGCGGTGCTGGCGTCAGCCATCCAGCTGTCCCAGGGGGCGCTGCGCGCCACTAGCCAGCCGGCCGGCGCGGCCATCAACAGCGCGCTCAGCAGACGCAGCGCACGGCGGCGGCTCAGGCCCTTGAGCCCTTCCAGGCCATGCAGCGCCTGGCGGCCCAGCTCCGTGGGCACTGCGTCGAAGGTGCCGAATACCCGCTCGGCGCGCGCCCAGGCCTCGCGGTGCGCGTCGCTCTGCCCGCGCCAGCGCTCGAAGGCCTGCCACTGCGCCTCGCCGGGGGCGTCGAAGCGCAGCGTCATGACCCACTCGGCGGCCTCCTCCAGCAGCCTGGCCGCCGGCGCGGCGCGGGCCTCCCCGCGGCTCATGGCTCGCAGGCCGTCATGCAGGCCACCAGCGCCTTGTGGATGTGCCGGCGCACGGTGATCAGCGCCATGCCGGTGCGCTCGGCGATCTGCTGCAGGGTGAGCTCGTGGAATTGCGCCAGCAGGAACACCTCGCGCGTCTGGCGCGGCAGGCCGTCCAGCATCGCGTCGATGCGCAGCAGCGACTCGACGATCAGCCAGTGGGTTTCCGGCGCCGGCACCTGCGCCTCGGGCAGGTGCGCGATGGCCTCGCGGTAGGCCCGCTCCACGTCCTGGCGGCGCCACAGGTCGATGACCAGGCCCTTGGCCACCTGCACCAGGTAGCGCCGCGAATCGGCCAGCGGCGGCGTGCGCCCGGAGCTGAGGATGCGCAGGTAGGTGTCATGGGCGATGTCCGCCGCGTCCGGGGCATTGCCCAGGCGCTGGCGCAGCCAGCCGAACAGCCAGCCGTGGTGGTCGCCATACAGGCGCTCCAGCGCGACGACCGGCGAAGCGTGGGACGAAGCGGAAAACATGCGCGGGCATCCTTGGCGGGAACGCCAAAAGAGTGAAAATGAGAAAGCGTCTCATTTTATTTCAATGCCGTGCATTTCCACAATGCGGACCTCGCCGGCCCCGCGCCCCGGCGAGCAGGGCTCAGCCCAGGCTGGCGATGGCCCGGGCCAGCTGCATGTCGCTCAGGCCGGACTGCGGATGCGCCTGCCGGTAGAAGCGCAGCGCCTGTTCCAACTGCGCGCCATGGATGCGCCCGTCGGAGGCGATGTACGCCAGGGCATCGTCGCGGGCGGCCCGGTAGGTCCGCAGCGGCTGGCTGGTGGACTCGCTGAGCGCCGCGCTGCCCAGGCTGGTGGCGACGGTGAAGTGGTCGGACGAGTTGCCTTTCCCGTCCATGGCCCCCGCCTGGCCGGCGGCGGCCAGTAGCGTGGCGATCAGCAATGGGCTTGCGCGTTTCAAGGCATGGGCATCCTGCGGCAATGAACCCGCTCTTTTACCCTGCCCCGGCGCTGGTGGCCAGATCAGCCCCTTCATTCCCCATCCCCGGAACCCTTGACCTTAAAGTTATATTCAAGCTTAGAGTTCCCCCACGCCGCCGATACAGGCCGGCAAGGTCAACCTCCGGGAAGGAAGGGCAAATGAGCAAGCGCATTCTCCACGTCGTCAGCAACGTCGCGCACTACGCCGACCCGGCCGACCCCACCGGCCTGTGGCTGTCGGAGCTGACCCATGCCTACGACCTGTTCGCCGCCAAGGGCTACGTGCAGCGGATCGTCAGCCCCAAGGGCGGTGTCACGCCGCTGGAGCCGCGCTCGCTCAAATGGCCGAACCGGGATGCCTCGGCCAAGGCCTGGCTGGCCGACGACGCCCACCGGGCGCTGCTCGCCAACACCGCCAAGCCCGGGGACATCGACCCGGCGGACTTCGATGCCATCTACTTCACCGGCGGGCACGCGGTGATGTGGGACTTCCCGGACGACGCCGGCCTGCAGCGCCTCACCCGTGCCATCTACGAACGCGGGGGCATAGTCGCGTCGGTCTGCCACGGCTACTGCGGCCTGCTGAACACAACGCTGTCGGACGGCAGCCTGCTGGTGGCGGGGCGCAGGCTCACCGGCTTCTCCTGGCGCGAGGAAATCCTCGCCGGCGTGGCGAAGAAGATGCCCTACAACGCCGAAGAGCAAATGAAGCAGCGCGGCGCGCGCTACGAAAAGGCCCTGCTGCCGTTCGTGCCCAAGGTGGTGGTGGATGGCCGCCTGGTGACCGGCCAGAACCCGCAGTCGGCGAAAGCCACGGCGCTGCGGGTGGCCGAACTGCTGCGCTAGGCGCCCTGCTCGCCCGGCTGCAGCGCCAGCACGCTGCCCTGCACATGCTCGATCAGGTGCTCGGTGGTGCTGCCGATCAGCCTGTCCACGGCCCTGCGGTGGATGCGGCCCATCACGGTCACGTCGATGGCGTTCTGCTGGACGAAGTTGGCGATGCCGCGCACCGCCGTGCCCATCAGGAAGTGGCGGCGCTCCTCGGGCACGCCGTACTTGTCCGCCAGGGCGACGAAGGGCTTGTGCAGCGCGCCGCGCATCTCCTCGACCAGGTCGACCCAGGCCACGCCGCCCTCGCCGCCGTTGGCCATGTAGGCCGGCATGCAGTCGTAGACGAACAGCAGGTGCAGCTCCGCGTCGCATTGCAGGGCCAGGCCGTTGGCGGCCGCGATGATCCTGTCGTTGATGTCGCTGAGTTGGGTCTGCGGGTCGGACGGGTCCACCGCGGCAACTATCTTGCGCGGCATCGGCTGGCGGATGTCGTTGACCAGCAGCAGGGGCGCCGGGCACTCCCGCAGCAGGTGCCAGTCCAGCGGGGTGACGAAGGAACGCTTGAGCGCCGGTTCGTGCCGCACGTCCTTGATCACCATGTCAGGCTGCAGCTCGCGGATGTCCTGGAGCATCTCCTCGCGCAGGTTGTCCGCCGCCACTACCGAGGCCGTGACCTCCAGCCCCCGCCCGCGCAGGGCCGCGCATTCGCCTTCCCAGGTTTTACGCTGCGCCTGCACCAGGCTTTCCCGGGCCTGCTCCATGACCTTGCGGTCCAGCAGGAAGGTCGCGAAGGGCCCCACGTAGACGAGCACGTGCAAGGCCGCATTGCAGGCCGATGCCAGGGCGAGCGCGCGTTGCAGGCCGGGGGAATCGTGCTGCTCGGGGTGGGTCAGGAACAGGAGCTTGCGTGGCTGGCTCATAGCGCACCTCGTGGGTATCCGGCCACGCCGCCAGCGCGCCGGAAGGCAGGGGCCCGCATCGGGCTCGATGGGGGAACTACCAACGAGTTTCAGCCCCCTGGCCTGCGCCGGATTTGCGTTGGATCAAATTCGCCCCTCGCCCGACGCGCGATGGTGAAAGCCATGCCCAGCAACGGCCTGGAGGCCCACCATGGCGACCCCGAACGCTCCGCAACGCCTGACCCTGTACGACGCCCGGGAGTTGGATGCCGTGCTCCAGGCCATGGCGCAAAAGGCCGCCCCGCTGCTGCCCCCGGGCGAAAGCGCGCTGGTCGGCATAGTCCGGCGTGGCGAACCCCTGGCGCACCGGCTGCAGGAACACCTGGTGCAATGCGGCCACCCGCCCCTGCCCGTCCACGCCCTGAAGGTGAAGCGCTACGCCGACGACCTAAGCCTGCTGCACCCCGAGACAGAACTGACGGAGAACCCGCAACTGGCCGGCATGGACCTCAGCCGCACCACGCTGCTGGTGGTGGACGACGTGCTCTACGAAGGCCACTCGCTGCTGCGCGCCTGCGCCTACCTGGCCCAGCTCGGGGCGCGGCACGTGCTGGCCGGCGTACTGGTGGACCGCTGCGTGAGCCGCCAACCGGTACACGCCGACGTGGTGGGGCTGCGCCTGCAGGTGGCGCCGGACGACATCGTCGAATGCAACGTGCCGCCCTACGAGCCGGAGCTGCGCATCGACGTGCTGCGCCACGGCCGGCGCTGCACCTGAGGCTAGGCTTCGCCCGCCTCCCGCCGCCAGGCCCGTTGCAGCAGCGCCACCACCTCGGCGTCGCTGGTCTGGGAGAAGTCCAGGTACCAGCGGCCGATGGCGCTGAACGGCTCCGGGGTGAACGGGCAGACCACCTCGTCGACCTCGTGGCGCAGCTCTTCCAGCACTTCCGCCGGCGCCACCGGCACGGCGACGACGATGGCCGCCGGCGCCTGCTGGCGTACCGCGCGCACGGCGGCCAGCATGGTGGCGCCGGTGGCCAGGCCGTCGTCGACCAGTAGCACCTGGCGGCCAGCCAGCTGCGGCATGGGCCGCTGCCCGCGGTAGGCGCGCTCGCGCCGGTGCAGCTCGGCGCTTTCCCTGCGCTCCACCGCCTCCAGGGCGTGCGCGTCGACGCCATGCATCCGCAGCACGTCGTCATTCAGCACCCGCACGCCGCCGCTGGCGATGGCGCCCATGGCCAGCTCCGGGTACCAGGGCACGCCGAGCTTGCGCACGATCATCAGGTCCAGCTCCACGCCCAGTTCGCTGGCCACCTCATAGCCGACCGGCACCCCGCCGCGCGGCAGGGCCAGCACTATCGCCCCGGGGCGGCCCCGGTAAGCCGGCAGCAACCGCGCCAGGGCCTTGCCGGCAGCGGCGCGGTCGACGAAGGGAAGCGTTACGTCATGCATGGCAGCCACCTCGCCTAGTAGTCGGCTTCGCGCTCGCCCTCTTCGCGCAGGTTCTGGAAGCCCACCAGCCGCGAGAGGTCGCGCAGGTTGTCGGCCAGCACGCCGAGCAGGTCGTCCGCCGAGACGATCCCCACCAGCAGCCCCTGCTCGTCGACCATCGGCATCCGCCGGATGCCGGCCTGGCGCATGCGGGTGATGACGTCGAACACATCGTCGCTTTCCTGGGCGGTGACCAGGTTGCGCAGCTGGATGTCGCCGGCCTGGATGCTGCCCGGCTCCGGCTCGTTGTTGGCGACCACCTCCAGCACGATGTCGCGGTCGGTGATGATGCCCACGGGCCGGTAGCGCTCGCGCTCCACCTGCTCGGCGAGCACCAGGTCGCCGACGTGGTATTCGCTCATCAACCGGGCGGCGGTCAGGATGGATACGGTAGGCGCCGCGATGACGACGTCGCGGTTGCAGTATTCGCCGATGGCCATGGCTCGTCTCCTGTGCGGGGAAGCGGACATTCGCTCGCCTTGCACGATGGGCGCGACGCCACGGCCCGACTTTGATCTCGATCAGATTGGCGGCGCGCCCGGCGCCCGCGCCGCGGCCAGCGGATGAACGGCCCGGGAACCGCCTACGGGCGCCCCGCCGCGCGCTCCGGCTGCGCCTCCAGGCCGCTCATCCGGCACAGGCCCTGGCGGTCGAGCAGGCGCACCTCGCGCCCGTGGCAGTCGATCAGGCCGGTCTGCACGAAGCGGGTGAACAGCCGGCTGACCGTCTCCATGGTGAGGTCCAGGTAGTTGCCGATGTCGCCGCGGCTCATCGGCAGGGTGAAGCGGTCCTGCGACAGGCCGCGCTGCTGGTAGCGGGCCGACAGGCCGAGGAGGAAGCCGGCCAGGCGCTGTTCGGCGCGCTCGCGGCTGCAACGGATGTGCGCGTACTCGCCCTGGATGCCCTGGCTGAGGATGTGCAGCAGTTGGTGGCGCAGGCCGGGGATGCGCCCGGACAGGTCCTCCAGCTGCTCCAGGCCGATGCTGCACACCATGGAAACCTCCAGCGCCACCGCATAGCCCGGGAAGCGCGGCGAGCCGATGGCGTCCAGCCCCAGCATCTCGCCCGGCAGCACGAAGCCGATCACCTGTTCGCCGCCGTTGGCGTCGAGCAGGTAGCTCTTCAGCGCCCCGGAGCGCACGGCGAACACGTGCTGCATCGGCTCGTCGGCGCGGAACAGGTACTCGCCCTTCTGCAGGGGGCGGCTGCGCCGGACGATGCGGTCCAGCTCTTCGACCTCGCCGTCGCTGAGGCTCGCCGGCAGGCACAGGCGGCTCAACGAACACGCCTGGCAGTTGACCTGCGGGCGCGGCGGGGAGCGGTAAGCGTCGGACATGGCGGCGCCTCCGGCAATAAGGGGATTTTCCCACTATAGCCGTTGCGCTTGGCCGCGCTACGCCACTCGACGAAGGGGCGCGCCTGCCGCCAGCAGGCGCGCCCGAGTGCATCAATCGCCGTTCTTCACCGGGATGACCTTCTCCGGGTGCACCGCCTCGGCGCGCTTGGGCAGGTGCACTTGCAGCACGCCCTTGGAGAACTGCGCGTGGACCTTCTCCGCGTCCACTTCCTTGGGCAGCCGGAACACCCGCTCGAAGCTGCCGTAGTGGCGTTCCGACAGGTGGTACTCCTTGCGCTTCTCGTCCTTCTCTTCCTTCTTCTCGCCCTTGATGACCAGGTTGCCGTTGGCCAGCTTCACCTCGATGTCCTGCTCATCCATGCCGGGCAGCTCGGCGCTGATGCGGTACTCCTCGGCCTGCTCGCTGACGTCCACCGCGGGCAGGCCGCGGCTGAACGGCTCGCGCCGCCAGAACGGCTCCACGTCGAAGGCGCTGTGGCCGAAGGGCAGGCGCAGCGGCGTGCGGCCGAAGTCGTCGAACAGGCTGTCGATCTGCCGTCGCAGCGTATCGAAGGGGCTGGCGCCGGGGGTTGGCGCCTTGGTCGGTTGGCTGGGGGACGGCGTGACGGGGACTTGCTTTGCGGGGTCGGACATGGGGAATTCCTCCGCTGGATGAACCGCCTCGGAAATGGGGCGAATCGATTCTGCGACGGCCATGGCGGCTGTCCTTGATCCCGGTCAAAACGCCGGCATCGGCCCCCGCAGCGCAGAACTTGATGACGGTCAAGGCGGCCCGGCCCGCGGCGCCTAGCCTGACCCGAAACGACGCGTCTGGTCGACCTCGCCAAGGGGGCGCGCAATGGAACGGGTACGGCTACTGGAAGTGCTTTGCCTGCCGGGCACGGGGCAATGCCTGCGCCTGCTGCTGGAGGACGACGCGGGCAGCGCCGTCATACCCGGCCAGTATTGCCTGCTGGGCGCGCATGGCGGGGCCTTGCAGCCGTGCAGCTACATCAGCCTGCCGGAGCACCACGGGCCGTTCATCGTCAGCGCCAGCCACCCCGGCCGGTTCGCGGCCACGGACGGCTGGCTGGACTACCGCGGCCCCCTGGGCGTCGGCTGGCCCCTGCCGCTGCGCGCCGGCCGGCTGCTGGTGGTGGCCAGCGGCAACGGCCTGCTGTCGGTGGCGGCGGCGATCGACGAACTGGCCTGCTGGATGCCCGCGCTGCGCCTGGACCTGATCGCCGACGCCGCCAGCCTGGCGGGCCTGCCCGAGGAATGCCGGCGCTGGCTGCACTCGCTGGGCCTGCTCGACGAAAGGGTCCACGGCGCCTGCCTGCTGGAACGCCTGCACCGGCAACTGCTGGAGCGGCCGCCCGACGTGGTGTTCTGCGCCACCCCGGTTTTTCTCGGCCGCAGCGCGGCCCAGGCGTGCCTGCGCAGCGGGGTGCCGGCGGCGAGCATCTGGCTGCGTAACGAGCGCCTGCTGTCGCCGCCCCCGGGCGAAGGACCGGTGGTCCGCTTCGACCGCCTGCCGCCCCCTCTCCACTATCGTTCTTGATGCATCGTTCTTGATGCGCATCAAAGTGCCCGCACGCGCCCCGGCCCAGGCTCACAGCCACCCAGCCCGCGCCGCCCGTGGCGCGGGCGCCGCTGCGGAGACCGCCATGAACGCCTACTCGCGCCTGCTCCTGATCTGCGACACCCACCAGCACTATTCCGCCGCCATGGCCCGCGCCCAGGCCCTGGCCGGCTCCGCCGGCGCCAGCCTGCACATGCTGATGATCGACAGCCTGGCGCCAGCCCTGAACACCCTCGACTACGACCTGCAGCAACGCGCCCGCAACACCATCCAGGAGCGGCACCAGGCCTGGCTCGACGACCAGGTGGAGCTGCTGCGCGGGCGCGGCATCGAGGCCAGCGCCGAGGCGGTGTGGAGCGACGACCCGCTGCAGGAAGTCCTGCGCCGGGTGCGCGAACGCGGCTTCGACCTGCTGGTCAAGGACGTCCACTACGAAACGGCCGTGAGCCGGGCGCTGATGACGCCGCTGGACTGGCAACTGCTGCGCCAGTGCGCGGTGCCGCTGCACCTGGTGAGCCACGCGGAACATCCCCTGCCGCGCAAGGTGGTGGCGGCGCTGGACCTGTCCCAGGACGACACCCGCGTCGACGAACTGAACGAGCGCATCGTCGAATCGGCCCAGCAGCTCGCGCTGCAATGCGACGCCGAGCTGCACCTGCTGCAGGCCTACGACCTGAGCAGCAGCTTCCTCGCCTATGCCGTGGGGCCGGTGGCCTGGACCAGCGAAATCCAGGAGCAGATGAGCGGCCGCGCCACCGAGCGCATGCAGCGCCTGGGCGAGCGCTTCGGCATCGAGCAGAAGTGCCTGCACCTTATCAAGGGCGCGGCCAACCGCGTCATCGCCGAATTCGTCGACGACTACCGCATGGATGTGGTGGTCATGGGCACCCTCTACCACGCCGGGCTGGCGAAGATCGTCGGCAGCACCACCGAGCAGGCGCTGTACCGGGTGCACTCCAGCATCCTGGCGATACGCCCCTGAACGGCCGGTGAGCGGCCGCCCCTTGTGGGCGGCCAGGAGGCCCACGGCGCGCCGGCCGTGACCGCGGCCCGTGGAAGGCTTAGCCCGCGCGGCGCTGGGCCTGGCGCTTGTCGGCGTCGCGGCGCTGCGCCTCGGCCAGCACGTGGGGCGCGGCGATACGCTGCTGCAGGCGCTCAAGGTAGGCGCTGGCCTGCTCCGCGTTGCGGAAATGCACGCGGAACTGGTCGAGCTGGACGTAGCAACGCCCGTCGCCGGTGCACAGCAGTTGGATGTGCATGGCTGCCTCCCCCGCTTCAGGTCGCCGGTTGCAGCTGCAGGGTATGGATGGTCTGCGTGGGGTCTTCGGGGTCCTGGTGGCTGCTGAAGCCGAGGAAGCGCACCAGCTCGTGCATCGGCGCGTTGGCTGCCGAATCGATCGAATACATCTGCGTCATGCCGTTGCGCCGGGCGGTTTCGATCAGGTGGCGCATGAGGGCCACCCCCAGGCCGCGGTGCCGCCAGTCATCGGCCACCGTCACCGCGCACTCGCAATGGCCGGCGTCGGCGCCGCGGGCGTAGCGGCTGACGCCCACCTCCACCAGCTCACCGTCCTGGTGCACCAGGGCGATGTAGGCGGCGCTGTCGTGGAAGTCCACCGTCATCAACTGGTCGAGCAGTGCCGGGCTGACCTCGCGCATGCTGCACAGGAAGCGGAAATGCCGCGCCTCTGGCGACAGCCGGGCGATGAAGTCCGCCTCGCGCTGGCGGTCTTCCGCGCGCAACGGCCGGATCAGAACATGGCTGCCGTCGGGCAGGGCCTCGACCCAATGCTCGTCGGGGGCTTCGGTGGTGGGCTGTGAAGGCTGGGTGGTGGGCATGGAAACCTCCTGGCGTGGCGCCGGCGTGGGAAGGAACCGCCGGGTCACTTGTACGCCGCGGGGCGAACGGAAGTTTGACCACGATCAAATCACGGGGAGGACGACGCTGCCGGCGGTCGAACGGTACGCCGCCAGCGCCGCCCCGTCATGGCCCCGGCGCACCCGGGGCCGGGGCATTACCCCCGCTTGACCTGCGCCAGCTCGTACAGCTGCCGCGCTTCCGCCGCCAGCGGCGCAAGCGCGGCAGCCATGCGGGCCTGGAGGTGGGTCAGGGGCATTTCGTCGGCGCTGTCCTCCAGCATGTGCAGCAGGTCTTCCAGCGCGCTCAGGCGGCGGACGGCGGCTTCGTGGAGGTGGTCGGCGGGGGCGTTGGGGTTGACGTACAGCACGTCGTCGTGGGGCTCGGTGGCCGGGCTGAGGGGGATGAGGGGAACGAGGTCAGCCATGACGGACCTCCTGGCGGGTGCTGCGGGGGTGTTGCTTGGACTGAACGACAAGGCGATGCATGTTCCGTCTTGCTCCTCTATGGGATATGGGAGCCGCCTCCTGGAAGGGAGAGGCGGACCGTGCCAGGGTAGGAATACCGTCACAAGACAACCGGCAGGCCGAAGCCTCCTCGCACGGTCCGCCATGGAACCGCAGGGCCTTGGATACACGTCTGCCCTGCGGCAATGGCGCTACCGCACGTCTTGCGATATTCCGGGGTTCCTACGCCCCACCACGGGCGAACCGTGGCAGACGGAATCTACGGATGCGCCTTGTAAGGGCTCAAGGCAGTTGCCGCGACGGAAACTTCCCCTGATTCCGCCCGAAGAATCGCCACAAGTCCCCCGCCCTGCGCCCCCCGCGGCCTCAAGCGTGCGGAAAGTGGATAGAACGCCCCCGCCCGGCGGACGAAACTAGCCCCGCGGCCAGGCAGCGCCACGCTGCCGGCGCCCCCACCCAGAACCCATGAACCATCCGAGGCTTGTATGAGCACCCCCGCCGAGCAACTGGAGCAACGGCTGAAGCAACAGAAAATCACCGAAGTCGAATGCGTGGTCAGCGACCTGACCGGCATCGCCCGCGGCAAGATTTCCCCCACCAACAAGTTCCTCGGCGAAGGGGGCATGCGGCTCCCGGAAAGTGTGCTGCTGCAGACCGTCACCGGCGATTTCGTCGATGACGACGTCTATTACGACCTGCTGGACGAGGCCGACATCGACATGCTCTGCAAACCCGACCCGGACGCCATCTTCGTGGTGCCCTGGGCGCTGGAGCCGACCGCGATGGTCATCCACGACACCTTCGACAAATACGGCAACCCCATCGAGCTGTCGCCGCGCAACGTGCTCAAGCGCGTGCTGAAGCTGTACGCCGACAAGGGCTGGAGCCCGATTGTGGCGCCGGAGATGGAGTTCTACCTGACCAAGCGCAGCAGCGACCCGGACTTCCCCCTGGAAGCCCCGGTGGGCCGCTCGGGCCGCGCCGAGAGCGGCCGGCAGAGCTTCTCCATCGACGCCGCCAACGAGTTCGACCCGCTGTTCGAAGACGTCTACGACTGGTGCGAACTGCAGGGCCTGGACCTGGACACGCTGATCCACGAGGACGGCCCGGCGCAGATGGAGATCAACTTCCGCCACGGCGACGCGCTGCACCTGGCCGACCAGATCACCGTGTTCAAGCGCACCATGCGCGAGGCCGCGCTCAAGCACGACGTGAGCGCCACCTTCATGGCCAAGCCGATCACCGACGAGCCGGGCAGCGCCATGCACATCCACCAGAGCGTGCTGGACATCGCCACCGGCAAAAACGTCTTCGCCAACGAGGACGGCTCCATGAGCGAGCTGTTCCTGCACTTCATCGGCGGCCTGCAGAAGTACATCCCGAAAGTGCTGCCGATGTTCGCGCCGAACGTGAACTCCTTCCGCCGCTTCCTGCCGGACACCTCCGCGCCGGTGAACGTCGAGTGGGGCGAGGAGAACCGCACCGTGGGCCTGCGCGTGCCGGCCGCCCCGCCCGCGGCCATGCGCGTGGAGAACCGCCTGCCCGGCGCCGACGCCAACCCCTACCTGGCGCTGGCCGCCAGCCTGCTGTGCGGCTACCTGGGCATGGTCGAGCGGCTGAACCCCAGCGCCCCGGTGCAGGGCCGCGCCTACGAGCGCCGCAACCTGCGCCTGCCGATCACCATCGAGGACGCCCTGGCGCAGATGGAAGACTGCGAGGTGCTCGGCGAATACCTGGGCCGCAAGTTCGTGCAGGGCTACGTCGCGGTGAAGCGCACCGAGCACGAGAACTACAAGCGGGTGATCAGTTCCTGGGAGCGCGAGTTCCTGCTGCTGAGCGTCTGATCCGCCCTTTTCGCCTCAACCACAACAACAATTCAGGAGTCGTCATGAGACTGCTGCGCTACCTTGCGCCCTTCGCCCTGGCCACGCTGGCCGCGGGCGCCCACGCCGAACCGACCGTCAGCGTGTACAACTGGACCGACTACATCGCCCCGGACACCCTTGGCGGCTTCCAGAAGGCCACCGGCATCAAGCCGGTCTACGACGTCTTCGATTCCAACGAAACCCTGGAAGGCAAGCTGCTGGCCGGCCGCTCCGGCTACGACGTGGTGGTGCCCTCCAACCACTTCCTCACCCGCCAGGTGCAGGCCGGGGTGTTCCTGGAGCTGGACCGCAGCAAGCTGCCGAACTGGAAGCACCTGGACCCGCGGCTGCTCAAGCTGCTGGAGCAGAACGACCCGGGCAACAAGCACTCGGTGCCCTACCTGTGGGGCACCAACGGCATCGGCTACAACGTGGCGAAGGTCAAGCAGGTGCTGGGCGTGGACCGCATCGATTCCTGGGCGGTGCTGTTCGAGCCGGAGAACATCAAGAAGCTCAGCGCCTGCGGCGTGGCCTTCATGGACTCGCCCGACGAGATGATCCCCTCGGTGCTCAACTACCTGGGCCTGGACCCCAACAGCACCAACCCGGCGGACTACCCGAAGGCCGAGGCCAAGCTGGCGGCGGTGCGCCCCTACGTCACCTACTTCCACTCCTCGAAGTACATCTCGGACCTGGCCAACGGCAACATCTGCGTGGCCTTCGGCTACTCCGGCGACGTGTTCCAAGCCGCCGCGCGAGCCCGGGAAGCGAAGAACGGCATCGAGATCGCCTACGCCATTCCCAAGGAAGGCGCGAACCTGTGGTTCGACCTGATGGCCATTCCCTCGGACGCGACGCACCCCGAGCAGGCCCTGGCCTTCATCAACTACATTCTCGATCCGCAGGTGATCGCCGGCATCAGCGAGTACGTCGGCTACCCCAGCGCCAACGCCGACGCCAAGGCGCTGCTGCCCGCCCAGATGCAGAACGACCCCGAGGTCTACCCGAGCCAGCAGGTGCTGGACAAGCTGTACATCGCCAAGGCGCCGCCGCCCAAGATCATGCGCCTGATGACCCGCAGCTGGAGCAAGATCAAGTTCAACCAATGAAGCGAGAGCGAGCCATGAGCCACACCGACGAGCATGTCGCGTCCTACTACGCCGCCAGCGCCCGGGACAAACAGCCCTACCCTGCGCTGGAGGGCGAGGTTCGCGCGGACGTCTGTGTCGTCGGCGGCGGGCTCACCGGCGTCAACACCGCGCTGGAGCTGGCCCAGCGCGGCCTCAGCGTGGTGCTGCTGGAGGCCCGCTGCATCGGCTGGGGCGCCAGCGGGCGCAACGGCGGCCAGCTGATCCGCGGCATCGGCCACAACGTCAGCGGCTTCGCCAAGTACGTCGGCGAGGAAGGCGTGCGCTACCTGGAGCGGGCCGGCAGCGAGTCGGTGGAACTGGTGGCGCAGCGCATCCGCGACCTGGCCATCGAATGCGACCTGCGCTGGGGCTTCTGCGAGCTGGCCAACACCCCGGCGCAGTATGCCGGCCTGGTGGAGGAGCACGCCCAGCTGAGCACCCAGGGCTACCCGCACGAGACGCATCTGGTGGCGCCGGAGCGCATCCGCGAAGTGGTGGCCAGCGACCAGTACGCCGGCGGCCTGGTGGATATGGGCTCGGGGCACCTGCACCCGCTCGACCTGGTGCGCGCTGAGGCCCGCGCGGCGGCCGCCCTGGGCGCCAGGGTATTCGAGCGCAGCCCCGCCCTGCGCATCGAGCATGGCCGCCAGGTGGTGGTGCACTGCGCGCGGGGCCGGGTGCTGGCCGACAACCTGGTGCTCGGCTGCAACGCGCACCTGGAAGAACTGGAACCGCGCCTGACCGGCAAGGTGCTGCCCGCCGGCAGCTACGTGGTGGCCAGCGAGCCGCTGCCCGAGGCGCTGGCGGCGCAGCTGATCCCGCAGAACATGGCGCTGTGCGACCAGAAGGTGGGCCTGGACTACTACCGCCTGACGGCCGACCGCCGCCTGCTGTTCGGCGGCGCCTGCCACTATTCCGGGCGCGACCCGAAGGACATCGGCGCCTACATGCGGCCGAAGGTGCTCAAGGTGTTCCCGCAACTGGCGGACGTAAGGCTGGACTACCAGTGGGGCGGCATGATCGGCATCACCGCCAACCGCTTCCCCCAGGTGGGGCGGCTAAAGGCGCAGCCGAACGTGTTCTTCGCCCAGGGCTACTCCGGCCACGGGCTGAACGTCACGCACTGGTCGGCGAAGCTACTGGCGGAGGCCATCCACAGCGGCCACAGCCAGGGCCTGGACCTGTTCAGCGCGGTGCCGCACCTGACCTTCCCCGGCGGCAAGCTGCTGCGCTCGCCGCTGCTGGCGCTGGGCATGGCCTGGTACCGGATACGCGAGAAGCTGGGCTGAGGCTCGCGCCGAAATGCTCTCCGGCAAACACAACACCCGTAGGATGGGTTGAGCGAAGCGATACCCATCATTTCTTTGCGTGGCGCGAAGAGCTTTTCGTAGGAGCGAGCTTGCTCGCGAACGGTGTTTCCCGGTGGCGTAGGTGCTGGGCACAAGAGCGCCCTCTCCCCAACCCTCTCCCGCAAGCGGGAGAGGGGGCTGTCCTGAGTGCGCTGGTAGTCCGGCGCCATCCTCGCACCCCGCCTTTCCGGCGAACACCGTAGGGCGCATAACCGTTCGCGGTTATCCGCCGCTGGCCGAAGGTAACGGCGCTAAGGCCGGGCACCCTGCCTGACAGTAGCCTTGGGGTACTCACCGAACAGCGCGTGGTAGGACTGGGAGAAGCGCCCCAGGTGCCAGAACGACCACTTCATCGCCACCTCGGCGACGGTCATGCCCGACTCGGCGGCGCCCAGCAGGTCGCGGCGGGCGGCGTTCAGGCGGCGGTTGCGCAGCCAGACGATGGGCGGCATGCCGGCATAGCGCAGGAAGGACTGCTGCAGGGTACGCGGCGAAACGCCCGCCTTCGCCGCCAGCTCGGCCATCGCGAAGTTCTCTTCGGGGCAATCGTTCACCACGTCCTTGACCCGCTGCACCACGCGCTTGGCCTGGACGATGGAGCGCGAACGCTGCTCGTCGCCGGCCGGCGCCTCGCAGAGCAGGGAGAAGCAATTGGCGACTATGGCCTGCGCCACGCCGGGGGCCTCCACCGGGTGCCGCCCGGCGCCTGCGCCGACGAGCAGGTCGCTCAGCGACGCGGCCAGCGAGCGGCAGCCGTCGGAGCGCAGGGGCGTCAGCACCAGGTCGGTGAAGTCGTCCAGCGCCTGGCCCCACTGCCCCGCCTGCTTGATCACCACCGCCACCTCGCGGTAGTTCTCCGGCGTGACCCAGGCGTTGCGCGTCTCGCCATCGAGCAGATAGAGGGTGTTCTCCGACATGTCGAAGCTGAACACCAGCGCGCCGGGCGGCGCGTGGAACTCCTGCTCCACGCGCAGGTTCATCTGCTCCTCGTAGAGCTCGATGCCCTCGACCTCGGCATGCAGGATGCGCCCGGCGAAACGCCCGGCGGACATCTGCGTGTACTGCTGCTCCCAACCCGGAATGGCTATCCGCTGCTGATCGACTTCCTGCGCTTCGACAACCCTGATCACCATACCCGGGGCCTGTGTTCTTCTTAGGCCGCGAAGGCTATCAATGGCGACGAAGGTGGTGCAAGCGGCAACCCGTGCCGGCGGGCCCGGAAGGCGGCGGTTCCGGCATTCAGGCCTGCCGGGCGGCCGGCAACACCGCGCCCAGGCGGTAGAACACCCCGCCGGCGACGACGAAGGCGCCCAGCATCACGAACATCCAGTGCGCCGGCAGGCTCGCCAGCACCCAGCCGCAGAGCACCGGGCCCAGGGCGCCGCCGAGGTTCGATAGGTTCTGCGCGCCGTAGTACATGCCACGCAGCTGCGGCGGGGCGATGCGGTCGATGAACATGTATTCGGCGGGGAACACGATGATCTCGCCCAGGGTGAACACCGTCATCGCCAGCACCCAGTGCAGCACGCTGGTGGACAGCGCGAAGCCGATCACCCCGGCCAGGAACAGCGCCAGCCCGGCCAGCAGCCAGGTTTCCAGGCGGTTCTCGTCGATGCGCCGGCCCAGCGGGTACTGCAGGGCGATCACCACCAGGGCGTTGACCGCCACCACGGTGCTGATGACCTGGTAGGCCACCTCGGCGCTGCGGGTGGTGACCAGGTATTGCGAGAGGTAGGCGGTGAACTGGCCGAACACCACCGCGCTGAGCACCCCGCCGAGGGTGAAGCAGACCAGGCGCCGGTCATCCAGCAGCACGCGGCCCAGGGCCAGGAAGGACACCGGCGCCTGCCCCGCTGGGGCCGGGCGCTGGCTGCGCTCGCCGTAGCCCAGGTACAGCAGCAGGAAGCCGGCGCCGAGCAGCGCGGAGACCACGAACGGCAGCTTCGGCGCCCAGTGCGCCAGCCCGGCGCCGAGGAAGGGGCCGACGGCATAGCCGATGTTGATGAAGGTGTAGCGGATGGAGAAGGCGCGGCCCTGTTCCTGCGCCGGCAGCAGGCGGCCGAAGCTCGCCTTCACCACCACGTCCACCGCCGAGTAGGCGAAGTTGAAGGCCACCAGGAAGCCGAAGAACAGCCAGAGGTTGGCGGTGAGGCACATGCCGACGAAGCCGGCGATGAAGCACGCCGTGTAGCCCAGGATCAGTCCGCGGCTGGACAGGCGGTCGGTCAGGTAGCCGCCGTACAGGCTCTGCACGGAGCCGGCGATCAGCGCGCCGCCGACGATGGCGCCGATGCGGGCGATCGGCAGGGCGAAGGCCGAGGACAGGTAGACGACCAGGAACGGCAGGCTGATGGCTCGCCCCAGGGTCAGGACGAAGGTGGCGCAGAACAGCAGGTTCACCGACCGCGGGTAACGCTTGAGTGCAGCGAGCATCCGTGTTCACTCGGCTGGAAGGACAACCGCCTCAGCCTAGCACAGGGCGCCGCCGCACCCGGGGTTCGGCCCGGCGCGTATTCCGGGCCGATGGGGTTTCCGGTCAGGCCTTGGCCGTCGCCAGGTAGGCGCCCACGCGCCGGCCCATTTCCTCGCCCAAGGCCTGCAGGCCGCTCATGGGGCGCACCATGACTTCGAACTCGACGATGCGACCCTGTTCGTCGAAGCGGATCATGTCGATGCCCTTGAGCTCGCGGCCGTTGACCTTGGCGCTGAACTCCAGCACCACGCTCAGGCCGTCGGCGCTGGCCAGCTCGCGGTGGTAGGTGAAGTCGGCGAAGACCTGCAGCACGGTGTTGAGGATGGTCGCCGCCACCTTCGCGCCCGGGTAGGGCGTGTGCGCCATGGGCGAGCGGAACACCACGTCCTCGGCCAGCAGCTCGGGCAGCGCGCCGAAGTCGCGCTGCGCGATCATGCGGTGCCAGTGCTGGAGGGAGGCGGCAGCCCGGGGTTGCAGTTGCAATTCGCTCATCATCGGTTCCTCTGTCTCGTCGTTCTTGTAATGCAGGGCCATCCGGCAGCGCCGGACGCTGTGGTCAGAGGAACCATAAGACCGGCCCCGGCGCGGCTCAATGATCGCAAATGACAGACCTATGACCCGCGCGCACAGCGGCTCAATGGATGGCCGGCGTCACCAGGTAGCTCAGCAGTTGCTCGTCGTCGCCCGGCTCGACGGACAGCGCCGGCCGCGGCAGCACCTCCAGCACCGCCTGCCAGAAGGCCCGCGCCGCCTCGTCCTGGCGATAGAAGCGCACCAGCCAGGCGCCCTCCCCGCGGGTCAACACCTGGGTCGCCACGGCGCGGCCGATGCCCTGGCGGCGGTACTTCTTCAGGATGAACAGGTCGGCCAGCTCCAGGGCATCGATGCCCGGCAGCTCGCTGCGTTCGATGAGCACGAAGCCGGCGATGAAGCCGTCCACCAGCACCAGCTCGGCGCTCCACTGCGGCGCCTGCCAGTAGCGCGCCAGGTGTTCCTCGTGGATGTAGAAGCGGCCGTCGGCCTCGACGTCTTCCTGCTCCCAGTCCGAGGACTCGTAGGCATAGAACTGGTAGAGGTTGCGGATCAGCTCGCTGTGCTCGGGGCCGGTCCGCATCAGCTCGACGGTGGTGGTGCTCATGGGCGGTGCTCGCGGGTGGCGGTCATGGGTTGCTCGGTGTCTGGCGCGGGCGCGCATTCTTCACCAAAGCGCGCGCCGGTGCCAGCGCGGGGCACCGGACACGGGCCCCGCTTAACCTCTAGACTAGGCGCTTTCCCACGCCCAGGAGGCGCCATGTCGCAAGCCCGCTACCAGTTCACCCCCGGCGCCGATCCCCAGGCCCGGGCCGTCGTGGAGGAAGGCCTGCGGGCCTATAACGTCGAGCGGATGGGTACGGCGTATGGCTACGAGGGTTTCGAGCTGTATGCCCGTGATGCCGAGGGGCAGGTGATGGGCGGGCTGTTCGGCCATTCGGGAATGGGTTGGTTGTACGTGGACTATCTGTGGCTGGATGCGAGGCAGCGCGGTGCGGGGTTGGGGGCGCAGTTGCTGGCGCTGGCCGAGGAGGAAGCGCGGCGTCGTGGGTGTGTGGGGGTGTTCCTTTATACCTACAGCTTCCAGGCGCCGGGGTTCTATCGGAAGCAGGGGTTCGAGCTGATGGGCGTGCTGGAGGATTGCCCGCCGGGGCATCAGCGGTTTTATCTGAAGAAGCGGTTGGTGGGGCCGGATGGTTGTGGTGTGTGACCTGGAGAGCGCCCTCTCCCTAACCCTCTCCCTGAAGGGAGAGGGGACCGTTGGGCAGGGCTGGGTGTTCTGGAGTTAGCCGGCAACGCCGAAGGTTTCCGGCTGAAACCAGGCCCTCTCTCGGCACGGACTAGCCCCCTCTCCCTTCAGGGAGAGGGCTGGGGAGAGGGAGCGGCATCAACCCAAAACGCCTCGGCCACCGGCAAACGCCCCCACCAGTTCAAGCAGAACCACCGCAGTTGCCGGCCAGGTTCGGTGTATGGCCTGAAGAGCGCCCTCTCCCTAACCCTCTCCCTGAAGGGAGAGGGGACCGTTGGGCAGGACTGGGTGTTCTGGAGTTAGCCGGCAACGCCGAAGGTTTCCGGCTGAAACCAGGCCCTCTCTCGGCACGGACTAGCCCCCTCTCCCTTCAGGGCGGGGCGCGCAGCCGAGGGCTGGGGAGAGGGAGCGGCATCAACCCAAAACGCCTCGGCCACCGGCAAACGCCCCCACCAGTTCAAGCAGAACCACCGCAGTTGCCGGCCAGGTTCGGTGTATGGCCTGAAGAGCGCCCTCTCCCTAACCCTCTCCCTGAAGGGAGAGGGGACCGTTGGGCAGATGCGGGCGTTTTGGAGTTAGCCGGCTAGCCTGGCGGGTACCGGCTGAAACCATTCCTTCTCTCGGCACGGACTGGCCCCCTCTCCCTTCAGGGCGGGGCGCGCAGCCGAGGGCTGGGGAGAGGGAGCGGCATCAACCCAAAACACCTCAACCACCAGCAAACTCCCTCCCCTCCACCCTCTCAAGCACCGCCACCAGATCGAGCACCGTACTCTCCAGATAATCCCCCGCCCGATACGCCGGCTTCACCCCGTCCCACCCCGCCACCACCACCTGCGGCCGTTCGATGAAGCGCCCGACCACCTCGAACCCGGCATCCAGCACTACCACCAGCGGAATGGCCACGCGCTCCAACCCCAGGCGCTGCTGCAGCTCATCCTCGGCACGCCCCTTGGAGATCACCGCCAGGTCGATGCGCGGCTGCTGGCGGCACAGCCAGTCCAGGGCGGTGATGTTGAGCTGGCAGTCCGGGCACCACATCTCGCCGGCCACCAGCAGGTGGTAGCGGCCTTGCACCGCGGCCAGGCGTTCGCGGGTGGCGGCGCTGATCAGGCCCGGCTCTTCGAGCCTTTGCTGCACCGCGCGCACCGCGGCGATTTCCGCCGGCAGGCCGTGGGCGACGAAGGCGTCGAAGCCTTCGCCGATGGCGAAGAGTTCCTGGTAGCTGGCCATTGCGAGCTCCCTCGTTTGTCGGTCGATCAGGGCATCCCAGCAGAAATGGCCGGCGGCGGCAATCTTACTGCTTCAGCGGCGTCAGCACCGGGGCCTTTTCGTCCAGCAGCATCCACACCAGCAGCTTGGCCGGCTGCGTCGCGCTGGCGTTGCGCGAGACCAGGTGCGGCGTGTTGGCCGCCTCGTACCAGGACTGGCCGGCCTTGTAGGTCACCGGCGGCTGGCCCTGCAGTTGCGACACCACCGCGCCTTCCAACACGTAGGCGAACACCGCGCCGGCGTGGACGTGGGGCGCCGAGGCCTCGCCAGGCTTGTAGCTGACCTCGATCAGCAGGCCCTTCTTGCCGGGGGCGTCGGGCAGCGCGTGTTCCTGCAGGGTGGCGATCTTCTCGTGCTCGGCCCCGTGGGCCAGTGCGGGCAGCGCCAGCACCAGGCCGGCGAACAGCAGATTGCGAAGGGACATCGGACGGCTCCTCGGGCCAGGGGCCCAGCGGGTTGAAGGGCTGTTGCCCCAAGCTACGCCGGCCCCGAGGCGGGCCCAATAGCCAATCGCGGCGAAGTTCGCCAGTCCACTGCCGCGCCCTAGCCGATGAACAGCCGGTACGCCGGGTTCTCGCTCTCGTCCCAGTAGCGGTAGCCGATGGCGTCGAGCACCGCGCCCAGCTCGCCGCGCTCGTGTTCGGGCACCTGCAGGCCGGCCAGCACGCGGCCGTCGGCGGCGCCGTGGTTGCGGTAGTGGAACAGGCTGATGTTCCAGCGCCCGCCGAGGCGTTCGAGGAAGTTGAACAGCGCCCCCGGCCGCTCGGGGAATTCGAAGCGGAACAGCCGTTCCTGCTCCACCTGCGGCGCGCGGCCGCCGACCATGTGGCGGATGTGCAGCTTGGCGGCCTCGTTGTCGGTCAGGTCCAGCACCGGGAAGCCCCGCTCGCGCAGTTGCTCCACCAGCGCCGGGCGCGGGTCGTTCTGCGGGTGGGTCTGGATGCCGACGAAGATCTGCGCTTCCTCGCTGCGGTCGTAGCGGTAGTTGAACTCGGTGATCTGGCGCTTGCCCACCGCCTCGCAGAAGGCCTTGAAGCTGCCCGGGCGCTCGGGGATGGTCACCGCCAGGATGGCCTCGCGCTTCTCGCCCAGCTCGGCGCGCTCGGCGACGTGGCGCAGGCGGTCGAAGTTGATGTTGGCGCCCGAATCGATGGCCACCAGGGTCTGCCCCGCCGCGTCGTCGCGCTCGACGTACTTCTTGATCCCGGCCACGGCCAGGGCCCCGGCGGGCTCGGTGATGGAGCGGGTGTCGTCGTAGATGTCCTTGATCGCCGCGCAGATTTCGTCGCTGCTGACGGTGATCACCTCGTCCACGTAATGACGGCACACTTCGAAGTTGTGCGCGCCTATCTGCGCCACCGCCACGCCGTCGGCGAACAGCCCGACCTGACTCAGCACCACGCGCTCGCCGGCGGCCAGGGCGGCCTGCAGGCAGTTGGAGTCGTCCGGCTCGACGCCGATGACCTTCACTTCCGGGCGCAGGTATTTCACGTAGGCGGCGATGCCGGCGACCAGGCTGCCGCCGCCCACCGGCACGAAGATGGCGTCCAGGCGCCCGGGGTGCTGGCGGAGGATTTCCATGGCCACGGTGCCTTGCCCTGCGATCACGTCCGGGTCGTCGTAGGGCGGCACGAAGGTGTAGCCATGGACCTCGGCCAGTTGCAGGGCGTGGGCCAGGGCCTCGGGGAAGGCGTCGCCGTGCAGCAGCACCTTGCCGCCGCGGGAGAGCACGCCCTGCACCTTCAGCTCCGGCGTGGTGCGCGGCATGACGATGGTCGCGCTCACGCCCAGTTCCTTCGCCGCCAGCGCCAGGCCCTGGGCATGGTTGCCGGCGGAGGCGGCGATCACCCCGCGCGAGCGCTCCGCGGCGCTCAGCTGCGCCAGCTTGTTGTAGGCGCCGCGGATCTTGAAGGAGAACACCGGCTGCAGGTCCTCGCGCTTGAGCAGCACCTGGCAGCCCAGGCGCTCGGAGAGCTGGCGGGCCGCTTGCAGCGGGGTTTCGATGGCCACGTCGTAGACCGGCGCGGCGAGGATCTTGCGCACGTATTCCTTGAGCAGCGCGTCCTGGCTCATGCGCGCGCCTCCCGGGTTCGGCCGCCGGCCGGCAGGCTGTCGAGCAGGTCGGCGCCGCAGGCGTCATCGGTATGGGAATCCATGAGGGGCTCGAACTGCCGGGCGTTGATCAGCCGATCCGCCTGTTCGATGGCCTGGGTGACGCGGTGGGGGCTCATTGGGCCTGTCTCCTGCTGGGCTTTTTCACGGGGCCCGGGAGACAGTCAGAAAAAACCCGCCTCCAGGGCGGGTTCGGTGGACGTCGGCTAACCCGCCAATTGCGTAATGGCGGTAATAATGATTCGGCCGAAG
>NZ_JWMC01000105.1:0-54806 GCF_000812405.1 Pseudomonas sp. PI1
TATCCCGGCCGCTACAAGCAGGGAGAAAGTGGCGAAGCCTTCTCCCGTGACCGCCTGCGCGGCCTGCGGGGTGACGCGCAGACCGCCACGGTCGAAGGTGACGATCCACGCCTGGTCCCCGGCCTGGCCTTCGACCTCATCGGCCATCCCCGCCAGGACTGGAACCATGGCTGGCGCCCGGTGCACATCCGCCATGAGGGCCGCCAGCACACCAGCCAGGCCGAAGAGAGCGCCGGGGCCGAGAGTGGCACCTACTACGGCTATACCGCCCAATTGGTGCCCGACCGCATCGAATGGCGCCCCGTGCCGCGGCCCCGCCCGCTCATCCCGGGCCCGCAGGTGGCCACCGTCGTCGGCCCCGAGGGCGAAGAGTTCCACGTCGATGAATTCGGCCGCGTGCGCGTGCAGTTCCCCTGGGACCGCGAAGGTGCGCACAACGAACACAGCTCCTGCTGGATTCGTCCGCTGCACGGCTGGGCCGGCAGCGGCTGGGGGCAAATCACCCTGCCGCGCATCGGCCAGGAGGTCATCGTCGACTTCCTCGATAGCGACCCGGACCAACCCGTGGTCACGGGCCGCAGCTACCGCGTGGGCAACCGCCCGCCCTACGAACTGCCCAGGCACCAGGTGCTCAGCACCCTCAAGAGCAAGGAACACAAGGGCCAGCGCGCCAGCGAACTGCGCCTGGACGACACCACCGGCGAAATCAGCGCCGCGCTGATGAACGACCATGGCCAAAGCCATCTCCACCTGGGCTACCTCACCCACCCGCGGCCCGACGGCGGCCAGCCGCGCGGCGAAGGCTTCGAGCTGCGCACCGACCTGCACGGCGCCTTGCGCGCGGCGCAGGGCATGCTGCTCAGCACCGAGGCACAAGCCAACGCCAACGGCGGCCTGCTCGACCGCGCGCAACTGGTCAGCACCCTGGAGGCGGCGCTGGAGCTGGCCAGGACCCTGGGCGACTACGCCGGTGAACACCAGGGCCTGGCCCACCAGGCCAAGCCCCAGGAAAACCTGACCGAGGCCGTGCGCGCCATGGGCCACGGCGCCAACGACCAGGCCGACGGCGGCGGCAATGGCAGTGAACCGGTCATCGCCCTCTCCGCCCCGGCCGGCATCGCCCTGGCCAGCCCGCGCAGCATCGCCCTGGGCGCCGGCGAGCACATCGATGCCGCCGCCCAGCAGCATGTGCAGTTCACTGCCGGCGAACAGCTACTGCTCAACGCCGGCCAGGGCCTGGGCACCTTTGCCCAGAGCGGCGACATGCGCCACATCGCCCACCAGGGCCAGTTGCTCTTGCAGGCACAGCACAACAGCGCACGTCTGGAGGCCGACCAGAGCGTGAAGGTCTCGGCCAGCCAGGAGCACATCATCGTCAACGCCAAGACACACCTCACCCTGCTCTGCGGTGGCGCCTACGTGAAGATCGCCGACGGCAATATCGAGATGGGCATGCCGGGAGATTTTGTCGTCAAGGCGGGCAAGCACAGCCTGGTGGGGCCGGGTTCCGCCAGCCTTCCCCTGCCTCGATGGTCGAAAAGCGATTCCGGCAACTGGATCGAGATCAACCACCGCGGTGCCGACGACCAGCAGTTCGCAGGGCAGGAATACCGGATTCTTTTCGAGAACGGCCAGAACATCACCGGGAAGCTCGACGCCCAGGGGTACGCCCGCCACGAAAATGTGCCCGAGAAAGCCGTCAAGGTCGAGTACGCCCCCCTCGAACCGCGTGAGGATTCCACCTGGGAACCCCTGCGGCACCTGATCGACGCAGCCCGAAACAAGCTGGGTTAAGGACGACCTATGTGGGAAGAACTCGAAAACGCATTGGCCTGGTACGCCGCCGCCCCCGCGCGCTGGCTCGGTAGCGCCCGGCAGGACCTGGGCGCTGCCGCCGAATGGCTCTGGATCGTCCTGCAAGGGGACTTCGCCGAAGAGCAGAGTACCGCCCAGGTGGTGACCGGCACGGTGATCTCGATGATCCCCATCGTCGACCAGTTGTGCGATGTGCGCGACCTGGTGGCCAACTGCCGGAAGATCAACGCCGACAGCAGCAATCACTGGGCCTGGATCGCCCTGGTCCTGACCCTGATCGGCCTGTTTCCCGTGCTCGGCTCGCTGGCCAAGGGCTGCTGCAAGATCCTCTTCGCCTACGGGCGCAAGTTCGCCGTGCGCTCCGGCGCGGCGCTGAAGGCCGAAGGCTTCTGGGACGCCAGCTGGCCCTTCGTCGAGGCCGGTATCGGCAAGCTCAACCAGCACCTGCAAACGCCCGCGGTGCGTCGTAGCCTGCGCGCCCTGAACATCCAGAACCCCTATCGCTGGCTGGCCGGCAAGCTGCGGGAAGTGATCGCGCAGCTCAAGGTGGCGGAACTGACGAAGGTCTTCGACGAATTGATCGATGCCCTGCGCCAACTGCTCGACCTGGTCCGGCGCTGGGGCAGCGCGGCCATGGCCAGCCGCGCCGGGCAGTTGCTGGAGTCCGTGCTGAACGTACGGCGCATGGCCAACCAGAAGCTCGAAGGCCTGCTCGGCCCCGTGCGCGACTGGCTGGAGCGGCTGGCCCGCCGCCTGGATATCGAGGCGGACATGAACTACCGGGCCCAGGTGAACGCCCGGAATCACCACGGGACACCGCGCCTACAGGCGGAAGACGATGCGCTGGAGTTCGAGCGGAACAAGCCGGAGTGGGTGGATAAGACGGGGGAGTTGGTTCACAAGGAAATGGCAAAGGCTCCTTCAAAACCCGGCTGGCCGGATATCAGCAAGACAGCCCCCAGACCATTGGATAACGCCTTCAAAACTTTCGAAGATGCCCTGCCGGTGACTCTGAAACCTGGCGAAAGGTTATACCGCGTAGTGGCTCCCAGCTCCTTCGACAACAGCATCTGCTGGATGCGCGAGGCTGAGTTCCTCACCCTGAGCGGTCGTGACGACTGGCGCCGCCGCTTCGCCGTCTGGCGCTACTGGAACCGCAATGGCGAGTACGTCGTCTACACCGTGCCGCCGGGCAAGGGCCTGAATGTCTGGGAAGGGCCGGCTGCCAGCCAGAAACTCAAGAACTCCAACTACGTACTTGAAGGTGGCGCCGTGCAGATCGTCCTCGATCCCCGGCAGTTGCAGCCGGAGCATCTGAGCCGGCGCCGGCCCACCCAGTGGGGCTATAGCGACTTCCCTGGCGAGAGCGACGAATTCCTCGGCCTGCCCAAGCTGACCAACCATATCGATGGGCGCAACCTGCCACCCGATTCCAAACTCGACCTCTGAAAGGACGCCTTATGCCTACCCCTTTGAGACCCCAGGAAATCTACCTGCTCGAACGCTTCAGTTCCAAGGCATACTACCAGCAGATGCAGGACGCCTGGGCGGCAATGCTCAAACATGTGGAAGACTGCCTGCAACGCTTCATGCGGCAGTTACCGGCGGACTACCGCAAGCGCGGCCTGCCGATGCAACCGGATATCGTCTGGGGCGACACCGTATTGCCGAACTTCCGCGAAACGATGATCTATGTGGACCGAGGCTTTATCAGCCTGACCCACGGCGATCACTCGGGGTTGTTCGGGGCCGTGGGTGTTGAAGGTGATATGCGAGGCGTCAAGGATTACTGGGACGGCTGGCTGGATGAAGTGGCTCCCGATGCGGGGGAAATATACGGGAAGCTAATTGGGCGGGCTTCGCACTTTGCTGGGAATATTTTGGCAACCGCTGAAGCACATTGGGTAACAACTTTTTTAACCACCGGATACAGCGAAGAGCGCGGCCCCCTTGATCCTCCCCCCGCCTGGCCACGTTATCGCCTGAATCCCCAGGTACAGGTCCGTACGGGAGAGCCGGTTCCACAAACAGGTGTCTATCTGCCGGATGTGGATGACGCCAGTGCGCAGTTCCTGATTGCTTCCCACCATTTCACCACTTATACGCGTAACGCTCCCAAAGCCTGTGTGGGACTGAGACCAAGCGGCCTCAACTACGCCTCCCAAGAGCCAACCCTCTGGACCCTGGTCGAACGTGTACCCGGCGAAACCGTGCCCTTCGAAGAAGGACTCGGCCCCTTGCCCGTGCCACCTGTTTACGCTGGCCAGCCCTGCCCACGTGCCGGCTTCTGGTTCACCCTCGCTCAGCACGATTCGCGCCGCTACTTCCAGCAGGGCGAGATTTTCCCCGAAGTGCCGCGCGGCCTCGCCAAGGGCCATGTGCTCTGGCTATGGGATGAAGAACAGGACGGCACACCGGCGGTTTTATCCTCCAGCGCTGCCACGGTCGACCTGCCCGCGCCAGTGGCGGATACCCCCAGCGCGTTCGCCAACAGCGGCGAACCGGCGCCCCGCGCCGGACTGTGGCAGGTAATAGACAACCCCAGCGTTCAGTTCCGCGCCGGCCAGGCGGGCGAAGTCTTGCCTACCTACCAGGGCCAGCCGCTGCGCTGGCAGTGGATCGAACAGCCCGGAACAGGTTTGCGCGCCACCTCCGGCCAGCCTTGCCCCTACCCTGGCGTATGGAGTTGCGAGGACTGGCCAACCGGTGAGCAGACCTTCATGCATGGTGTACCCCTGCCACAAGTGGAAGGGCGCAACGTAACCTGGAAGCTGGTACGCGGCAGTTGACGACGATGCCCACGCCCTTGAGACCCCAGGAAATCTACCTGCTCGAACGCTTCAGTTCCAAGGAGTACTACCAGCAGATGCAAGACGCCTGGGCGGCAATGCTCAAACATGTGGAAGACTGCCTGCAACGCTTCATGCGGCAGTTACCGGCGGACTACCGCAAGCGCGGCCTGCCGATGCAACCGGATATCGTCTGGGGCGACGTATTGCCGAATTTCCGCGAAACGATGATCTATGTGGACCGAGGCTTTATCAGCCTGACCCATGGCGACCACTCGGGGCTATTCGGGGCCGTGGGTGTTCAGGGCGACATGCGAGGCCAGCGGGAATATTGGAGCGGCTGGCTGGATGAAGTGGAGCCCGGTGCGGATGAACGATACTGGGACCTGATCGCACAAGCTTCGCACTTTGCCCGCAATATCCTGGCAACCGCTCATGCGCATTGGAATCAAGGAGTGCTGTCTACTCGCTTCAACCCTTCGGTCCGAGGACCGCTCGCGCCCCCCACCGCCTGGCCACGTTATCGTCTGAATCCCCAGGTACAGGTCCGTACTGGAGAGCCGGTTCCGCAAACAGGTGTCTATCTGCCCGATGTGGATGACGCCAGCGCACAGTTTCTGATCGCTTCCCACTACTTCACCAGTTATACGCGTAACGCTCCTGAGGCCAGCGTCGGCTACGACCCTGACACTTTGCAAAACATCTCCGAGGCTCCAACTCTCTGGACCCTGGTCGAACGCGTACCCGGTGAAACCGTACCCTTCGAAGAAGGCCTCGGCCCCCTGCCCGTGCCGCCTGTTTACGCTGGCCAGCCCTGCCCACGTGCCGGCTTCTGGTTCACCCTCGCTCAGCACGATTCGCGCCGCCACTTCCAGCAGGGTGAGATTTTCCCCGAAGTGCCGCGCGGCCTCGCCAAGGGCCATGTGCTCTGGCTATGGGATGAAGAACAGGACGGTGCATAGGCGCTTTCAACCACTTCTCAGGTCTGATGCAATCAGGCCCGCCGTGTCTTTCTGCGATCTACCCGCTCAGCGCTCCGCCAGCTTCAGGTTGCGCGCATACCACGGCCGCCGCGGCGCGCGCTTTAGCCAGCCCTTGCGCTCGTCGTCCTCGGTGAGGATGACGCGCAGCGCCAGTTTCATGGTCTCCACGTCCAGGGCCAGGTCGCTGCTGCTCGCCTGCAGGTCGGAGAGGCCGCAGCCGTGGGTGGATGGGCCCAGCCAGGGGTCGTCGATCTCCACCCAGCGGCCGCGGGCGAACCAGGGCATGCCCAGCACCTCGGCGCGGCGCACCTCGCCCGGGTGGAAGCGCTCGTGGGCGCGGAACCAGTCCTCGATGCGGTCGTCGATCCAGCCGTGGAAGCACCAGAACACCGGGTTCACGTGGGACGAGAAGGGGTCGCCGAGGAAGTCGTTCTCGCGCAGGAACCAGCGCGGCGCGAAGTCGGCGTAGTTGCGGTCGGTCATCAGCGGCGCGCCGTTGGACGGGTCGCGCGTCACGCTGGCCCAGCGCATGTGCAGCCAGTCGTGCAGGCCCAGTTCCAGCTCCGAGCCGAACTGGCCCAGGGTGAGCTTCGCCAGGTAGGCCGGGTCCTGGTACTGCGACTCCCAGACCTGGAAATTGCCGTGGTAGGCATCGGCGCTCTTCAGGCCGTGCAGCCACTGGCTGTATTCGTCATCGTCCACCGCCACCCAGGCCGGCGGCACCGAGCAGCCGTCGGCGTTCTCGAAGTAGCGGATGAAGCCGGCGCGGTCGTATTCCAGCGGCACCGCCGGCGGCGGCAGGCGCTGCCAGGACGGCAGGTCCTGCAGCGAACGGGCCTTGGCCAGCATGCGGCGGTGCATGAAGAGGAAATCGATGCCCGAGGCGTTGCGGTCCTTGTGCCGGCCGCGCGCGTCGCGCTCGGCGTCCAGCGGCCCGGGCTGCCAGCCCACGCCGCGCAGTGCGTTGCGCTGGGCCTCGTCGAGGTGGTGCCACTTGTCCCGCGAGGCGTGCCAGAGCTGGTGGAACAGGCGGTGCTGCGGCGACACCAGCCAGGCCAGCAGCGCCTCGTTGAGCGGCAGGCGCTCGCGTGCCAGGGGAAAGGGGCGTTTTTTGGCGACGAAGCGGCAGTCCTGCTGCGGCAGGGACAGGTCTCGGTCCAGGCGCTGGAGGCGGCCGCTGAGGGTGCCGTCGCCGGCGTTGGCGAGGTTGTCCCACACCTCGTCGAACACAGCGCTGCATTCGTGGCTGGGCGTGTTGTCTTCGCCCAGCAGGCGCCAGCGGATGTTCGCCGAGCTGGCGCCGACCAGGTCGCCGAGCACCCGGTAGCGCGGCGGTTCCGTGCCGCGCAGGCGCTCCGGGGTGTCCAGCCAGCCGATCAGCCCGCGCCCGCGGGGGCCGCAGTCGAGGACCAGTTGCAGGCCTTCGGCGGGCAGGCCCGGCAGCCCCTGCCCGGCATCGAGCAGGCGCAGATCCCAGATGCCGCGCAGGCGGTCGGCCAGGCGCAGCTCGGCGCCGGCGCTGGTTTCCAGGCTGGCTTCGCCGGGCGTCTCCGACTCCCGCGCGTCCAGCTCGCGGCGCTGCAGTTCGCGGTAGCCGAAGTAAGCCGCCGTCGGCAACGCCGCCGCCCCCGTCACCGCCAGGGCCGCCATGAAACCGCGTCGAGAAACCGTCATCGTCCGTCCTGTGTCCGTCGCCAAGCAGGCTGTACCGAGGCTAGAACGGTCGGCCCGGCGGCAAATTTAGCGGCGCGCCGGCGCTAAATTTCCGCCCGCACGCCTCGTCCTCCCCCACAGGCGATGCCCTGCCCCGGGCTGCCATCCGACTCCAACGCTGACTGGGACGGCAATGACTAGCACCCGCACGAAAAAGATCCTCTGGCTCACCCTGCCCCTGCTCGTACTGGCCCTCGTGGCGGGCGCCGCGGCCTGGCTGCTGCTGATCCGCGCCCAGCCCTACCCGCGCGAGGTGATGGCCCACGCCGAGGCGCTGCACGAGCGCATCCTGTCCTTCGACAGCCGGGTGACCGTGCCCCTGGACTTCGGCACCGAGGGTCACGAGGCCGACCGCGACGGCCCCTCGCAGCTGGACCTGGTCAAGGCCGGGCGTGGCCGCCTGTCCGGCGCGGCCCTGGCGATCTTCGGCTGGCCGGAGATGTGGAGCGGCCCCGACGCCCCGCACAAGCCCACGCCGGGCTTCGTCGACGAGGCGCGGCACCAGCAGGAAATCCGCTACAGGATTCTCACCGGCATGGTCCGCGACTTCCCCGAGCGGGTGGGCATCGCCTACACGCCGGAGGATTTCCGCCGCCTGGCCATGGAAGGCAAGTTCGCCATCGTCATGAGCATGCTCAACGCCTACCCGCTGGGCGACGACCTGTCCCAGCTGGACCTGTGGGCCGCCCGTGGCGTGCGCATGTTCGGCTTCAACTACGTGGGCAACAACAGCTGGTCCGATTCCTCCCGCCCCCTGCCCTTCTTCAACGATTCGCCCGACGCCCTGGGCGGCCTCTCGCCCCTGGGCAAGCAGGCGGTGCAACGGCTCAACGACCTGGGGGTGATCATCGACGTCTCGCAGATGTCGACCAAGGCACTGGAGCAGGTCGCCACCCTCAGCCGCGCGCCCATCGTCGCCTCGCACTCGGCGCCGCGCGCGCTGGTGGACATCCGCCGCAACCTCAGCGACCACGAGATGCAACTGATCAAGGACAGCGGCGGGGTCATCCAGGTGGTCGGCTTCGCGGCCTACCTGCGCCCGCTGAGCAAGCCCACCCTGGAGAAGCTCGACGCCCTGCGCGCGCGCTTCGACCTGCCGCCGCTGGCCGGCCTGGACTACGCGCTGATGCCCGGCGACCCGGTGATCGCCATCTGGCCGGAGAAGAAGTTCGGCGAATACGCCAGCAGCCTCTACGGCATCCTCGACGAGGAGCCCAAGGCCGGTCTGGCGGACTTCGTCAACGCCATCGACTACACGGTGAAGAAGGTCGGCATCGACCACGTCGGCATCAGCTCCGACTTCAACGACGGCGGCGGCCTGGACGGCTGGAAGGACGAGAGCGAAATCCGCAACGTCACCGCCGAGCTGATCACCCGCGGCTACTCCGACGCCGACATCGCCAAGCTCTGGGGCGGCAACTTCCTGCGCGTATGGGGCGAGGTGCAGAAGCGCGCCAAGCCACCCGTCGCCACCCGCTGAGCCGCGCCAAGGACATTCCATGAACGACCGCCGTACCTTCCTCAAGCAGGCCGGGCTGCTCGCCGCCAGCCTGCCCCTGCTGCAGACTTCCGACCTGGCCCTGGCCGCCACCGCGCCGGCCGGCGCGGACAAGTGGCAGGCCCTGCGCCGGCAATTCGACCTCGATCCGAACTACCTGCACTTCGCCAACTTCCTGCTGACCTCGCACCCGCGCCCGGTGCAGCAGGCCATAGACGCGCTGCGCGCGCGCTTCAACGCCAACCCCGGCGAGGCGGTGGACTGGGACCGCGAGGAGGTCTGGAAATACGAGGACGAGACGCGCGCCTGGGCCGGCCGTTATTTCGGCGTCAAGCCGGCGCAGGTGGCCCTCACCGGCAGCACCACCGAAGGCCTCGCCGCCATCTACGGCGGCCTGCTGGTGGCGCCGGGCAAGGAAATCCTCACCACCGTCCACGAACACTATTCCACCTATACCACCCTGGAATACCGCCACAAGCGCATGGGCACACAGGTACGCGAATTTCCCCTGTTCAAGGACCCGCACCAAGCCTCGGCCGACGAAATCCTCGCCAGCATCCGCCGCAACATCCGCCCCGAGACGCGGGTGCTGGGCATGACCTGGGTGCAGTCGGGCAGCGGCGTGAAGCTGCCGGTGCGCGAAATCGGCCAACTGGTGGCCGAGGCCAACCGCAACCGCGACGCCGCCGAGCGGATCATCTACGTGGTCGACGGCGTGCACGGCTTCGGCGTGGAGGACGCGAACTTCGCCGACTTCGGCTGCGACTACTTCATCGCCGGCACCCACAAGTGGCTGTTCGGCCCGCGCGGCACCGGCGTCATCATCGCCCGCGAGGAGCAGTTGCAGGACCATCTGGTGCCGAGCATCCCCACCTTTACCCGCGCCGACAGCTTCGGCACCCTGATGACTCCCGGCGGCTACCACGCCTTCGAGCACCGCCTGGCGCTGGGCAAGGCCTTCGAGCTGCACCTGCAGCTGGGCAAGGCCGACGTCCAGGCGCGCATCCACCAGCTCAACGGCTACCTCAAGCAGCGCCTGGCCGAGCACGCGAAAGTGCGCATGGTCACGCCGACCAGTCCGGAACTCTCCTCCGGCTTCACCTTCTTCCGCGTCGACGGCCGCGACTGCGACGCCGTGGCCCGGCACCTGATGGCGCACAAGGTGATCAGCGACGCCGTGGACCGCGACGTCGGCCCGGTGGTGCGCCTGGCGCCCAGCCTGCTCAACGACGAGGCGCAGATCGACCGGGTGCTGGACATCCTCGCCCCGCAGCTCGCCTGACCCGCTTCCCACTTCACGAGAACCGCCATGCACGCATTACCGCCCCTGGCCCTGGCCACCCTGCTCCTGGCCGCCCCCACCGCTTTCGCCGCCGAGGCGCACAAGCCGGGCGCCGTGTTCAAGGACTGCAAGGACTGCCCCGAGATGGTGGTGCTGCCCGCCGGCAGCTTCACCATGGGCACCCCGGACGACGAGACGGGCCGCCAGCCGGACGAAGGCCCGCTGCACACCGTGACCTTCGCCCAGCCCTTCGCCATCAGCCGCTACCAGGTCACCGCCGCCGAGCTGGACGCCTACCTGAAGGCCACAGGCGTGCGCCTGGCCAACGGCGACACCCGCCCCGGCCGCGAATGCATCGCCGGCAAGCCGCGCTACCAGCAGGGCCCGCGCCAGCCGGCGGTGTGCGTCGACTACGAGGACGTGAAGGGCTACGCGGCCTGGCTGTCGAAGAAGACCGGCCAGCATTACCGGATGATCAGCGAAGCCGAACGCGAATATGCCGCCCGCGCCGGCAGCGCCGGGCCCTTCCCGTTCCCCTTCGACGAAGGCAAGGACTACAGCATCGCCAAGCACGCCAACACCTACGGCGCCGCCGACGGCTACAACTTCACTTCGCCGGCGGGCAGCTTCCCGCCCAACGCCTTCGGCGTGTACGACATGCACGGCAACGTCTACGAATGGGTCGCCGACTGCTGGCACGACAACTACGACGGCGCCCCCAGCGACGGCAGCGCCTGGATCGACAGCGACTGCAAGCTGGTGCAGATCCGCGGCAACGACTGGGGCGAGGCGCCGATCTTCTCCCGCTCGGGCAACCGCAACAATGCGTACAAGAGCGACCGCGGCGACTGGATAGGTTTCCGCGTCGCCCGCGAGCTGGTGAACAAGCCCTGAATGTGACAAGGCCGGCACTACCATCGCCGTGCCGGCCCTGGCAACCACTCTGCCGCGCTCAGTCGCCCTGCTTTTCCGCCAGCAGCGCCAGCCCTTCGTGCAGGGCCGGGAACAGGCTGTTGTTGAAGTTGTTCCAGCGCAGCTCGAGGATGCTGTCCTCGGGGGAAATCTCGGTCTTCAGCACGTCGTGGAAGACTTCGCCGGAGTCGATGCCGTTGTCCACGTAGTGGAACGAGGCCCCGGTCCAGTACAGCGGCTCCACCGCGACCTTCTCCATGGTCGTCCAGTTCACCACCTTCTCGCCCCGCGCGCCGTATAGCGCATCGAGGGTCGCATAGGCGCCACGGCGCTCGTAGGGCGAGTCCTCGCGGGTCACGCCGGGATGGATGTTCATGATCCGCCGGGCGAACGGCGCCCCCGGGCGCACCAGCTCGTCGAGGATCACCAGCAGGCCGTCCAGCACCGCGACATCGGTGCCCAGTTCCACCAGGGTGTCGTGCAGGCGCCGTTCGAAGTCCTGCTTGCCGGCGATGTGCTCGGGCGTGCCGCGCGGGTGCCGGCGATAGGTCGAAGGCACGCTCAGCAGCAGGTCGTTCAAGCGCCTGCCCTGAACCTCGAGGTCAGCCGGGTAGAACCACTGCCGGCCCGGCTGGTAGGCGAAGCCATAGTCCTTGATCTTTTCCTGGTCGCGCGGCGATTGCGGGTCGTCGTCGTAGATCACGCCGACCAGCTCGTACTGTTCGCCCAGCGAAGTCCGGTTCAGCGATTCGACGAGAAACTCCAGCACCGACTTCATGTAGCGCTCTTCCCCCTTGTAGGGGACGTACTGGCCGGCCTTGTCCGCAGCCGCGTTACGCAGCGACCAGATATAGGCGAGTTTGCGTTTCTTCATGGTGGTTTCTTTCCTGGGCATGGCTCGGCTTGGCGCACGCGGGCGCGCGCCGTGGGTTCGGCGGGCCGGGGCAGCGAGCCCCCGCTACCCGCACTTCACTAAGGGCAACGAACGACCCCGGGGCGAATTTATCCGCGCGCGCCGAGCGGTTCGCCGGCCCCCGGCGCAGGCGTCCAGGCGGACCTGGCGCACAGCCGGCTAAATCAGATGGCCAGTTGCTCGTCTTTGCACTAAATCCGGCGGGCCGTTCCTCGTCTTTCCAGTTCGACGCGCCATGCCATTGAGTTCCTGCCCAGCAGGCATCCGAGAAGCCCATGCCCCGCACAGCCGAAAGCCTCACCCATGAAACCCTGACGCTCCTCAAGCCCTTCTGGCCCCAGCTGCTGCTTTCCGTGCTGCTGGGGGTCGCCGGCGGCCTCAGCATCACGGCCCTGCTGGCCACCATCAATACCGCGATGAACATCGAGGGCGGCCCCAACCTGCGCATCGCGCTGGTGTTCGCCCTGCTCTGCGTGACGACCCTGGCCTGTTCCACGCTCTCCAAGCTGCTGACCAACTACATCGGCCAGCGCGTGGTCGCCACCCTGCGCCGCGAGCTCGCCGCGCGGATCCTCTGCGCGCCCATCGAGCAACTGGAGCGCTACCGCGCCCACCGCCTGATACCGGTCCTGCTCAAGGACGTCAGCTCGCTGAGCATCTTCGCCCTGAGCGTGGCGCCCATGCTCATCGCCCTGAGCGTGACCCTCGGCTGCCTGGGCTACCTGGCCCTGCTGTCCTGGCAGATTCTCGCGGTGACGGTGCTCACGGTGATCATCGGCAGCGGCGCGCAGTACCTGGCGCACCACTTCGGCACCCACAGCCTGCAGGCGGCCCGCGACGGCGAGGACGAGCTGCAGAAGCACTACCAGGCGATCTCCGCCGGCGCCAAGGAGCTGCGCATCCAGCGCGAGCGCCGCCTGGACCTGCTGGACCGGCAGATCCACGACAGCACCGAACGCATCTGCAAGGCCAACATCCGCGCCGCCTCGATCTTCATCAGCGCGGAAAGCTTCGGCTCCATGCTGTTCTTCGCGGTCATCGGCATGGCCATCGCCCTCCTGGCCATCTGGCCCGCCACGGAAAAAACCGTGCTCGGCGGCTTCGTGCTGGTGATGCTCTACATGAAGGCCCCGCTGGAGCAGCTGGTCACCAACATTCCCGGGCTCAGCCAGGCCAAGGTCGCGCTCATGCGCATCAACGAGCTGTCGCGGCGCTTCTCGTCCGCCGAGCCGCAGCTGCTGGCGAAGGCGGCCGCCCCGGCGAACTTGGCCCCGGAACAGATCGAGCTGCGCCAGGTGCGCTACGACTACCCGCAGGCGGCCGGCGGCCAGAGTTTCCACCTCGGCCCCATCGACCTGACCATCCGCCAGGGCGAGATCGTCTTCATCGTCGGCGAGAACGGCTGCGGCAAGACCACGCTGATCAAGCTGCTGCTGGGCCTGTACAACCCGCACCAGGGCGAGATACGCCTGAACGGCCAGGCCGTCGGCGATGGCGAGCGGGACGACTACCGGCAGCTGTTCGCCACCGTGTTCACCGACTACTACCTGTTCGACGAACTGCTCAGGGGGCGCACGGAAATCCCCGAACAGGCGATCCGCTACCTGGAGCGCCTGGACATCGCCCACAAGGTCGGCATCCGCGACGGCAGCTTCACCACCACCGACCTGTCCACCGGCCAGCGCAAGCGCCTGGCGCTGATCAACGCCTGGCTCGACGACCGCCCGGTGCTGGTGTTCGACGAATGGGCGGCCGACCAGGACCCGGCCTTCCGCCGCGTGTTCTACACCGAGCTGCTCCCCGAACTCAAACAGCAGGGCAAGACGATCATCGTGATCTCCCACGACGATCGCTACTTCCATACCGCCGACCAGCTGGTTCGCCTGGCGGCGGGACAAGTCATCCACGAACGGGAGGCCGCCGAAGTGTAAGTTCCAACTTTCCGGACCAGAGCCTTCTGGCCCGCGACAACGGGAAATGTTCCGGGCCAATTTGCCTTTTCACATCTGCCAAAAACATTAAAAGAGCAAATCATCCATGCCAGCACACTACGCCTTATCCCCCTTGAGCAAAGCCGTCCTGATTCGGCGCTACCTCGGCGGCAGGCTCATGCCGCACTCCCTGGCCGTGGCCCTGAGCCTGCCGCTGGCGGGCTACGTCCAGGCCCAGGAAGTCAACTTCGACATTCCCGCGCAGTCCCTGGGCAGCGCGCTGCAGGCCTTCGGCAAGCAGGCCAACCTGCAGGTGCTCTACCGTCCCGAGGACGTCGCCGGCAAGCGCAGCCAGGCGCTGAGGGGCAAGCGCGAGCCGTCCCAGGCCCTCTCCGAGCTGCTGCAGGGCACCGGGGCCGCCCAGCACATCGAGGGGGATACCGCCACCGTCAGCTTCGGCGGTGACAACGGCAGCCTGGAAATGGGCGCCACCACCATCGTCAGCAACCGCCTGGCCACCACCACCGAAGGCACCGGTTCCTACACCACCGGCGCCACCGCCGCCGCCACCGGGCTGCCGCTGTCGACGCGCGAGACGCCGCAGTCGGTGAGCGTCATCACCCGCCAGCGGATGGACGACCAGAACATGACCACCCTCGGCGACGTGCTGGCCAACGCGCCGGGCATCTCCGCGCCGCAGCTGGATAGCGAGCGCACCGTCTTCGCCTCGCGCGGCTTCTTCATCAACGACCTGCAGTACGACGGCATCTCCAGCTACTACAAGAGCAACTACGCCGCAGGCGAGTCCGAGCTGGACGCCATCATCTACGACCGCATCGAGATCGTCCGCGGCGCCACCGGCCTGCTCACCGGCGCCGGCGAGCCCTCGGCCTCGGTCAACCTGGTGCGCAAGCGCGCCGACAGCAAGGAATTCCGCGGCGAGGCGCAGGTCAGCGCCGGCTCCTGGGACAACTACCGCAGCACTCTGGACCTGTCCGGCCCGCTGACGCCCACCGGCAACGTGCGCGGCCGCCTGGTGGGTGCCTACCAGGACAAGAAGAACTTCTTCGACCGCTATTCCCGCGAGGGCCACGTGATCTACGGCGTGGTCGACGTGGACCTGACCGACGCCACCACCCTGAGCCTGGGCGCCAGCTATCAGAAGTCCGACGCCGACGGCCTGACCTACGGCGGCGTGCCGCTGTGGAACAGCGACGGCTCGAAGACCCACTACAGCCGCTCGTTCAGCATCGCGCCGAAGTGGAACACCGAGGAAGTCGAGGTCAAGAACTTCTTCGCCAACCTCGAGCACCGCTTCGATAACGACTGGCTGGCGCAGTTCCGCGTCATGCACAACCGCAACGAGGTGGACAACGCGCGTATCTTCAACTGGGGCTTTCCCGACCCGGAGACCGGCCTGATCGATGCCGAACCCTCGCAGTCGCGCTTCCCCGGCGAGCGCAAGCAGCAGAGCACCGACCTGCGCCTGTCCGGCCCATTCGAACTGTTCGGGCGCACCCACGAGGCCGTGGTCGGCGCCACCTACTTCGACCACAAGTACTCGTTCGACTGGATCGGCAACAAGACGCCCTGGCAATCCCCGGTCAGCGTGTACGATTTCGGCCACGTGGCGGAACCGGAGTGGGACTACGAGAACCGCGAACTCTCCGAGCGCAACCACACCAAGCAGAAGGCCGGCTACGCCGCCCTGCGCCTGTCCCTGGCCGACCCGCTGAAGCTGATCCTCGGCGGCCGCTTCACCCAGTACGACCGCGAAGGCGCCGGCTGGGCCTCCTCGGGCGAGTACGACTACAGCGACCACAAGTTCATCCCCTACGCCGGCCTGGTCTACGACCTGAACCAGAACTACTCGCTGTACGCCAGCTACACCAGCATCTTCAACTTCCAGGACTACCGCGACCGCAACGGCGCCTGGCTCGACCCGGTCACCGGCGACGCCTACGAGGCCGGCATCAAGGGCGAATTCCTCGACGGCAGGCTGAACGCCTCGCTGGCCGCCTTCCGCATCGTCCAGGACAACCTCGGCCAGCAGGACGTCGGCTACTCCGTGCCCGGCAACCCCGACAGCCCGGCCTACTACGCCACCGACGGCGCCACCTCCAAGGGCGTGGAGTTCGAACTGTCCGGCGCGCTCAGCGAGAACTGGAACGCCTTCTTCTTCGCCACCCACTACAGCGCCAAGGACTCCGACGACAACGACGTGAACACCCAGCTGCCGCGCACCATGGCGCGCCTGTTCACCACCTACCGCCTGCCCGGGCAGTGGAAGCAGCTGACGGTGGGCGGCGGCGCCAACTGGCAGAGCCGTATCTACTACGACGGTGTGGGTCCCCAAGGCCAGCGTCAGGAGCAGTCCGACTACCTGGTCGCCAACCTGATGGCCCGCTACGACATCACCCCGCAGATCTCGGCGCAGCTGAACGTCAACAACCTGTTCGACGAGAAGTACCAGACCGCGGTGAACTGGTACGGCCAGGGCGTCTGGGGCGCCCCCAGGAACCTGATGGGCACCCTCAGCTACAAGTTCTAAGCGTCACGCGGCAAAAACGACGGGGGCCAGGCCCCCGTCGTCATTTCTACTCCCCAGCTTTTCGTAGGCAAACACAGCGCCATCGTCGTTGGGCATCGGCCTGCCGGAAGGAATTGGCGCGGGACGAAAGAGCACCCTCTCCCTAACCCTCTCCCTGAAGGGAGAGGGGACTGGTTCGGAGCGCATGGGAAGGAAGGCATTCCATGGAGACCATGGGTGTCGCGGATGCCAATGGTGCAGGGAGAACAGGGCCTGACGGTGGCACGGCCTGGCCCCCGCTCCCTCCGGGAGAGGGCTGGGGTGAGGGGCCCGGCGCCGTCGTAGGATGGCGTTGAGCGAAGCGATACCCATCACCAGCACCGCATGGGTTTCGCAAGCTCAACCCATCCTACGAAAAGCACCTCGGCACGGAGTCGTAGGGCGGATAACCACGAACGGTTATGCCTGAAATAGCCAAGCCATTCCCCTGTAGGAGCGCGCCCTGCGCGCGAATCGCGGGCAAGGCCCGCTACAGGTTGACGCCAAACCTCCCCGCCCACGCCGAACGGCCCCCTCTCCCTCCGGGAGAGGGTTGGGGTGAGGGGGCGCGGTTCGCCAGGCCCCCAAGGGCTCAGGCAATTTCACCCTCCAGCTCACCCAGCCGCATCGAGGGAGCCGCCTCCACCAGCCAGGCGAGCAGCCGTTGCAGTTCCGCACCCAACGACTCGACCACAGCCGCCTGGAAGCGATCGAGACGGTAGTCGAAGTGGAACCCCCAGACCTTGTCCAGCTCGACGTACAACGTCAGCGGCGTGCTGGTCTGCTCGTGATGGCCCATGCCGAGGAACTGCAGCGCCTGGCTGCCCTCCTCCGCCTGGGACATCTCCCCCGGATAGTTCTCGAACACGATGACCGTATCGAACAGCTCCGAGCCATGCCATTGCTGCAGCTCGGCCAGCGAGGCGTAGCCATGCTCGCGCATGCGCAGGTTGAACACCTGGAGCGCCTGCAGCCACTGGGCGATGCTCAGCTCCGGCGCAAGCTCGGCCACCAGCGGCACGTCGTTGATGTACAGCCCCAGCTGCCGCTCGATGCCGGGCAGCTCCGCCGGCCGGCCGGACAGCGTCACCCCGCAGGCCACCGTCGTGCGCTGCAGCCGGCGGCCCAGCAACAGCAGCCAGGCCGCCTGCACCAGGGTATTGACCGTGACCCGCTGCTGCCGGGCGAACTCGCCCAGGGCCGCGCTGCGTTCGGGCGTGAGGGCGAAGAACAGGTGTCCGTGCCCGCAGGCCCCCCCGCTCGCCGTCGGCGCCAGCAGGCTGGGCGCGTCCAGGCGCGTCAGCGCCTGCTGCCAGAAGCGGCGGTCGCCCTCGTGGTCCACGCCCTGCAGCCAGGCCAGGTAGTCGCGGAAGCTCCCCGCCACGGGTGCCGGGGCGCCAGTCAGGTAGGCCCGCAGGATGTCCTCGTACAGGCGCGAGGCGCTCCAGCCGTCCAGCAGGATATGGTGGCTGGTCAGGGCCACGCGGTATTCGTCGTCGGCGAGCCGCACCAGCGTCAGGCGCAGCAAGGGCGCCTTCGCCATGTCGAAGGGCGCGAGACGGTCTTCGAGCAGGCGCTCCTCCACTTCCAGGGGCGTCAGCCCGCGGCCGTCGACCAGGGTGAAAGGCGCCTCCACCGACCGGTACACCACCTGCAACGGCTGGCGCTGCGCGGTCGCCGCGACGAAGCCGGTGCGCAGCATGCCGTGGGCATCCAGGGTGACCTGCCAGGCCCGGCGGAAGCGCTCGGGGTCCAGCCCGCGCACGCCGAGGGTGTGCTGGCAGATGAAGTCGCCCTGCTCGTGCACCGCCTCGGGCAGCATCCCGCGCTGCATCGGCGTCAGCGGGTAGATGTCCTCGACCCGCGCCGCCTCCAGGCCCAGCGCATCCAGCTGTTCCTGGGTCAGGCCGGCCAGGGGCACGTCGGCGGGCGTCAGCGCCCCCCTGCCCGGTTGGCAGCAATGCTCGATCAGCCCTTCCAGTTCACGGCGGTAGTCCCCGGCGAGCCGTTCGATACCCTCGCCCTGGAACACCTCGCGGCTGAAGGTCCAGGTCAGGCTCAACTCGCCGTCGTACACCTGGCCGTTGATGCTCAGCCAGTTGCCCAGCGGAGCCTGCTCGCTCAGGTCCGCGCCGGCGCGCTCCGTCGAGAAGCTGTGGCCCGGCTCGCCATCGCCGGCGCCCGGCCCGTCGAACTGCCCCAGGTAGTTGAAGGTGATCCGCGGCTCCGGCAAGGCCCGCAGCGCCTGCTGGCTGGCGGCGTCGCCGAGGTAGCGCAGCAGGCCGAAACCGATGCCCTTGCCGGGCACCGCGCGCAATTGCTCCTTGATACCCATGAGCGAGCGCCCGGGGTCCTGCTCCGGCACCAGCCGCAACGGATAGACGCTGGTGAACCAGCCCACCGTGCGCGAAAGGTCGATGCCCTCGAACAGGTCTTCGCGGCCGTGGCCTTCCAGCTGGATCAGCGCATGGTCGCGGCCGCTCCAGCGGCAGACCGCCCGGGCCAGCGCGGTGAGCAGCAGGTCGTTGACCTGGGTGCGGTAGGCCGCCGGCGCCACCTGCAGCAGTTTGCGCGTCATGTCGGCATCCAGGCGCAGCTGGACGTGCTGCGCATCGCACAACCGGCGGGAGCCCTCGGGGTTGTCGCAGGGCAGCGTCGGATCGGCGCCCTGCAGTTCGTTGCGCCAGTAGTCCAGCTCCTGCGCCAGCGCGCCGCTGCCGGCATGTTCGGCCAGGCACAAGGCCCAGGCCTGCAGCGAACTGGTCCTGGCCGGCAGGCGCGGCGGCTGGCCGGCGGCGAGCTGGCGATAGGCGCTTTCCAGGTCCTCCAGCAGAATCCGCCAGGACACCCCGTCCACCACCAGGTGGTGGATCACCAGCAGCAGGCGCTGGCTGCCGTCGGCCAGCGTGGCCAGCAGCGCCCGCAGTAGCGGGCCGCCGGCGAGGTTCAGGCTGCGTTGCGCCTCCTCGCCCAGGGCCTCCAGCGCTTCCGGGCCATCCAGCTCGGCTTGCCAGAGGATGCCCGCCTGTTCCCAGGCAGCCTGCACCTCGGCCAGGTCCCGGTAGCGCGCCGAGCCGGCGTCGAAGGCCAGGCGCAAGGCATCGTGGTGGATCACCAGCTCCCTCAGCGCCCGCTCCAGCACCTCGCCGTCCCAGGCCTTGCCTGGCGCCGCGAGCAGCACCGACTGGTTCCAGTGGTGGCGCTGCGGGATGTCCTGCTCGAAGAACCAGCGCTGGATCGGCGTCAGCGGCAACGTACCGCTGGCCGGCCCCTGGTCGACGGCGGCTTCCTCCGTGCGCCGGGCCACCCGTGCCAGTTCCTGCACGGTCTGGTGCTGGAACAGCTCCTTCGGCGTGAAGCGAATCCCCGCCTGGCGGGCCCTGCTCACCAGTTGCAGGGAAATGATCGAGTCGCCGCCCAGTTCGAAGAAGTTGTCGTTCAGGCCCACCTGCGGCAGCTTCAGCACCTCTTGCCAGATGTCCGCCAGTTGCCGCTCCAGCTCGCTGCGCGGCGCCACGTAGTCCTGTTGCAGTTCGCTGATATCCGGTTGCGGCAGTGCCTTGCGGTCCAGCTTGCCGTTGGGCGTCAGCGGCAGCGTTTCGAGGAACAGCAACTGCGCCGGCACCATGTATTCCGGCAGGCAGGCCTTCAGCGCCGCTTTCAGCTCATCGCGCAGGGCGTGCCGCTGCTCAGTTGCCAGCTCATCCGTCGGCACCACGTAACCCACCAGTTGCTTGCCGCTGGCGCCGTCGCGGGCCAGCACCACTGCCTCGCGCACCGAATCCTGCTCCAGCAGGCGGGCCTCGATTTCGCCCAGTTCGATGCGGAAGCCGCGGATTTTCACCTGGTGGTCCACGCGGCCCAGGTAATCGACCACGCCGTCCGGCCGGGCGCGGGTCAGGTCACCGCTACGGTAGACGCGCTCGCCGTTGCCGAAGGGGTCCGGCACGAAGCGTTCGGCGGTCAGCGCCGGGCGTTCCAGATAGCCCCGCGCCACACCCTCGCCGCCCAGGTACAGTTCACCGGCCAAGCCCACCGGCAGCAGGTTCAGCTCGGCGTCCAGCACATAACCGCGGCGCTTGCCCAGCAGCGTGCCGATCGGGGCATAGGCCGCTCCGCACGGGTCTTCTTTTCGAGCCTTCCACAGCAACGGCGTCACCACCGTTTCGGTTGGGCCGTAGCCGTTGAACAGGTACTGCGGGCGCAAGGCGCGCCAAGCCAGGTCGTAGCTCGCTTGCGGCACGGCATCGCCGCCGAAGCAGTAGATACGGGTCGGCGGTGGGTTGCCGTCGCGTTCGGCGTGTTCGGTCAGTTGCTGCAGGTACACCGGCGGGAACACCGCCAAAGTGACCTGATGACGGTGCATCTGCGCGTAGGTCTGCTCCGGCAGCCACAGGCTGTCGTCGCGGATCAGCACGCGGGCGCCGTTGATCAACGGGTGCATCCAGCCTTCGTGGGCGCCGTCGAAGGCGAAGGACATGAAGTGCAGTTCGCAGTCCGAAGGGGTCGTCTCGTAGCGTTCACCAGTGGCGCGGATGTGCGACACCAGCGGTCCGTGGGACACCGCCACGCCCTTGGGCAGACCGGTGGAGCCGGAGGTGTAGATCACATAGGCCAGGTTGTCGCCGTGCAACGCCACAGTCGGCGCAGTAGCGGGAAGGGATTGCCATTCCTCGGCGCGGTCCACTGCCAGGGTCGGCAGTCCTTCGGGCAACGGCAACTGGCCCTCCAGATCGCTCTGGGTCAGCACCAGCGCTGCCGCGCAGTCCTGCATCATGTACAGCAGGCGCTCACGCGGATAAGCCACGTCCAGCGGCACGTAGGCACCACCGGCCTTCAGCACCGCAAGGAAAGCCACCATGGTCTCCGCCGAACGACGCATGGCGATGGCCACCCGCACTTCCGGGCCCACGCCCAGTTCGATCAGGCGATGGGCCAGGCGGTTGGCCCGGGTATCCAGCTCGCCATAGGTCAGCGGCTGGTCGGCGAAGATCACCGCCACCGCATCCGGCGTCTCCGCTGTACGATCCGCCACCAGTTGGTGGATGTAGCGATCGCTCGGGTAGTGATCCGCGGTGTGGTCCCAGCGTTGCAGAATCTGCGCCCTCTCCGCTTCACCAAGCATTTCCAGCTCGGCCAGGCGCGCCTGCGGGTTTTCGCACAACGCCACGAGCAGGTTGCCGAAGTGCCCGGCCACCTGGCCGAGCGTTTCCTCGTCGAAGTGCCGGCGGTCGTAGCTGTAGTGCACTTCCAGCCGCTCGCCCAACAGCACGGCCAGGGCCAGCGGGTAGTTGGTCTGCTCGTGGTTGCCCACCTCGCCGAAGCGCAGCCCGGCCGGGGCGCCCTGCTGCAGGGCCTCGGAGACCGGGTAGTTCTCGAACACCAGCAGGCTGTCGAACAGCGCTTCGTTGCCCAGCCGCGCCCAGCGCTGCACCTCGTACAGCGGGGTGTGCTCGAACTCGCGCAAGGCCAGGCTGCGCGCCTGCACCTGGGCGATCCACTCGGCCGCCGTCTGCTCCGCACGGGGGCTGCCGATCACCGGCAGGGTATTGATGAACAGGCCGACCTGCTCCTCGATGCCGGCCAGCTCCGCCGGGCGCCCCGCCACGGTGGCGCCGAAGCACACCGTGTCCTGCCCGGTGTAGCGGCGCAGCAACAGCAGCCAGGCGGCCTGCACCAGGGTATTCAGCGTCACCCGCAGGCTGCGGGCGAACTCGCCCAGCTGGCGCGTGCGTTGCTCATCCAGCACCTGGCTGTACAAGCCGTGGCCGGCCTGCCCCGCCAGGGCCGGGCGTAGCGCGTGGGTCAGCCGCGTCGGCGCGTCGAGTTCCACCAGTTGGGTTTTCCAGAACGCCTCGCTGGCCTGCGGGTCCTGCCGCTGCAGCCAGGCAATGTAGTCGCGATACCCGCCCGCGGCGCGGCCAACCGGCTGGCCGGCATAGCGCTGCAGCACCTCGCCCAGCAGCCGAGAATTGCTCCAGCCATCCAGCAGGATGTGGTGGCAGGTGTAGATCAGGTGGTGGCTGCGCTCGCCGGTGCGGATCACCGTCAGGCGCAGCAGCGGCTCCTCCGCCAGGTCGAAGCCGCGTTCACGGTCGGCATTCGCCCAGGCGTCCAGGCGCGCGCCGAGGTCCGGCTGGCCCTGCCAGTCCAGCACCGCGAACGGCACAGGCATCTGCCGGCGGATAACCTGCAGCGGTTGCGCCAGCTCGCTGATGAACGCCGCCCGCAGCACGTCGTGGGCATCCACCGCCGCCTGCCAGGCGCGGCGGAAGTCTTCGACCTCCAGGCCCTCCACGTCCACGCGCATCTGGTTGACGTAGTCGCCGCCCTCGCGCTCGTACAGGCTGTGGAACAGCATGCCCTGCTGCATCGGCGACAGCGGGTAGATGTCGGCGATCTGCGCCGCCGGCAGCGGCAGGCTGTCCAGCTGCTCCTAGCTCAGGCGCGCCAGGGGAACGTCCGAGGGTGTCAGGCCGCGGTTGGCCGCAGCGCAGCAATGGCCGATCAGCTCGCGCAGCTCGTCGGCGTACTCGCTGGCCAGGCGCTGGATGGTCCGCTCGTCGAACACCTCGCGGCTGAAGCCCCAGTCCAGGCTCAGTTCGCCGTCGTACACGCGGCCGTTCAGGTTGAGCAGGCCGTCCAGCGGCGCATTTTCGTCCAGGCTGGCGCCGCTGCTTTCCTTGGCGGGGACGAACAGCCCCTCTTCGGCATCGAAGCTCTGGTCGAACTGCCCCAGGTAGTTGAAGACAACCGCCCCGCTCGGCAGGCTTTCCAGTGCCCGCTTCGCCTCGTCGGAGCCCAGGTGGCGCAGCAGGCCGTAGCCGAGCCCCTTGCCGGGCACTGCACGCAACTCCTCCTTGATCGTCTTGATGGAATCCGCCAGCCCCGCCCGGGGGCTGAGGCGCACCGGGTACATGCTGGTGAACCAGCCGACGGTGCGCGTCAGGTCGATATCCTCGAACAGCTCTTCGCGGCCATGGCCTTCCAGGCGCACCAGGGTCTGCGCCTGCCCGCTCCAGCGGCAGATCACCCGCGCCAGGGCGGTCAGCAACAGGTCGTTGACCTGGGTGCGGTAGGCCGCCGGCGCCTCTTGCAGCAGGCGGCGGGTCCAGTCGCGGTCCAGGCGGGTGCTGGCATAGGCGACGTGTTTCTGTTGCCGCCCGCCGGCCGGGTTGGCGCAGGGCAGCGCGTCGCTCACACCGGCCAGCTGGGCCTGCCAGTAAGCCAGCTCCGCTGCGGCGGCCGCGCCCTGGGCATGGGCGGCCAGGCGCTCGGCCCAGGCCTTGAACGAACTGGTCTTGGCCGGCAGCTCCGCCGGCTGCCCGGCAACGGCCCGGGCATAGGCTTGTTGCAGGTCGTCCAGCAGCACGCGCCAGGACACCCCGTCCACCACCAGGTGGTGGATCACCAGCAGCAGGCGCTGCTCGCCGCCGGGCAGTTCCGCCAGCACCACCCGCAGCAGCGGGCCCTGCTGCAGGTCCAGGCTGCGCTGTGCCTGGTTGGCGACGTCTTCCAGCGCCTCCGGCGTGGCCAGGCGGCGGCGCCACAATACGTCCGCGTCCGCTTGCGGCGCGCTGAATTCGGCGCGCCAGGCGCCGTCATGCCGCTCGAAGCGCAGGCGCAGGGCGTCGTGGTGCGCCAGCAACGCCTGCAGCGCGGCCTTCAGGGGCTCGATCTGCAAGGGCTGGCGCGGCGCCAGTAGCAGCGACTGGTTCCAGTGCTGGCGCGTGGGGATGTCCTGGCCGAAGAACCACTGCTGGATCGGCGTCAGCGGCAGGCCGCCGCTGACCGCGCCCTGCTCCACGCGCAACCCCTCGGCGCGCCGGGCCACGCTTGCCAGCCCCTGTACCGTCTGGTGCTGGAACAGGTCCTTGGGGGTGAACTGGATGCCCGCCTGGCGCGCCCGGCTGACCACCTGCAGGGAGACGATGGAGTCGCCGCCCAGTTCGAAGAAGTTGTCGGTCGCGCCGACCTGCGAGCGCTTGAGCACCTCCTGCCAGATGGCCGCCAGTTGCCGCTCCAGTTCGCTGCGCGGCGCCACGTAATCCTGCTGCAGCTCGTTCGCGTCCGGCTGCGGCAGGGCCTTGCGGTCCAGTTTGCCGTTGGGCGTCAGCGGCAGCGCTTCTAGGAACAGCAGCTGCGCCGGCACCATGTAGTCCGGCAGGTTCGTCTTCAATGCCGTGCGCAGGGCCTCGCGCAGTTCGCGCGGGTCCCCGGCCGCCACGCCTGCGGCCGGCACCACGTAGCCCACCAGCTGCTTGCCGCTGGCGCCGTCGCGGGCTAGCACCACCGCCTCGCGCACCGCGTCCTGCTCCAGTAGGCGCGCCTCGATCTCGCCCAGTTCGATGCGGAAGCCGCGGATCTTCACCTGGTGGTCGATGCGCCCCAGGTACTCGATCACGCCGTCGGGCCGGTAGCGCGCCAGGTCGCCAGTGCGGTAGAGCCGGCCGCCGCCCTGCGCGGCGAAGGGGTCGGGGAGGAACTTCTCCGCCGTCAGCGCCGGCCGGTTCAGGTAGCCACGGGCCAGGCCCGCGCCGACCATGCACAGCTCGCCGCCCTTGCCGATGCCGGCCGGCTCGCCGCTGGCGTCGATCAGGTGCACGCCGCTGTTGGCCAGCGGGCGGCCGATGTTGGCGCTGCCGCCCGGGGCCCTCAGGGTGTAGGTGGAATAGGTGGTGTCCTCGGAGGGGCCGTAGAGGTCGTAGACCCGCTCGATGTGGCCGAGCCCGTAGAGGTTGTCCACCACCGCCTGGGCCAGCGGCTCGCCCGCCAGGTTGACGATGCGCACCGAGTCGGGAATCTGCCCCGCCTCGCAGAGCATGCGGATGGCCGAGGGCACCGTGTTGACCAGGCGCACCCGCTGGCGCGCCGGCAGCTCCGGCAGCGCCAGGGCGTTGTCGGCCAGCACCACGAAGCCGCCGCAGGCCAGGGTGACGAAGAACTCCCACACCGAGAGGTCGAAGCAGATCGAGGTGGAGGCCAGCACGCCCTGCAGGTCTTCCCGGCTGTAGACCGAGCGGGCCCAGCCGACCAGGGCCGCCGCGTTGCGGTGTTCGATCAGCACGCCCTTGGGCTTGCCGGTGGAGCCGGAGGTGTAGATGCAGTACGCCAGGTTTTCCGGGCTGGCAAGGTGGCGCGGGTCGTCCTGGGAATAGGCTTCCAGGGCCAGGTCGTCCACCGCCAGCACCTGCGCCGCGCCCCCTTGCGGCAGCTGGGCGAGCAAAGCGCGCTGGGTCAGCAGCAGGCGCGCCTGGCTGTCCTCCAGCATGTAGGCCTGGCGTTCCTGCGGATACTCCGGGTCCAGCGGCACGTAGGCGCCGCCGGCCTTGAGGGTGGCCAGCAGCGCGACCAGCATCTCCAGGCGCCGCTGCATGGCGATGCCGACCAGCGCTTCCGGCCCCACGCCCAGCTCGCGCAGCTTGTGGGCCAGGCGGTTGGCCCGCTGGTTCAGCTCGCGGTAGCTGTATTCGTGCTCGCCGTCGATCAGCGCCAGGGCCTCCGGCGTGCGCGCCACCTGCTCCTCGAAGAGTTCGTGCAGGCAGGCCTGGCGGTAAGGCGCGGCGGTGTCGTTCCACTCATGCAGCACCTGGTGGCGCTCGGCGGCGCCGAGGATGGGCAGTTCGGCGATGCGCCGCTGCGGCTCGGCGCAGACCGCTTCCAGCAGGTTGCGCCAGTGGTCCGCCAGGCGCTCCACGGTGGGCCGTTCGAAGAGGTCGCTGGCATAGGTCAGCGAGGCGCGCAGCCCGCGCTCGGACTCGAAGGTGTCGAGGGTCAGGTCGAACTGCGCGGTGCGCGCTTCGCGCGGCAGGCTCTCGACGCTCAGGCCGGGCAGCTCCCGCGCCTGGCCGCGGCTCTCGCTCTGGTGGTTGTACATCACCTGGAACAGCGGGCTGTGGCTCAGGTCGCGCTCGGGCTGCAGCGCCTCCACCAGTTGTTCGAAGGGCAGCTCCTGGTAGGCCTGGGCCTCCAGCGAACGCTGCTTCACCTGGGCCAGCAGGTCGTCGAAGGTGGTGTGCAGCGCGAACTCCGCCTTCAGCACCTGGGTGTTGACGAAGAAGCCGACCAGCCCCTCGGTTTCCACCCGGGTGCGGTTGGCGATGGGCACGCCCACGCGGATGTCGGCCTGCCCGGAATGGCGGTTCAGCAGGCTCTGGAAGGACGCCAGCAGCAGCATGAACAGGGTCACGCCGCGGCGCTGGGCCAGTTCGCGCAGCTTGTGGGCCAGCTCGTCGGGCAGCGGGATGTCCACCTCGCCGCCGCGATAGCTCTGCTCCGCCGGCCGCGAGCGGTCGCTGGGCAACTCCAGCGGCAGCTGCTCGCCGCCCAGCTGTTCGCGCCAGTAGGCCAACTGGCGCTCGCGCTCGCCGGCCTCCATGCAGCAGCGCTGCCACAGGGCGTAGTCGGCGTACTGGATCGGCAGTTCCGCCAGGTTCGCTTCGCGCCCCTCGCTGTACGCCGCGTACAGCTGCACCAGCTCGTCGACCATCCGCGCCATGGACCAGCCGTCGGCGATGATGTGATGCAGGGTCAGCACCAGCACGTGCTCGTCCGCTGCCAGGCGCAGCAGTTTCACCCGCAGCAGCGGGCCGCGCTGCAGGTCGAACAGCGCCTGGATTTCCGCCTCGATATGGGCCTGCAGGGCCTCCTCGCTGCACCCCACCAGCGTTTCGCAAGGCAGCTCGAACGGCAGTTCGGCGTCCACCAGTTGCACGGCCTGGTCCTGCTCCTGGCGGAAGCGGGTGCGCAGCGTGTCGTGGCGCGCTATCAGCGTCTCGAAGCTGCGCCACAGGGCGCCCAGGTCCAGGCGGCCACGCAGCCGCAGCACCGCCGGGATGTGGTAGGCCGCGCTCTGCGGCGCCATCTGCCAGAGGAACCACTGGCGCTGTTGCGCATAGGACAGCGGCAGCGCCGCGGCTTCATGGCGGGTGACGGGGATCGGCAGCTGCGACAGGCCGATGTTCTTCGACACCAGCTTCTGGAAGAACAGCCGGCGTTGCTCGAGGGGGAGGCGAACGAAGCGTTGGGCCAGGTCCAGGTTCTTGTCGGGTTGCATGTCACACTGCCTCGAGTTCGGTCATGAAGTCGCGGAGATCGTCGAAGTCCGCGTCGCTGCTGGGCGCGTACTGCGCCACCGAGGCCGCGTAGGCCTCCAGGGTTTCGCTCTGGAACATCAGCGCCAGGGGCAGGTTCACGCCCAGTTCGTCCTGCGCCCGCGCAGTGACCTGAGTGGCCAGCAGCGAGTGGCCGCCCAGGTCGAAGAAGTTGTCCTTCAGCCCTACCCGCGGCAGTTTCAGCACTGCCTGCCAGATCGCCGCCAGGCGCTGCTCCAGCTCGCAGCTCGGCGCCACGTAGTCCTGCTGCAGCTCGCTGATGTCCGGCTGCGGCAAGGCCTTGCGGTCCAGCTTGCCGTTGGGTGTGAGCGGCAGCGTTTCGAGGAACAGCAACTGCGTGGGCACCATGTACTCCGGCAGGCTGCCCTTCAGCGCCGCTTTCAGCTCATCGCGCAGGGCGTGCCGTTGTTCGACCGGGATCGGTTCGGTCGGCACCACGTAGCCCACCAGTTGCTTGCCACTGGCGCCGTCGCGGGCCAGCACCACCGCCTCGCGCACCGAATCCTGCTCCAGCAGGCGGGCCTCGATTTCGCCCAGTTCGATGCGGAAGCCGCGGATTTTCACCTGGTGGTCTACCCGGCCCAGGTAATCGACCACGCCGTCCGGCCGGGCGCGGGTCAGGTCGCCGCTGCGGTAGACGCGTTCGCCGTTGCCGAAGGGGTCCGGCACGAAGCGTTCGGCGGTCAGCGCTGGGCGCTCCAGATAGCCTCGCGCCACACCCTCGCCGCCCAGGTACAGTTCGCCGGCCAGGCCCACCGGCAGCAGGTTCAGCTCGGCGTCCAGCACATAGCCACGGCGCTTGCCCAGCAGCGTGCCGATCGGGGCATAGGCGGCGCCACACGGGTCTTCCTTGCGGGCCTTCCACAGTAACGGCGTCACCACCGTTTCGGTGGGACCGTAGCCGTTGAACAGGTACTGCGGGCGCAAGGCGCGCCAAGCCAGGTCGTAGCTCGCCTGGGGCACGGCATCGCCGCCGAAGCAGTACACCCGCGTCGGCGGCGGGTTGCCGTCGCGTTCGGCATGTTCCGCCAGTTGTTGCAGGTACACCGGCGGAAACACCGCCAGGGTGACGTGGTGGCGATGCATCTGCGCGTAGGTCTGTTCCGGCAGCCACAGGCTGTCGTCGCGGATCAGCACGCGGGCGCCATTGATCAGCGGGTGCATCCAGCCTTCATGGGCACCGTCGAAGGCGAAGGACATGAAGTGCAGTTCGCAGTCTTCGGCATTGGTTTCGTAGCGCTCGCCGGTGGCGCGGATGTGCGAGACCAGCGGGCCGTGGGATACCGCCACGCCCTTGGGCAGACCAGTGGAGCCGGAGGTGTAGATCACGTAGGCCAGGTTGTCGCCGTGCAGCGATACCTGGGGCGCGCTGGCCGGGCGGTCCTGCCATTCTTCCGTGCGGTCCACGGCCAGGGTCGGCAGTCCTTCGGGCAGCGGCAGTTGGCTTTTCAGATCGCTCTGGGTCAGCACCAGCGCCGCCGCGCAGTCCTGCATCATGTACAGCAGGCGCTCGCGCGGATAGGCCACGTCCAGCGGCACATAGGCACCGCCCGCCTTCAGCACGGCCAAGAAGGCCACCATGGTCTCCGCCGAACGACGCATGGCGATAGCCACCCGCACTTCCGGGCCCACGCCCAGTTCGATCAGGCGATGGGCCAGGCGGTTGGCCCGGGTATCCAGCTCGCCATAGGTCAGCGGCTGGTCGGCGAAGATCACCGCCACCGCGTCCGGCGTCTCCGCTGTACGGTCCGCCACCAGTTGGTGGATGTAGCGATCGCTCGGGTAGTGATCCGCGGTGTGGTCCCAGCGTTGCAGAATCTGCGCGCGCTCCACTTCACCGAGCATTTCCAGCTCGGCCAGGCGCGCCTGCGGGTTTTCACACAACGCCACCAGCAGGTTGACGAAATGCTCGGCCAGGCGTGCGATCACGCTTGCCGGCAGGACGCGGGCGTCGTGGTTGAAGTGCAGCGCCAGGGTGGCGCCCAGGTGCACGCCGAGGGTCAGCGGGTAGTTGGTCTGCTCGCGGTTGTCCACCTCGCCGAAGCGCAGCCCGGCCGGGGCGCCCTGTTGCAGGGCCTCGGCCACCGGGTAGTTCTCGAACACCAGCAGGCTGTCGAACAGCGCTTCGCCGCCGCGCCCGGCCCAGCTCTGCACCTCGTACAGCGGGGTGTGCTCGAAGTCGCGCAGGGCCAGGCTGCGCGCCTGGACCTGGGCCACCCACTCGGCCACCGTCTGTTCCGCCTGCGGGCTGCCGACCACCGGCTGGGTATTGATGAACAGGCCGACCTGTTCCTCGATACCGGCCAGCTCCGTCGGGCGGCCCGCCACGGTGGCGCCGAAGCACACCGTGTCCTGCCCGGTGTAACGGCGCAGCAACAGCAGCCAGGCGGCCTGCACCAGGGTGTTGACGGTCACCTTCTGGCGCTGGGCGAAGGCCCGCAGGCGCTCGCTGGCCGGGCGCTCCAGGTCGCGCCGCAGCAGGCCGTGGCCGGCCTGCGCAGCGTCCGCGGCGGGCAGCGACAGGAGCAGCCGCGTCGGCGACTCCAGCTCGGCCAGTTGTTCCTTCCAGAAGCTCTCTTCGGCCTGCAGGTCGCGCCGCTGCAGCCAGCCGATGTAGTCGCGGAAGGTCCCCGCCGGTGCCGTGGGCGCCTGCCCGGCATAGTGCTGCAGCACCTCACCGAGCAGCCGCGAATTGCTCCAGCCGTCCAGCAGGATGTGATGGTGGGTGTGGATCAGGTGATGGCTGCGCTCGCCGGTGCGCACCAGGGTCAGGCGCAGCAGCGGCTCGTCGGCCAGGTCGAAGCCGCGGCGGCGCTCGGCCAGGGCCAGGCGCTGCAGTTCCGCCGGCAGGTCGTCGCGGCCGCGCAGGTCGAGCACCGCGAAGGGCACCTGCAGTTGCCGCCGGACCCACTGCAGCGGGCGCTCCAGGGTGCCGAGGAAGCCGGCCCGCAGCACCTCGTGGCGCGCCACCACGGCCTGCCAGGCATCGCGGAAGCGCTCGACGTCCAGCCCCTCCACGTCCACCCGCAGCTGGTTGACGTAGTCGCCCTCCTCCCGCGCATAGAGGCTGTGGAACAGCATGCCCTGCTGCATGGGCGACAACGGGTAGAGGTCCTGCACCGAGGCCAGGTCCAGCGGCAGCGCGTCCAGCTGCGCCTGGTCCAGGCCGGCCAGGGGGAAGTCCGAGGGCGTCGCCCCGGCGTGGCGCGGGTCGCGGCAGTGGTCGATGAGCGCTTGCAGCTCGCGCGCGTAGTCGTCCACCAGGCGCTGCACGCTGGCCTCTGCGAACATCTCCTGGCTGAACGCCCAGCTCAGGTTCAGCTCGCCGCCGTAGACCTGGCCTTCGATGCTCAGCCAGTTGGCCAGGGGCGCGCGCGGGTCCTGGGCCTGGCCGGCGCTTTCCGTGGCGGGCACCAGCAGCGCGCTTTCGTCGAACTGGCGGTCGAACTGGCCCAGGTAGTTGAAGGTGATGCGCGGCTGCGGCAGCGCCGCCAGGGCCTGGGCGCTTTCGGCGCCGGCCAGGTAGCGCAGCAGGCCGTAGCCGACGCCCTTGTCCGGCATGCCGCGCAGCTGTTCCTTGATTGCCTTGATCGAGGCGCCGAGGTCGGCGGCCGGGGCCAGGCGCAGCGGGAACAGGCTGGTGAACCAGCCGACGCTGCGGCTCAGGTCCAGCCCGTCGCCCAGGTCCTCGCGGCCGTGGCCTTCCAGTTGCACCAGCACGCTGGCCTCGCCGCTCCAGCGGCAGATCACCCGGGCCAGGGCGGTCAGCAGCAGGTCGTTGACCTGGGTGCGGTAGGCCGTCGGAGCTTCCTGCAGCAGCTGGCGGGTGCGTTCGGCGTCGAGGGTCAGGGCGAGCTTGCGTTCGTGGCGGTTTTCCAGCGCGCCTTGCGTGTTGTCGCATGGCAGGGTGCGCGGGGCGTCGGCCAGTTGCGCCTGCCAGTAGGCCAGTTCGCCTTGGCGTTGTCGGGCCTGTTCCTGCAATTGGCGGGTCCAGGCCTGGTAGGCGCTGCTGCGCGGCGGCAGCTCGGCGTCCGGCTGTGCGTACAGGTGCTGCAGGTCTTCCAGCAGGATGCGCCAGGACACGCCGTCCACCACCAGGTGGTGGATCGCCAGCAGCAGGCGCTGGCTGCCATCGGCCAGGTCCACCAGCAGCGCGCGCAGCAGCGGGCCCTGTTGCAGGTCCAGGCTGCGCTGGGCCTCTTCGCAGAGCGCGGCCAGCGCCTCGGGCGATGTGGCCCGGCGGCGCCACAGCGGGCTTTCGGCCTGTTCGGCATAGGCTTGGCGCCATACACCGTCTTCCTGGCAGAAGCGCAGGCGCAGGGCGTCGTGGTGCGCCAGCAGGCGCAGCAGCGCGCGCTCCAGGCGTTCGCCATCCAGCGGCTGGCGGGCCTGCAGCAGCAGCGACTGGTTCCAGTGCTGGCGCTCGGGGATGGTTTGCTCGAAGAACCAATGCTGCACCGGCGCCAACGCCGCCTCGCCATGGGCTGGTGCCTGTTCCACCGGAGTAGCCGCCAGGGGCTGGGCGACCTGGGCCAGGCCGCGCACGCTCTGGTGCTGGAACAGGTCGCGCGGGCTCAGCTGCAGCCCGGCCTGGCGCGCCCGGCTGACCACCTGGATGGCGATGATGGAATCGCCGCCCAGGGCGAAGAAGTTGTCGTCCAGGCCGACCTGGGGGATGCCCAGCAGGTCCTGCCAGATGGCCGCCAGGCGCTGCTCCACCTCGTTGCGCGGCGCCACGTAGTCGGCCTGGGCCACGGTCGCGTCGGGCTTGGGCAGTGCTTTGCGGTCCAGTTTGCCGTTGGGACTCAGGGGCATCTGCTCCAGGGCCAGCCACTGCGCCGGGACCATGTATTCCGGGAGGCTGCTGGCCAGGTACGCGGCCAGGGTTTCGCGCCAGTCGTCCTGCTCGGCATCGAGCACGACGTAGCCGACCAGTTGCTTGCCGTCCACGGCCAGCACCGCCGCTTCGCGTACCGATTCGTGTTCCAGCAGACGCGCCTCGATCTCGCCCAGTTCGATGCGCAGGCCGCGCAGCTTCACCTGGTGGTCGATGCGCCCGGCGTACTCGATTACACCGTCGGCGCGGTAGCGCGCCAGGTCGCCAGTGCGGTACATGCGCTCGCCGGCCACGAAGGGGCTGGCGACGAAGCGTTCGGCGGTCAGCGCCGGGCGCTGGTGGTAGCCGCGGGCCAGGCCTTCGCCGGCCAGGTACAGCTCGCCCAGCACGCCTGCCGGGACTGGCTCCAGATTGCCGTCGAGGATGTGGCAGCCCAGATTGGCGATGGGTCTGCCGATGGGCACCGCGTCCTTGCCCTCCTCCACGCAGGTCCAGTGGCTGACGTCGATGGCGGCCTCGGTGGGGCCGTAGAGGTTGTACAGGCCGGCCTGCGGCAGCTTGGCGAAGACCTGCTGCTGGGCGTCCACCGGCAGCGCTTCGCCGCTGCAGATGATGCGTTTCAGGCTGGAGCAACTGGTAACTGCGGCGTCCTGCAGGAAGGCCTGCAGCATCGAGGGCACGAAGTGCAGCGTGGTGACGCCTTCGCGGTTGATCAGCTCCACCAGCTTCGCCGGGTCGCGGTGATCGCCCGGCGCCGCGACGACCAGGCGAGCGCCGGTCATCAGCGGCCAGAAGAACTCCCAGACCGAGACGTCGAAGCTGAACGGCGTTTTCTGCAACACGGTATCGCTGGCATCCAGGCCGTAGGCCTCCTGCATCCAGCACAGGCGATTAGTCAGCGCGCGATGGCGGTTGCCCGCCCCTTTCGGCTTGCCGGTGGAGCCGGAGGTGTAGATCACGTAGGCGAGGTTTTCGCCGTCCAGAACCACAGCGGGGTTGGCCTCGCTGTAGCCTTCCAGCCAGTCGCCGTCCTGATCCAGATCGATACGCTGCACGCCCTTAGCCAATGGCAGGTCGAGGTGCGACTGGCTCAGCAGCAGCTTCACGCCGCTGTCTTCCAGCATGTAGGCCAGGCGCTCGGCGGGGTATTCCGGGTCCAGCGGCACGTAGGCGCCGCCGGCCTTGAGGACCGCCATCAGCCCGACGACCATCTCGATGGAGCGCTCCACCGCGATGCCCACCAGGCTGTCCGGGCCGACGCCGCGTTCGATCAGCGCATGGGCCAGGCGGTTGGCGTGGGCATTCAGCTCGGCATAGCTCAGGCGTTGCTCGCCGAAGGCCAGCACCGGCGCGTCCGGGTAGCGCTCGGCCTGCTCTTCGAACAGCTGGTGCACGCCGCGTTGCAGCGGGTATTCGACGGCCGTGGCGTTCCACTGCTGCAGGATCAGTTCGCACTCGCCGGCATCCAGCATCGGCAGCTCGCCGACCGCGCGCTGCGGGGTGTCGATCATCGCCCGCAGCAGGTTCTGCCAGTGCCGCGCCATGCGCTCGATGGTCGCCGCCTCGAACAGGTCGGTGGCGTAGGTCAGCGCGGCGTACAGGCGGCCGCCCTTCTCGTAGGTGTCCAGGGAAAGGTCGAACTGGGTGGTGCGGCTCTGCCAGTCCAGGCGGCTCAGGCGCAGGCCGGCCACGTCGTCCAGGGCCTCGATGTCGGCCACCTGCGGCTGGTGGTTGTACATCACCTGGAACAGCGGGCTGTGGCTGAGGCTGCGCTCCACCTGGAAGGCGTCCAGCAGGCGTTCGAACGGCAGGTCCTGGTGGGCCTGGGCGCCCAGCACGCTGTCGCGCACCTGGGCCAGCAGGCCCTGCACCGGTGTCTGCGCGTCGAATACCGCGCGCAGCACCTGGGTGTTGACGAACAGGCCGATCAGCCCTTCCACCTCGGCGCGGTTGCGGTTGGCGATGGGCACGCCGACGCGCAGGTCGCCCTCGCCGCTGTAGCGTTGCAGCAGCACGTCGAAGCCGCCCAGCAGCAGCATGAACAGGGTCAGCCCCTGCTGCCGCGCGGCGGCGCGCAGCGCTTCGGCCAGCGCCGGTTCCACGGCGAATTCGTAGCGGGCGCCACGGTAGCTGGCCTGGGCCGGGCGCGGGTGGTCGGCCGGCAGCTCCAGCACCGGGTGATGCTCGCCAAGCTGCTTGCGCCAGTAGTCCAGCTGGCGTTCCTGCTCACCGGCCTCCAGCCAGCTGCGCTGCCAAAGGGCGTAGTCGGCGTACTGCACCGGCAGCGCCGACAGCTGCGCCTCGCGGCCCTCGGCATAGGCGCTGTAGAAGCGGCCGAATTCCTCGATCAGCAGGTTCATCGACCAGCCGTCGGAGACGATGTGGTGCAGCGTCAGCAGCAGCACGTGTTCCTGCTCGCCCAGGCGGATCAGGCGCACCCGCAGCAGCGGGCCGCGGCCCAGGTCGAAGCTCTGCAGCGACTCGCGCTGGGCTTCCTCGCGCACGCGCGCTTCCCGCTGGTCCGCGGCCAGGGCGCTGAAGTCCTCGTAGGCCACGCGCAGTTCGCCGGGCATGGGCGCCAGCAACGGGGTGCCGTCCGCATCCGCGACGAAGACAGTGCGCAGGGTTTCGTGGCGCTCCACCAGGCTGGCGAAGGCGCGCTCCAGGGCCTGGCGGTCCAGCGCCCCCTGCAGGCGCACGGCGCCGGGCAGGTTGTAGGCGCCGCTGTGCGGGTCCAGTTGCCAGAGCAGCCACATGCGCTGCTGGGCGTAGGAAGGCCGGTTGCGCTCGGCGCTCTCCACCCCGGCCGGAATCGGGAACAGCGAGAAGTCGACGCCTTCCGCGCCCAGGCTCTCGAGGAACATCCGGCGCTTTTCCAGGGGCAGCTCGATAAAGCGGCGGGCGAGTTTCAGGGACTGTTCTGCGTTCATCTGTCTTCTTCCGTGCACGTGGGCAACGAGCGCCAGGGCTCGAGTGGGCTCATGGGGAACGGACAGGAACGGCGGAAAATTAGCTTCGCGGCGCTGCCGCGGACGGCCGGCAGGGAATAATTTCTATAGAACTATCAAATAGTTATAAGCAGGAAGCGGCGAAAGCCGGGTGCCGTCGCCAGCACCCGGCCCGCGCGTTGCCGATGGGCTCAGAAGGTCGCGGCTTGCGCCAGCGGAGCGAGCGAACCCTCGCCCGCGCGCCAGCGTTGCAGGCGCCGCTCGATGCAGGGAAGCACGGCGGCCTCCCGCTCATGGATGAAGAAGTGCCCGCCGTCGAACAGTTGCAGTTCGAAGCCGGCGCAGGTTTCCTCGCCCCAGGCCAGCAGTTGTTCCTCGCTGGCCTTGTCGGCGCGGCCGCCGAGCACCTGGATGGGGCAGGCCAGCGGCGCGCGGCGCTGGTGGCGGTAGCTGCCGCAGAGCAGGAAGTCGGCGCGCAGGATGGGCAGCGTCAGGCTCATCAGCTCGGCGTTGGCCAGCACTTCCTCGGGGGTGCCCTGCAGGTCGCGCAGGTCGGCGATCAGCTCGGCGTCGCTCTTCGGCTCGGCGAAGCCGCGGTCGTATTCCGCGCGCCGCGACGGCGCCGCCGTGCCCGAGGCGAACAGCCCCAGGGGCGTCGGGCTGCCCAGCTCGCGCAGGGCGTAGAGCAGCTCGCAGGCGAGCAGCGCGCCCAGGCTGTGGCCGAACAGCGCGTAGGGGGCCTGGCGCACTTCGTCGTGCAGCTCGCGGGCCAGTTGCCGGGCCAGGCCGGCCAGGTCGGTGTGCAGCGGCTCGTCCATGCGCGCGCCGCGCCCCGGCAGCTCCACCGGGCGCAGCTGCAGCCAGGCCGGCAGCTTGCGCCGCCAGCGGCTGTAGACCATGGCGCTGGCGCCGGAGTACGGCAGGCAGAAGAGTCGCAGCGCCACTCAGCCGGCCGCCTTGTCCATGTGCTGGCGCAGGCTCAGCGGGCGCATGTCGGTCCAGACCTGCTCGATATAGGCCAGGCAGTCCTTCTTCAGCCCGCTCTTGCCCACGGCGCGCCAGCCGGCGGGGATTTCCTTGTACTGCGGCCAGATGGAGTACTGCTCCTCGTGGTTCACCACCACTTCGAATGGGATGTCTTCGCGGTCGAATACAGAAGTCATTGCGCTTTCCTCAACTGGATGGGCCGGCCGCCCCGGGGGTGGCCGCTATGGGTTAACGAAGTGGGTGGCGGGAAAATTAGGTGGTGAGGCTCTTCGTAGGAGCGAACCTTGTCCGCGATAGCCGGACGCATAGACGCGATTCGCGGATGAGATCCGCTACGCTGCCCCACTCGCGCCATTCCCATGTAGGAGCGCGCCCTGCGCGCGATTCGCGGGCAGGGCCCGCTCCTACAGTTCCAGGAAAGCCCCGTAGGATGGGTTGAGCGAAGCGATACCCATCCTACGAAAGGCACCTCGGCTTGCTCGCAAACGAGAGGCGGGAAGCTCGGCGTCAGCCTGTAGGAGCGCGCCCTGCGCGCGATTTCGCGGGCAGGGCCCGCTTACAATTTGCCGGCAGGCACCGCCGCGGCCAGGGCGCGGGCGAAGCGGCGGGCCACTTCGTCGATCTGCTCGGCGCTGATGATAAGCGGCGGCAGGAAGCGCACCACCGCGCCGTGACGGCCGCCCAGTTCGAGGATCAGCCCGCGGCGCAGGCATTCGCGCTGGATGCGCGAGGCCAGCGCGGGGTTGGCCGGCGGGTGGCCGAGGCTGTCGGCGGCGCCTTCGGCGTCGACCACTTCCACCCCGAGCATCAGCCCGCGGCCGCGGATGTCGCCCAGCTGCGGGTAGCTGCGCTGGAGGATGCGCAGGTGCTCGGCCAGGCGCTCGCCCATGGCCGCGGCGTGGCCGGGCACGTCGTGCTCCTTCAGGTAGCGCATCACCGCGGAGCCGGCGGCCATGGCCATCTGGTTGCCGCGGAAGGTGCCGGCGTGGGCGCCGGGCTGCCAGGTGTCCAGCCAGTCGCGGTAGACCACCACCGCCAGCGGCAGGCTGCCGCCTATGGCCTTGGACAGCAGCACCACGTCGGGGACTATGCCGGCGTGTTCGAAGGCGAACATCTTCCCGGTGCGGCCGAAGCCGGTCTGGATCTCGTCGATCACCAGCGCCACCCCGGCCTTCTCGGTGATGCGTCGCAGGCCGCGCAGCCATTGCAGGTCGGCGGGCACCACGCCACCCTCGCCCTGTACCACTTCCACCACCACCGCCGCCGGCAGCGGCACGCCGCTTTCCGGGTCGCTCAGCACGCTCTCCAGGTAGTGCAGGTTGGCGCGCACCCCGGCCTCGCCGCCGAGGCCGAAGGGGCAGCGGTAGTCGTAGGGGTACGGCAGGAACTGCACGCCGTTGCCCAGCACCGCGCCCAGGGCCTTCTTTGGCCCGAGGTTGCCCATCAGCCCCAGGGCGCCCTGGGTCATGCCGTGGTAGCCACCCTGGAACGACAGCACGGTGCTGCGCCCGGTGGCCGTGCGCACCAGCTTGAGCGCGGCTTCCGCGGCGTCGGCGCCGGTGGGCCCGCAGAACTGGATCTTCGCCTCGCGCGCCAGTTGCGCCGGCAGCAGGCCGAACAGGTCCTGGACGAAGGCGTCCTTCACCGGGGTGGTCAGGTCCAGGGTGTGCAGCGGCAGTTCGTCGGCCAGCACCTGCTGGATCGCCTCGATCACCACCGGGTGGTTGTGGCCCAGGGCCAGGGTGCCGGCGCCGGCCAGGCAGTCGATGAAGCGGCGGCCCTCGACGTCCTCGACGTACAGCCCGCGGGCCTTCTTCAGCGCCAGGGGGATGCGCCGCGGGTAGCTGCGCGCGTTGGATTCCTGGTGGCGCTGGCGCGCCAGCAGCGGCGACTCGCTGAATTCGTAGAGGGTTTCGCCCGCGGCCGGTTCGGCATGGGCAGGCTGGTCATCGATGACGCTGGTAGCGACTTGCATGTCTTCAACCTCGAGACGTGGTGGTGTGCCACGGTTGACGGGTGCCCCGCGATGGCGGAGCGGCTGTAGTGAATAACGCAGCGCGGCGCTCGGGATTTACCGCCAGCCGCGCCCTGCCCCGGCGCACTTTTCATGGGCGCGGGACGGCCTGCGCGCGGCGAACCGCGCGTGGGCTGCAGGTGTTTCGCAATACCCCCGCGGAGCCTCGACGGCCCCGCGGGAGGTGCCGAGCTAGAGCATTTCCAGCTGCGACATCAGGTCGTCCAGGCGCGCCGCCTTGCGCTCGTCGATGGCGCTGGCGGCCTGGGCCTCGATGTAGCTGGCCAGTTCCTCCACCGTGCTGCACTCGAACATGGCCCGCAGCGGCACGTTGCGTTGCAGGGCCTTCTGTACCCGCGAGGCGATCTGCGTGGCCAGCAGCGAGTGCCCGCCCAGTTCGAAGAAGTTGTCCAGCACGCCGACGCGCTCGACCTTGAGCACCTCGGCCCAGATCTGCGCCAGGGTGGCCTCCAGCTCGGTGCGCGGCGCCTGGTAGGCGTGCGCCAGGGCCTGGCCGATGTCCAGCGCCGGCAGGGCCTTGCGGTCGAGCTTGCCGTTGGCGTTGAGCGGCATGCGCGCCAGCACCTGCCAGTGCAGCGGCACCATGTAGTCGGGCAGGTCGGCGCGCAGGTGCTGGCGCACCTGTTCGAGCCAGGCGCCCTCCTCTACTACCGTCGCAGCGGGCACCAGGTAGCCGACCAGGTACTTGCCGGCGGCGCTTTCCTGCACCGCCACGGCGGCCTCGCGCACATCCGGCAGCTCGTGCAGACGCGCCTCGATCTCGCCCAGCTCGATGCGGAAGCCGCGGATCTTCACCTGGTGGTCGACGCGCCCGACGTACTCCAGCACGCCGTCGGCGCGGCGCCGCGCCAGGTCGCCGGTGCGGTACAGGCGCTCGCCCGGCACCCCGAAGGGATGCGGGACGAAGGCCTGGGCCGTGCGCAGCGGGTCGCCGACGTAGCCGCGGCCGACGCCGGTGCCGGCCACGCACAGCTCACCCACCGCGCCCAGCGGCACCAGCTCGAAGTCGCCTTCGGCATCCAGCAGGTACAGCTGGTTGTTGTCGGTGGGGCTGCCGATGGGCAGGTAGGTGGCCTCGGTGGAGGCCGCGTCGACGCGGAAGAAGGCCACGTCGTCCGAGCACTCCGCCGGGCCGTAGGCGTTGACCAGGCCCACCTGCGGGTAGCGCTGCAGCCAGTGCCGCGCCAGTTCCGGCGGCATGGCCTCGCCGGTGGGCAGCATCCAGCGCAGGCCGGGCAGCGCCTTGTGTTCCTCGGCGAGCATGCCCTGGATCAGCGAGGGCACGCTTTCCAGCACGCTCACGCCCTGCTCCACCACGTGTTCCAGCAGGGCCTGCGGGTCCTGGGCGATGGCGTTCGGCACTATGGCCACGCGGCCGCCGAACAGCGGCGCGGCGAGGAACTGCCAGACCGAGATGTCGAAGCTCTGCGAGGCGGTCTGGGCGATCACGTCGGCCTCGCCGAGCGCCAGATACGGCACCTTGCTCAACTGGTTGTTGAGCATCCCGGCCTGCTCCACCATCACGCCCTTGGGCAGGCCGGTGGAGCCGGAGGTGTAGATCACGTAGGCCAGGTTGCGCGGCCCGCTGTAGCGCTGCGGATCGTGCTCGGCGGCTACGCCGTGCTGCACCTCGTCCCACACCAGCAGGCGCGGGCGGCTGCCGCAGCCCAGTTCGGCGAGCAGCGCCAGGGCCTGTTCGTGGCAGGCGGCGCTGCACACCAGCACCGGCGTGTGGCTGACTTCGAGGATGCGCGTCAGGCGCTGCGTCGGATGCGCCGGGTCCAGCGGCAGGTAGCCGGCGCCGGCCTTGAAGCTGCCGACGATCATGCCCAGCAGGTCCAGGCCGCGCTCGCCGAGCAGGGCCACCGGCTGGTCGAAGCCGACGCCGGCGGCCAGCAGCGCGTGGCCCAGGCGGTTGGCGCGGCGGTTCAGCTCGGCGTAGCTCCACTGCTGGTCCAGGCAACTGGCGGCGATGCGCTGCGGGTGCGCGGCCACCCGCGCTTCGAACAGGCGCACGTAGCCCTGCTCCAGCGGGTAGGCGTGCTCGCTGCGGTTGCAGTCTTCCAGCAGGAAGCGCCGTTCCTCGGCCCCCAGCAGCGGCAACTCGGCCACGTCGCCATGGAAGCCGTCGGCCAGGGCCAGCAGCAGGCGCTTGAACTCGCCGAGCAGGCGCTCGATGGTCGGCGCCTCGAAGTAGCGCTGGTCGTAGGACAGGTGCAGGCCCAGGTCGTCGCCGGGGTAGCAGACCACGGTGAGCGGGAAGTTGGTGTGGGTGCGCCCGGAATCGGAGCTGGCCTTCAGGCTCTGCGCGCGGTCCAGCACCGCCACTTCCACCGGGGCGTTCTCGAACACGAAGAGGCTGTCGAACAGCGGCTGGCCCTTGGGCAGTTCGCTGGCTTCCTGGATGGTCACCAGCGGCAGGTGCTCGTGCTCGCGCAATTCCAGGTTGCGTTCGAACAGCCCGGTCAGCCAGTCGCGCACCGACAGGCGCGCGCCGGGCGCCGGCAGTTGCACGCGCAGCGGGATGCTGTTGATGAACAGCCCCACGGTGCGCTGCATCTGCGGCAGGCCCACCGGACGCCCGGCCACGGTGACGCCGAACAGCAGGTCGCGCTCGCCGCTGTAGCGCCGCAGCACCAGGGCCCAGGCCGCCTGGGCGAAGGTGTTGACGGTGAGCTGGTAGCGCTGCGCCAGTTCGCGCAGGCGCGCGCCGTCGGCGGCGTCCAGGCGGGTGTAGCGGTCGCCGACGATCATCCCGCCGCTTTCCCCGGCGCGCTCGTGGAGGATCGGCCGGTCGCTGGGGATGTAGGTGGCGCGCTCGAAGCCGTTCAGGTTCTGCTGCCACCAGCGGCGCGAGTGCTCCAGGTCCTGGCGCTGCAGCCAGGCGATGTAGTCGCGGTAGCGCGGCGCGGCCGGCAGTTGCGGCGCGCGGCCCTCGCCCAGGGCGGCGTAGATCTCGAAGAAGTCGCTCATCAGCAGGCCGCGGCACCAGGCGTCGATGAGGATGTGGTGGTTGCTCATCATGAACCAGTAGCGCGCCGCGCCCAGGCGGATCAGGCGCAGGTGGAAGGGCGGCTCGTTGAGCAGGTCGAAGCCGGCTTCGCGCTCCTGCTTGTGCAGGGCCTGCAGGCGTTCCTCGTGGCCGTCGGCGGGCAGTTCGCTCCAGTCGAGGAACTCGATGCGCAGCCGGCCGGGTTTGTGGATCACCTGCAGCATGGCCTCGCCGGCGTTCCACGAGAAGGACGCGCGCAGCGCCTCGTGGCGCGCCACCACGGCCTGCCAGGCGGCGGCGAAGCGTTCGCGGTCCAGCTCGCTGTCGATGCGGTAGCGGTCCTGCATGTAGTAGATGCCGGTGCCCGGCTCCAGCAGGGTGTGCAGCAGCAGGCCCTCCTGCATGGGCGTCAGCGGGTAGATGTCGTCGATCTGCGCCGCCGGCACCGCCAGGGCGTCCAGCTGCGCCTGGCTCAGGCGCGCCAGGGGGAAGTCGGAAGGCGTCAGGCCGCCGGCATCGTCGTCCAGGCAGTGGGCGATCAGCGCCTGCAGTTCGTCGCGGTAGGCGTTGGCCAGCTCGGCGATGGTCTGCTCCTCGTAGCGCTCGGCGCTGTAGGTCCAGCGCAGCACCAGTTCGCCGCCGTAGACCTGGCCGTCCACGCTCAGCTCGTTGGGCAGCGGCGCGGCGGCGTCGTGGATGGCCCCGGTGGGCTCGTCCAGCGGATGGAACAGGGCGTCCTCGGTGAAGCTCTGGTCGAACTGGCCCAGGTAGTTGAAGGTGATGCGCGGCTGCGGCAGCTCGGCCAGGGCGCGGCGCCCGGCCTCGTCGCCCAGGTGGCGCAGCACGCCGTGGCCCAGGCCCTTGTGCGGCACGGCGTGCAGCTGTTCCTTGATCGCCTTGATCGAAGCCGCCAGCCCTTCCTCGCCCGGCTCGCCGGCGGGCGCCAGGCGCAGCGGAAAGGCGCTGGTGAACCAGCCGACCGTGCGGCTGAGGTCGATGTCGTCGAACAGCGCCTCGCGGCCGTGGCCTTCCAATTGCACCAGCACCGAGGCCTCGCCGCTGACGCGGCAGAGCACCCGGGCCAGGGCGGTCAGCAGCAGGTCGTTGACCTGGGTGCGGTAGGCCGCCGGGGCCTGCTGCAGCAGCTGGCGGGTGTGCTCGCGGTCCAGGCGCAGGCTCAGGCTGCGGGCCAGGGCCTCGTCGTTGCGGCCTTGCGGGTTGTCGCAGAACCAGGCGCCGGGGGCGCCGTCCAGCTGGCCGCGCCACCAGTGCAGTTCCTCGCGCAGCGGCTCGCTGCCGGCGTAGGCCTGCAGGCGCGCGGTCCAGTCGCGGAAGGCGCTGGTCTTGGCCGGCAGTTGCGGCGCTTCGCCGGCGGCGAGTTGGCGATAAACCTGCTGCAGGTCTTCCAGCAGCACGCGCCAGGACACGCCGTCCACCACCAGGTGGTGGATCGCCAGCAGCAGGCGCTGGGCGCCGGGGCCGTCCACCAGCACCGCGCGCAGCAGCGGGCCGTCCAGGGCCAGGCTGCGCTGGGCGCGCTCGAACACTTCGGCGCAGTCGTCGAAGCTCGCCACCTGCGCCTGCCAGAGCAGCCAGGCGCCATCGTCCGCAGCCCGGTGTTCGGCGTGCCAGCGGCCGCCTTCCTGGCGGAACGTCAGGCGCAGGGCGTCGTGGTGCTTGACCAGTTGCAGCAGGGCCTGGCGCAGCAGCTCGGCGTCCAGCGCCTGGCGCGGCTCCAGCAGCAGCGACTGGTTCCAGTGCGCACGGTTCTCCAGGGGCAGTTCGAAGAACCACTGCTGGATCGGCGTCAGCGCACTCTCGCCCTGCACTTCGCCCTGCTCGGCGAGGCTGGCGCCGGCGCTGCGGGCGACACCGGCCAGGCTGCGCACGCTCTGGTGCTGGAACAGGTCGCGCGGGCTGAACTGGATGCCCTGCTGGCGGGCGCGGCTGACCACCTGGATGGAGAGGATGGAGTCGCCGCCCAGTTCGAAGAAGTTGTCGTCCAGGCCGACCTGGGCGAGGTTCAGCACCTCGCCCCAGACAGCCGCCAGCTGGCGTTCCAGCTCGCTGCGCGGGGCCTCGTAGGCGCGCTGGCCGAGGCTGGCGTCCGGCGCCGGCAGCGCGCGGCGGTCGAGCTTGCCGTTGGCGGTCAGCGGCAGGCCCTCCAGCAGCACCAGGTGCGCCGGCACCATGTAGTCCGGCAGTTGCTGCTTGAGGTGCGCCTTGAGCGCCTCGCGCAGGTCGGCCTGGGCCGCCTCGTCGGCACCCGCCTCGGCACAGCCCACGTAGCCCACCAGTTGCTTGCCGCTCGGCCCGTCGGTGGCCAGCACGGCCGCCTCGCGCACCTGCGGGTGTTCCTGCAGGCGCGCCTCGATCTCGCCCAGTTCGATGCGGAAGCCGCGGATCTTCACCTGCTGGTCGATGCGCCCGAGGTATTCCACCTGGCCGTCGGCGCGCTGGCGCACGCGGTCGCCGGTGCGGTACAGGCGCCCGCCGGGCACGCCGAAGGGGTCGGGCACGAAGCGTTCGGCGGTCAGCGCCGGGCGTTCGTGGTAGCCGCGGGCCAGGCCGGCGCCGCCGACGTACAGCTCGCCGCCGGCGCCCTGGGGCACCAGGGCCAGGTCGGCGTCGAGGAGGCAGGCGCTGCGCTCGCCCACCAGGCTGCCGATGGGCACGCCGGCGCCGGCTTCCACCTGCTCCGGGGCCAGGGCCGCCAGGGGCATGACCACCGTCTCGGTGGGGCCGTAGGCGTTGAAGAAGTAGCGCGGCGCGAAGGCCTGGCGGATGCGTTGCAGGTGCTCGGCGGTCAGCGCCTCGCCGCCGGTGATGCACAGGCGCACCGGCAGTTGCCGGCCCTGGGTCTGCAGCCACTGGGCCAGCTGGCTGCCGTAGCTGGGGGTGAAGCCGAGGATGCTCACCCGGTGCTCGGCGATCAGCTGGCAGATGTCCTCGGCACCCCACTGGCCCTGGGCCCGCAGCACCACGTGGGCGCCGCACAGCAGCGGCGTCAGCAGGCGTTCGCTGGCGGCGTCGAAGTTGATGGAATAGAAGTGCAGCTCGCAGTCGTCGGCGCGCATGCCGAAGCGCTCGATCACCGCGCGGCAGTGCATGGCGATCTCGCCGTGGCACACCGCCACGCCCTTGGGCTTGCCGGTGGAGCCGGAGGTGTAGATCAGGTAGGCCAGGTGCTGCGGCTGGGCGAAGGCCGGCAGCGGGCCGTCGTCCAGCGCCGCCAGGGCCGCGTCCTCCTGCGCCGGGCAGCAGCGGCCGACGCCTTCGGGCAGCGCGCCCAGGGCCTCGAACAGCGCCGGCTGGCCGAGCAGCAGGCGCACGCCGCTGTCCTCGATCATGTAGTGCAGGCGTTCCAGCGGGTATTCCGGGTCCAGCGGCACGTAGGCGCCGCCGGCCTTGAGGATCGCCAGCAGGCCGACGACCATTTCCAGCGAGCGTTCCAGGGCCAGGCCGACGCGCACTTCCGGGCCCACGCCGCGTTCGCGCAGCAGGCGCGCCAGGCGGTTGGCGCGGGCGTCCAGCTCGGCGTAGCCGAGGGTCTGGCCAGCGAAGGTCAGCGCCGGGGCCTGCGGCGTGGCCGCGGCCTGGGCGGCGAACAGGCCGTGCAGGGTGTCGCTCAGTTGCGGCCCGCGGCAAGTCAGCAGCGCGTCCTGCTCGCCGGCATCCAGCATCGGCAGCTCACCCAGGCGCTGTTGCGGGTCGGCGATCATCGCCGCCAGCAGGTTCTGCCAGTGGCGCGCCATGCGGGCGATGCGCGGCTCGTCGAAGAGGTCGCGGCTGTAGGTCAGGCAACAGCCCAGGCGCTGGTCGAGGTCGGTGACTTCCAGGTTGAGGTCGAACTTGGTGGCGCGGGCGTCGTTGACGCAGTACTCCACTGTCATCCCGGCCAACTGGCGGGTCTGCTGGAACTCCCAGCGCTGGACGTTGCACATCACCTGGAACAGCGGGTTGTAGGCGGCGCTGCGCAGCGGCTGCAGGGCCTCCACCAGGTGGTCGAAGGGCAGGTCCTGGTGCGACTGGCCGTCGATCACCGTCTGCCGCACCTGCTCCAGCAGCCCGGCCACGCTCATCTGCCCGTCGAGGCGGCAGCGCAGCACCTGGGTGTTGAGGAAGGCGCCGATCAGCCCTTCGCTCTCCGGGCGGATGCGGTTGGCCACCGGCGCGCCGATGCGCAGGTCCTGCTGGCCGCTGTAGCGGTACAGCAGCACGGCCAGGGCGGCGGTCATGGTCATGAACTGGGTCAGGCCGTTGCCGGCATTGAAGCGGCGTACCCGCTCGGCCAGCTGCGGCGCCAGGTCGAAGCGGTAGAGGTCGCCGCGGTGGCTCTGCACGGGCGGCCGCGGGCGGTCGCCAGGCAGCTCCAGCACCGGGTGCTCGTCGCCCAGCTGGGCGGTCCAGTAGTCCAGCTGGCGCTGGCGTTCGCCGGCCTCCAGCCAGTCGCGCTGCCACAGGCTGTAGTCCAGGTATTGCACCGGCAGCGGCGCCAGGGGCGATTCGCTGCCAGCCAGGAAGGCTTCGTAGAGCGCGCTCAGCTCGCGGGCGAAGATGTCCATGGCCCAGCCTTCGGTGACGATGTGGTGGAGGGTCACCACCAGGTAGTGCTCGTCCTCGGCCAGGCGGACCATGTACACCCGCAGCAGCGGGCCCTGTTCGAGGTCGAAGGGCTTGTGCGCCTCGTCGTCGGCCAGTTGCTGCAGGGCCTGCTGGCGGGCGTCGGTGTCGAGGTGGGAGAAGTCCAGGCGCTGCATGCGCAGCTCGCTGTCCGCCTGCACCTGCTGGTGCGGCACGCCGTCGACGCTGGGGAAGCGGGTGCGCAGGGTCTCGTGGCGCTGCACCAGGGCCTGCAGGGCGCGCTCGAAGCAGTCCACATCCAGCGCGCCGCGCAGCCGCGCCATGCCGCCGACGTTGTAGGCCGGGCTGTCCGGCTCCAGTTGCCAGAGGAACCACATGCGCTGCTGCGAGTAGGACAGCGGCACGCGCTGGCTGCGGTCCACCGGGCGGATCGCGCCCTGGCTGTCGCGGCTGCCGGCGGCGCGCAGCTGGCGCACCCGCTCGGCGAAGGCGCCCAGGCGGCTGGCGTCGAACAGCTCGCGCAGCGGCAGTTCGATGGCGAAGGCCTGGCGCGCGCGGGAGACGATCCGGGTGGCCAGCAGCGAGTGGCCGCCCAGCTCGAAGAAGTCGTCGTCCAGGCCCACTTGCGGCAGGCCCAGCACTTCGCTCCAGATGGCGGCCAGGCGCTGCTCCACTTCGTCGCGCGGGGCGACGTGCTCGCGCTGCTGCCCGCTCGATTCGGGCAGGGCCTTGAGGTCCAGCTTGCCGCTGGGGCCCAGGGGCATGCTGTCCAGGCGCATGAGCTGCGCCGGGACCATGTATTCCGGCAATGCGGCCTGCAATGCGGTGCGCAGGGCCTGGCCGTGTTCGGCCTCGGCGGGCGCGTCGGCGGTCGCGGTGTAGTAGCCCAGCAGTTGGCTGCCGAGATTGCCGGCCTGGCGGATCAGCACCACGGCCTGGGCCACGCCGGGCTGGGCCAGCAGGCGCGCGCGGATTTCGTCCAGCTCGATGCGGAAGCCGCGCAGCTTCACCTGGCGGTCCTGGCGGCCGAGGTATTCCAGCACGCCCTGTTCGCTCCAGCGCGCGCGGTCGCCGGTGCGGTACAGGCGCGCGCCGGGCGCGCCCAGCGGGTCGGCGACGAAGCGTTCGGCGCTCAGCCCCGGGCGGCCCAGGTAGCCGCGGGCCAGGCCGGCGCCGCCGATGCACAGCTCGCCGGCGGCGCCCGGCGGCAGCGGGTTGAGTTCGCTGTCGAGGACGCGGCAGATGACGTTGCCCAGCGGCCGGCCGATGGGCGAGCGCGCGCCATCCTCCAGCGAGCAGTGCCAGTGGGTGACGTTGATCGCGGTTTCCGTCGGGCCGTAGCGGTTGTGCAGGGCCACGCCGGGCAGGCGTTGCAGCACCCGGTCGCGCAGTTGCGTCGGCAGCGCCTCGCCGCCGGAGAACAGGCGGCGCAGGCTGCTGCACTCCTCCACGCCCGGCTCGTCGATGAACAGTTGCAGCAGCGGCGGCACGAAGTGCAGCGTGGTCACGCCGAACTGCCGCACCAGTTGGGCGATGCGCGCCGGGTCGCGGTGCTCGCCGGGGCCGGCCAGCACCAGGCGGCAGCCCGCCAGCAGCGGCCAGAAGCATTCCCATACCGAGACGTCGAAGCTCACCGGGGCCTTCTGCATCAGCACGTCGTCGGCCTGCAGCGCGTAGGTGGCCTGCATCCATTGCAGGCGCTCGGCCAGGGCCGCGTGGGTGTTGCCCACGCCCTTGGGCTGGCCGGTGGAGCCGGAGGTGTAGATGACGTAGGCCAGGTTGTCGCCGTGCAGGTGCAGGCCCGGCGCGCCGCTCGGCCAGCCGTCCAGCTTGAGGCCGTCGAAGCACAGGGTGGCGACGCCCTCCAGGCTCGGCAGGCGCTCCAGCAGGTGGGACTGGGTCAGCAGCAGGCTGGCGCCGCAGTCGTCGAGCATGTAGGCCAGGCGTTCTGCGGGATAGTCCGCATCCAGCGGCACGTAGGCGCCGCCGGCCTTGAGGATGGCCAGCAGGCCCACCAGCAGCTGCGGCGAGCGTTCGGCGCAGATGGCCACCGGCACGTCGGGGCCCACGCCTTTGTCGCGCAGGTAGTGGGCCAGGCGGTTGGCCTGGGCGTGCAGTTCGGCGTGGCTGAGTTCACCGCCGTCCCATTGCAGCGCCACGCGTTCGGCATGGGCCGGCAATTCGCGTTCCAGTTGTTCCGGCAGCCAGCTGCGCGCCGGCTCGCAGGGCGCGCTGCCCCACTGTTCCAGGCGCGCCAGTTCCGCGTCCGTCGCCAGGGCGATGTCGCCCAGGCACAGTTGCGGTTGTGCCACCACCTGGCGCAGCAGCGCCACGTACTGGTCGGCCAGGCGCTGGATGCTGGCGGCGTCGAACAGCTCGGCGGCGTAGTCGAAGTTCAGGCGCAGACGGCCGCGGGCGTCTTCCTCGGTCTGCAATTGCAGGTCGAACTTGGCCTCGCGGCTGTGCCAGGGCAGTTCCTCGGCCAGCAGGCCAGGCAGCCGGCGCAGGGCGGAAAGGTCGCGCTGCTGGTGGTTGAACAGCACCTGGAACGGCTGGCCGCCGTGGCCCGGCAGGGCTTCCAGCAGGCTGTCGAAAGGCAGGTCCTGGTGTTCCTGGGCGCCCAGGGTGGCTTCGCGCACCTGGGCCAGCAGTTGGCCGAAGGCCTGCCGCGGGGCGGGCGTGGCGCGCAGCATCAGGGTGTTGATGAAGAAGCCGACCAGCCCCTGGACTTCCTGGCGCTGGCGGTTGGCGCTGGGCACGCCGACGCGGATGTCGGCCTGCCCGCTGTGGCGGTGCAGCAGGGCCTGGAAGGCCGCCAGCAGCCACATGAAGACGCTGGCCTGGTTGGCCTGGGCCGCTTCGCGCAGGGCCTGGCCGAGCTTGTCGTCCAGGCGCAGGCTCAGGCGCGCCGCCGGCGAGGCGGCGTTGCCGCGCGGGTGGTCGGTGGGCAGTTCCAGCACCGAGGCATCCTCGCCCAGCTGTTCGCGCCAGTAGGCCAGTTGGCGGGCGCCCTCGCCCGCTTCCAGCCACTGGCGCTGCCAGCTGGCGAACTCGGCATAGCCGACCGGCAGCGGCGCCAGCTCGGCGGCCTGGCCGCCCAGGGCCTCGGCGTACAGGCGGGCGAATTCGTCCAGCAGCAGGTTCAGCGACCAGCCGTCGGCCACGATGTGGTGCAGGGTCACCCACAGCTGGTGCAGGTCGTCGTCCAGGCGTACCAGGCTCACCCGCAGCAGCGGGCCCTTCTCCAGGTCGAAGGGCTCGCGGGCCTCGGCCTCGCGGCGCCGTTCGGCTTCGCTGGCGTCCAGTTGCAGCACCTGCCAATGGAACTCGCCGCGCGGCTCGATGCGTTGCAGCACCTGGCCGTCGCGTTCGAGGAAGCGCGTGCGCAGCGATTCGTGGCGCTGCACCAGGCGGGCGAAGCTGTCGTACACCGCGTCTTCATCCAGTTCGCCACGCAGCAGCAGGCCGCCGGGGATGTTGTAGGCGCAGCCGCGGGGCTCGATCTGCCAGTTCAGCCACAGGCGGCGCTGGGCCGCGGATTGCGGCAGGTCGCCGCCGCGCGGCAGCTGGGCCATGGGCGCTTCCGCCGCGGCGCCATCGGCCAGGCGAGCAGCCACGGCGGCGCTGAAGGCGGCCAGGCTCGGCGCCTCGAACAGCAGGCGCAGGTTCAGGTTGACGCCCAAAGCCTCGCGCAGCGCGGCCATGGCCTGGGCGGCGGCGATGGAGTTGCCGCCCAGCAGGAAGAAGTTGTCGTCCGCGCCGACGCGCTCGACGCCCAGGTGCTCGCGCCAGAGTTCGGCGATGCGTGCCTGCAAGGCATCGGCGCCTTGCTCCGGCGCGGCTTCGGCCCGGGGTGCCAGGCCGGGGTAGACGGCGTAGGCGTCCAGGCTGCCGTCGGCCAGGCGCGTGCGGCAGGCCGAGCGTTGCAGCTTGCCGCTGGAGGTGCGCGGCAGCGCGCCGGGGTTGAGCAGCGCCACCACCTTGGGCGCTTCCTGGCAGGCCTCGGCCACCGCCTGGCGGATCGCGTCGATCAGGGTATCGGCCGGGATGCGCTTCTGCAGCGCTCGGCCGACCTCGGCGGCGATGCCGATGCCCTCCTCGCCATCGACCTGCACGGCAAAGGCGGCCACGCGGCCCTTGCGCACGGCGTCCACCTCGGTTTCCACGGCGCGCTCGATGTCCTGCGGGTAGAGGTTGTGGCCGCGGATGATAAGCACGTCTTTCAGGCGCCCGGTGACGTACAGCTCGCCGTCGCGCAGGCAGCCCAGGTCGCCGGTGCGCAGCCAGGTGCGGCCGTCGCGCTCGACGAAGGCCTTGGCCGTGGCCTCGGGATTGCGCCAGTAGCCGTGGGCGATGCTCGGCCCGGCGGCCCAGATTTCGCCCACCCGGTTCTCGCCCAGGACGGCGCCATCGCTGGCGTCGACGATCATCACCGCATGTTCCGGCTGGCTGCGGCCGCAGCACATGAGCACGCTGTCGCTGCCGGCTTCGATGCGGTTCTGCGCCAGGGCCGCCTCGTCCACGCCCAGGGCGGCGATGCCCTGGCCGCGCTGGCCGCCGCTGACGAACAGGGTAGCCTCGGCCAGGCCGTAGCAGGCGAAGAAGCTGGAGGCCTCGAAGCGGCTGGCGGCGAACTTGGCGGCGAAATTATCCAGGCTGTCCTGGCGGATCGGCTCGGAGCCGGAGAAAGCCACCCGCCAACGGCTCAGGTCCAGGCCTGCCAGGGCCGACTCGCTGACGCGCTCGGTGCACAGGCGGTAGGCGAAGTCCGGCCCGCCGCTGACGGTGCCGCCGTGCTGGCTGATGGCCTCCAGCCAGCGCAGCGGGCGTTCGAGGAAGTAGCGCGGCGACATCAGCACGCAGGGCACGCCGCTGTAGACCGGCTGCAGCAGGCCGCCGATCAGGCCCATGTCGTGGTACAGCGGCAGCCAGCTGACGATCACATCGTCGGCGCCGATGCCGAAGCCGCCGCGGATCAGCCGCTCGTTGGCCACCAGGTTGCCGTGGCTGACCTGCACGCCCTTGGGCAGCGCGGTGGAGCCGGAGGTGTACTGCAGGAAGGCGATGTGTTCGGGGCGGACCTCGGTTTCCACCCAGGCCTCGGCGCCGGCCAGGTCCAGTTCGTCGACGCACAGCAGCTGCGGCGCGGCGGCGCCGGACAGCGCCGGGCAGCCTTCCAGCAACGCCCCGCGCAGTTCGGCCTGGGTCAGCACCAGGCGCGGCGCGCAGTCGTCGATGATCGACAGCAGGCGTTCCTGGTGGTGGCGGCGCGCCGACTCCGGCGGGTAGGCGGGCACCGCGACCATGCCGGCGTACAGGCAGCCGAAGAAGGCGGCGACGTAGTCCGGGCCGCTGGGGAACAGCAGCACCGCGCGCTCGCCCTGCCCAGCCCGGGCCTGCAGGGCGGCGGCGATGCAGCGGGCGCGGCGGTCCAGCTCGGCATAGCTGAGCACCAGGTCGCCGGCGCCGTCTTCGGCCAGGAAGCGCAAGGCCAGCCGATCGGGTTGGGTGCCGGCACGCTGGCGCAGGGCCTGGGCCATTGAGGAGGGATGTTCGAACGCGTCCATTTGGATTTCCTGCTGAGTGCAACCGCGACTGGTCATCGACCGGAAAAGTCCCACTTGGGCCTTCAGCCGGTTCTCTCAGAGGTGTACGGACGATCATTCGAAATAATTAGTGTTCTCAGCTAGGCCGGCGAGCCCGCCCGGATGGCACAAAGCCAGTCTGCACGGGGCTTTCCGGCCAGCAAGAACATTCATTTACAATTGTTGACAATGATTCTCATTTCAAATACTTTCCGGCTCGGCTCGCTGGATGCGTACCTGACTAGCGATTTGCCCACCCACACTGCCGCTAGGTGATTCTCATGCTGGATGAACTGCCCACCTCCCGTTATGCCTCCCCGTTGGTCGCGACCTTCATCGAGAATCGTTCCATCCTGGTCAAGTTCGCCTCGCGCTTCCTCGGCTGCCGTTCCCATGCCGAGGACGTGGTGCAGGACACCTTCTTCCGCCTGCAGAACGCCTCCGGCGCCTCCATTCCGCTGAAGGCGCAGATGAGCTACCTGTTCCAGGTGGTGCGCAACCTGGCCATCGACCACTACCGCAAGCAGGCGCTGGAGCAGCGCCACACCGGCGCGCCGCAGGAGCTGATGGAGGCCGAGGCGGCCTACGGCGCCACGCCGGAAACCCTGCACATCAACTTCGACACCCTCGAACAGATCGACGAGGCCCTGAGCCAGCTGCCCGAGCGCACTCGCTACGCCTTCGAGATGTACCGCCTGCACGGCGTGCAGCAGAAGGAGATCGCCCGCGAGTTGGGGGTTTCCCCGACCCTGGTCAACTTCATGATCCGCGATGCCCTGCTGCATTGCTGCGCCAGCGTGGCCAAGGACGAACAGCCCGCCCGCCGCGCCTGAAGCCCCTTGCGCCCCGGTGCCGGATGCCATGCATCGCCGGGGCAAGGGGCAGCCGCCACCGACCTGTCCCATATTCCCGACGGAATCTTCCTGCTTTACAGCCCCCGCCCCTGAATCTCCGCCAATACCCCCGGCGCGGCGCCCGGCCTTGTCCATAATGGCGCCCTGGCGTCTGCCATCCACCCGCCTCCAGCCACGGCGTCGAGCCCCTCGAAAGCGCGCTCGCGCCAGGCATGTCCGGCCGGGTGGATGGCGCGGCGATCTCCACAGTATCGACGGAATCCACCATGTCCTTGGGGCCCATGCCCAGGCTCAACCTGCGCACCTTGATCCTTCTGTTCGCCTCCCTGGCGGCCATCGCGACCCTGGCCAACGACCTGTTCGCCACCTACCGGATCCAGCGGGAGACGCTGGTCCTCAGTGCGCTGGAACACAACCGGGCCTATGCGGCCAAGGTTGCGCTGAGCATCAACCAGAGCCTCGCCTCGTCCCTGGACCGCCTGGCCTATAGCGCGACTGTCCTCGGGCGTGATTTCGCCGATGCGGCGGTCCGCGGCGCCGAGGTGGAACGCCTGGCCCGCCAGGACGGCAGCTTCAATACAGTGGTCATCGTCGACGCGACCGGGCGGATCCTCAGCGCCCTGCCCCAATGGCTCAGCGCCAATGGCCGCAAGATCCTCTCCAAGCGCCCCCTGGAAATGCGCCAGGCGATGATCAGCCCGGCCTTCCATTCGCAGTCCGGCGAGCGGGTGGTGTTTGTCTCCCATCCGGTGTGGAACGCCCGCGGCGACTACCTCGGCCTGGTCGGCGGGACCATCTATCTGAACCGCGCCAATTCGCTGAACCACATCGTCAGCCGGCACTTCCAGAAGGACACCTCCTTCGTCTACCTGGTGGACGAGCAGCGCCAGTTGCTCTACCACCCCGAGCGCGAGCGCATCGGCCAGACGATCGGCGTCAACGCCGCGGTGGACGCCGCGCTGCGCGGCGAAAGCGGCGCCATGCAGGTTACCAATCACGAGGGCCTGGAGATGCTCGCCGGCTACGCGGCGGTGCCGGACAGCGGCTGGGGCGTGGTCTCGCAGCAGCCGCTGAGCGTCACCCTCGGCGCCGTGCGCGCGCTGATGCTGCAGGTGCTGGCGGGGATAGTGCCGATGATCCTGCTCGGCTTCCCGCTGCTGTGGTGGATAGCCGCGCGGATCAGCCATCCCCTGCGCCGGCTGGCCGACTACGCGGCGCAGCTGGACAACACCGAGCGCATCGAGGGGGTGCGCGCCTGGTACTTCGAGGCCTGGCGCATCCGTCGGGCGCTGATCATCGGCGGGCAGATGACCCAGGAGCGCATCGGCCAGCTCAACCGCCAGGCCCAGAGCGACCCGCTGACCGGCCTGGCGAACCGACGCGCGCTGGAGGCGACCCTGGCGAGCTGGGTGGCGCGCGGCGAGCCCTTCGCGGTGATCAGCATGGACATCGACCATTTCAAGCAGGTCAACGACAGCTTCGGCCATGCCGCCGGCGACCAGGTGCTGCAGGCCTTCGCCGAGGTGCTGCGATGCAACTCGCGCAGCGGCGACCTGCCGTGCCGCGCCGGCGGCGAGGAGTTCATCCTGCTGCTGCCGGCCACCTCGCTCGGCGTGGCGGCGGAAGTCGCCGAACGCATCCGCCTGACGACGGAACGCACGGACTTCCCGCAGGTGGGGCGGGTGACCCTGTCGCTGGGCGTGGCCTTCAGCAGCGAGGGACGGACGGACGTCGGCGCGGTGCTCGCGACCGCCGACGCCCTGCTCTACCAGGCCAAGCAGGCCGGCCGCAACCGCGTCATGGTGGCGGACGAGCGGCCGGTTGGCGTGGCGCAGCCTCATCCGTCCTGAGGGGCCGGCCCGGAGCATCCGGCGGTAGCGCGCCAGAACGTAGGGCGCATAACCGTTCGCGGTTATGCGCCGTTGCCCATTGGCTATTTCAGGCGGGTTCGTGGTTGAGCATCACACCGAACAGTCCCCTCTCCCGCTTGCGGGGGAGGGTTAGGGAGGGGGAGCGGAGTTACAGGTTTTGGTAGCGGAGTGTTGGTGGAGTTCGTTGCCCTCACCCCAGCCCTCTCCCGGAGGGAGAGGGGGCTGTTCGGCGTGGGTGGATAACGCAGTGTCAGCCGGCAGGTTCGTAGGGCGTATAACCGTTCGCGGTTATACGCCGTTGGCCGATACACCGATGCCATCATGACTGTAGGAGCGAGCTTGCTCGCGAACGGGGTTTGCCGGTGGCGTAGGCGCTGGCTTCAAGAGCGCCCTCTCCCCAACCCTCTCCCTGAAGGGAGAGGGGGCTGTCCTCAGCGAAGGGAGAATCCAGAGTTATCCTGAAACACCTATCTCACCCCGTCATTCCCGCGAACGCGCACTACTGTCCGGCACGCCTCATGCTATTAACAGCTGCCCCTGACGCAGGTTGATCTCGCGTATTCGCTCCTGCCGTCGTCGGTAACGTTCGGCCTC